>DATDJN010000440.1:0-2549 GCA_036520515.1 Rhizobiaceae bacterium
AACCGGGCCACGTTTTAGTTTTTCAGAGGCTTGGGTCTCGCGCCCCGCTTCCCGACTTCTCTTCCCGTGGCGAAGAGCATTCTTTGAAATGGCCAGACTGCGAAAGCAGGGCGTGGCAACGACGAAACGCGCCTATCCTCGCCCCCACGGAGTGGGAGGGGCGGTCGAAGGACCGAGACGGAGATGGGGAATTGTGGAGGACGCGACGCAAAGATGCTGGGCACTGCCTCGACCGACCCACCCGGCTCAAGGGGAGGGAGGGCATTGCGCATCCCGGCCGAAGGCCGAGCCCGCGACTGCGGGCCGCCGGTCGTCCGGCGCCCCCGCGGAGGGCCAGCCGCCGGCAGGCGGCGGTGCGGCCCGTGAGCGAAATTTCACCCGTGAAACGCCTGTTTCACGGCGCCGGCTGCTCCACGCGCGCGGCGCGGCGGCGGCGTTCGGCCTTGGCGATGTCGACGATGCGCACGCGTTTGACGCGGCGCGGATCGGCGTCGAGCACGTGGAACTCGAAGCCGGGCACGGCCTGCACCACCTCGCCGCGCGCCGGCACCCGGCCCAGCGTGTTGAACACCATGCCGCCGATCGTATCGACATATTCGCCGTGCTCGCCGGCCTTGAAGCCCTCGCCGATCAGCTTGGCGACCTCGTCGATGTCGGCCTTGCCGTCGACGAGATAGACGCCGTCGCCGGCCTGCGTGACCATCGGCTCCTCGTCGTCATGCTCGTCCTCGATGTCGCCGACCACCATCTCGACGATGTCTTCCAGCGACACCAGCCCGTCGGTGCCGCCATATTCGTCGATGACCAGCGCCATCTGCGTGCGGCTGGCCTGCATGCGGCCCATCAGATCGGAGGCCAGCATGGAGGGTGGCACGAAGAGCACCGTGCGCATCAGGCCGAGCTCGCCGATCGTCTTCGTCAGGTCGACATTGGCGAAGTCGAGCGCCGCGGCGGCGCGGGCGGCCGTCTTGCGCGTGACGCGGTCCTTCTTGGTACGGGCGAGCTTGGTGATGTGGGCGAGCACGTCGCGGATGTGGACCATGCCCCGGGGATCGTCGAGCGTCTCGGCGTAGACCGGCATGCGCGAATGGGCGGACTGCTCGAACACGGTCAGCAGTTCGCCCAGCGTGGTGCCGATCTCGACCGCCTCGATGTCGGCGCGCGGGATCATGACATCCTCGACGCGCACCTCGCGCAGCCTCAATATGTTGTGGAGCATCGCCCGCTCGCCGGGCGAGAAGGATTCGGCGTCAGTCGCCGTCTCGGCCAGCGCGTCGGCTATTTCCTCGCGCAGGCTGGAGCCGTTCCTGTGCCGGAAAAGCCCGGCCAGCCGCTCGAAGAAGGACGGCCGCTCGGGAGTCGCCTCCATCGCCGAGAACGGCGGCGCGGCTTGCGGCGCGGACTGACTGGGACTCGAACTCGGGCCTTCTTCCGCCGATTCGGCTCTTGCGCTGCCCGTTTCGGGGCGCGCGGCAGGCTCTGGTGTATCGTTCATCGTCGTCAGGTTGGTTTCCATTTTGTGTTACGCGTAGGGATCGGGAATGGCAAGCCTCGCGAGAGCCGACCGCTCCAGCGCTTCCATCGCCTCCGCCTCCGCCTCGTCCTCGTGGTCATGGCCCAAAAGATGCAGGACGCCGTGTATCACGAGATGCGTTATGTGGTGGTCCGTAGGCTTGCCTTCCAGCTCTGCCTCGCGCGCCACGGTCTCGGCCGCCAGCACGACATCTCCCAGCATCGGCGGCAGTTTATCCCCCGGCTTCACCGGAAAGGCCGGGAACGACAGCACGTTGGTCGGCTTGTCCTTGCCGCGCCAGCCGGAATTCAGCCTGCGGATGTGGGCGTCGTCGGAAAAGACGATGCTGAGTTCTGAGCCGGCTTCCGCGTCCACGCCCGCCTCGCCGAGCGCCGCATCCACCGCCTTTTCGACCAGGCCGCGCAGCTTGCGCTTCTGCGGCCAGTCGCCGGCCTCGACGGCAATGTCGATGGCGATCCGGGGTTTTCGCGCTTGGTGCATGGTCAGGCGGCGGCTGCCGCTCCTTCGACGGAGGGATACGGCCGGATCAGCTTTCGCCGGCGCCCAGCCCGCGCGCCATCTTGGCGTCGCGGTCATAGGCCTTGACGATCTCGGCTACCAGCGGATGGCGGACGACGTCGGCATCGTTGAAGCGCACCGTGACCGAGCCCGGTACGCCGTCGAGGATGCGCAGCGCCTCGACCAGGCCCGATTTGGTGTTCGGCGGCAGGTCGATCTGCGTCGGGTCGCCGGTGATGATCATGCGCGAGCCCTCGCCGAGGCGGGTCAGGAACATCTTCATCTGCATCGGCGTCGTGTTCTGCGCCTCGTCGAGGATGACCGCGCAATGCGCCAGCGTGCGGCCGCGCATGAAGGCGAGCGGCGCGATCTCGATCACTTCCGCCGTGATCGCCCGCTCGACCTTGTCGGCCGGCATCATGTCGTAGAGCGCGTCATAGAGCGGGCGCAGATACGGATCGACCTTCTCCTTCATGTCGCCGGGCAGGAAACCCAGCCGCTCGCCGGCCTCGACGGC
>DATDJN010000441.1:0-10156 GCA_036520515.1 Rhizobiaceae bacterium
GCCACGACGATATCAGGCGCATCGTTGGCGCCGGTGATCGTCACGACCACCGTCTGGGTATCGGAGAGGCTGCCGGTGGCGTCGTCGGTGACGCGCACCGTGTAGGTCAGCACGGCCGTCTCACCCTCGGCGAGATAGTCGAAATTGTTCTCGTTGCCGTCGAACGTCCAGGTCACCTTGCCGCCAGTGCCGTCGGCGCCGGCCTGGGTGATCGACAGCGTCAGCAATGAATGCAGGTCGAGCGAGGCCGGCGCGGCGTTGGTGCTGCCGGTCTGGCTGACCGCCAGATCGACGCTCGTCGTGTGGTCGTCCGTGTAGTCGACGTCCGAGAAGGAGATCGTGCCCGAGTACGTCGGGGTGCCACCGCCGGTCGGCGTGAAGGCGCCGTCCGAAGCCTGGCCGGGATTTTCCGACGATTCCGTCAGCGCAAGCGTCGCACTGTCGCCCGAAGCCACCACGATATCGGGCGCATCGTTGGCACCGGTGATCGTGATCGTCACGTCCTGGGTATCGGCCCCGCCCTCGTCGTCCGTGACCGTGATGGTGAAGGTCACCGTGACTTTTTCACCCTCGGCAAGAAAATCCACGGCACTTTCCGGAAGCGTGTAGGTCCAGCCTACCGTGCCGGCGTTGGTGTTGCCGCCGCTCGCCCCATTGGGCGAAATCGTGAAAGCGTTCTCGATGGCGGCCTTGTCGTCGGGGGCCAGGATGAGCTCGGTGGCACCCGCGGTCCAGACGACGGATTTCGTCGCCTCCGTCGCTGTCGGCCGATCGGTTAGGTCGACATCCAGGAAGGTGATCGAGCCATTTGCCGTCAACGATCCCGCGCTCAGCGCAGGATTTTGAGCCGCCGTTTCCGAAACGTCCGCGATGGCGCCCACCACCAGGATGGGCGTGATGACCGGCGCATCGTTCAGCCCGTTCCCTTCGGCATTGGCGCCGTTGATCGTGATGGTCACCGTTTGCGTGGCGGTGCCGCCGTGATGGTCGTCCACCTTGATCGTGAAGACGGCCGTGACCACTTCCTCCGCGCCGAGGAAGTCGATGGTGTTCTCGTTTATCGAATAGGTCCAGGTCACCGTGCCGTTGTTGGTGTTCGCGCCGCTGGCATCGTCCGGGCTGATGCTGAACGCACCCAGAATTGCGTCGATCTGGCCCTGGGTGAGCAAAAGCGGATTGCCGTCCTGCCCGACAGCCGTGGCCGAAGCGGCGCTCACCGTCGCTGTCGGCCTGTCCGACAGGTCGACATCGGCAAAAGTAATCCAACCTGTTTCGGTAAGAAGCTCGTTGCTCTGCGATGGATCCTGCTCCGCCTCGTCGTCGATCGAGCCCGTGACGTCGCCCACCGTGATCACCGGCGTATCATTGCGGCCGTCCACCCGGATCGTGACGGTAGCCGTGTCGGTAAAGCCGAACTTGTCCGTGATCGTGTAGGTAAAGGACTCGATCCGATACTCGTTGACCGCGAGATAGTTGAAGGCGCTGGTTGGGTCGTAGCTGAAGCTGCCATTCTGGGAAATCAGCAGATTTGCGCCCACCGTCTGGTCGGCGGCGTTCGCAGGCAGCACCAGAGACGCGGTTCCGCCCGAGAAGGTAAGATTGATGTCGTTGACTTGCGTCACTGCCAACGCGAACCCATCGGGGTCGACGTCGGCGCCGCCGCCCGAAGCGTTGATGACGTTCCCGCCGACAAGCACGAAATCTTCGTTCGTCGTGAACGCATCGTCCCCCGCGATTGGCGGGTCGTCCTTGTCGGGCGTCGGGTCGACGACCCCACCATCGCCTCCGTTGGGACCGCCGGAGCCGTTGCCGTCCTGCGGACCGCCCTCCCCGCCCTTCGAGGCCGTCGCGTCGTAAGCCACCTGCTGGAAGGAATTGGCGCCGTCATACTCGGTGCGCTTGCCGAGCGCGTTGGAGACCGCGTCGCGTATGTCGGCCAGCGCGCGCTCGTCCTCCAGCAGGTCGAGGCCGGACTTGGCGACCTTGACCGGCTCGTCGGACAGCGAGGTGATCACCCATTTGTCGCCGACCGATTCGACCGTGCCGAGGACCTCGCCGGTCGCCTTGTCGATCAGAAGGTAGCTGCCGATCTTGCCGCTGCCGGGATCGGGCAGGATGGTGAATTCGGTGACGCCGAGGTCGGTGTTGATCAGCACCTTCGGCGTGGTGCCGCGGATGCCCATCGTGGCGACCGGCGTCTCGACCTTCATGTTGCCGGTCGGCGCGATCTGGCCGGTGACGAAGACGAACGAGCCCTGCACCAGGTTGACGACCATCGAGCTGTCGTCCGCCTTGGCCGGGTCGAAGACAAGCTCGTCGAGCACCATGCGGGCATCGGCCGACATGGAGAAGACGGAATCGTCGATGAACGAGATGCCGAGCTTGGAGCCGGCCTCGGTGCGCACCACGTCGCCCTGGTAGACGGGGTCGCCGTCCGCCAGCCTGACGGTGACGCCGTCCGTGCGGGTGGCCGTGGCGGTGCCCTCGACCGAGACGACCTTGCCGATCTCGAGGGCAGCGCCGGCGGGTGGCGCCGACCCGGCCTGCGCATATTGGCCGGGCGCTACGGGTCCGGCCAGCGCCTCCACCACCTCCGGCGTCAGGAACGCGCCGGTCGGCCCGACGAGGTTGCTGCCGCCGCCGGCGAAATAGTCCTGGACCAGGACCGCCTTGCCATCATGCTCTATGAGGAGGTCGTGTCCCGCGCGCGAATATTCTCCGAGGAACAGGATCTTGGCGTCCGCAATGGTAACCGGGCCGCCGCCCTCAGGCGATGGCGTCAGAGGAGCGACGGACGGCCCGTCGCCGGCTGCGCTCCCGATGCTCATGCTTTCAAGCCCCCTGACGGCGCGCCGTCAGCCCATTCGCGCGCCAAGCATATCCGCCACGGTCCGCAGAGTCCATGAACTTAATGTTAGGTTAACCTTCCCGTATATCTTAGGGTAAACTGCGCTGATGGCGGCCGGCCTCGGCTTTTACCTGGCTTCGCGCAACGCCTGGTCGCGGATCTTCATCACCGGCCTCAGCAGATAGTCCAGAACCGTGCGCTCGCCATTGGAGATGTCGACGGTGGCGACCATGCCGGGAATGACACGCATGCCGCCATCCGCATTGGCCGTGTCCGTGCCGACGATCACCTGGTAGAAGGTCTCGCCCTGCTCGTCGGTGATGGTGTCGGCCCCGATGCGCTCGACCGTTCCCGCAAGCGTGCCGTATTTGGTGTAGTCGTAGGCGGAAAGGCGCACGGTGGCCTTTGCGCCCGGATGGATGAAGGCGACGTCCTGCGGGCGGATGCGTGTCTCGATGAGCAGCGTGTCGTCGACCGGCACGATTTCGACCACGCTGGCGCCGGCGGCGATCACCTCGCCGATGGTGGCGACGTTGACCTTGTTGACGACGCCGCCGACCGGCGCCTTCAGCATGGCGCGGCGCACGCGGTCGTCGGCGGCGCGCAGGCTTTCCTGCACGACCGACATCTCGGCGTTCACCTTGGAAATGCGCGTCTGCACCTCCGCCAGGAAGGCCGATTTCTCGGCCTCGACCTGCGCCTCCGCCTCGGACACCTCGGCGTCCAGCCTGAGCTTGGCGGCCTGCCAGATGCCGAGGTCGCCGCGCAACTCGCTCACCGCGCGCTGCAGGCGCAGCAGCTCGAGCTCGGGCACGGCTTTCTTCTCGAACAGCGCCTGCGTCAGCGCCAGCTCGCGCTCGGCGAGTTGCAGAGAGGCCGCCTGCTTGGCGGCGGTCGCCTCCGCCTCGCGCAGGTTCTGCCGTCGCTGGACGAGCTGCTGGTCGCGGATGAGGATTTTTTCATGCAAGGCGCGTCGCTCGGCCAGGAAGATCGCCTGCTGGTCGCGGAAGAACGGCTCGGAACCCGGTGCAACGATGGCCGGCGCCGCGTAGGTCTCGGCGCCCGCCGCCTGTGCGTTCAGCCGGTCGAGCTCGGCGGCCAGCGCCAGCTGCTGCTGGCGCAACTCGCCGAGTTTTGAGGCGACCCCGGTGTCGTCGATGCGGATGAGGTTCTGGCCAGGCTCGGCGCGGTCGCCTTCCCTGACGAGTATCTCGGCGACGATGCCCGGCTCCAGGCTCTGCACGACCTGCACCTGGCTGGACGGGATGACGCGGCCTGCCCCCGTCGCCATCTGGTCGACATGGGCGACGGATGCCCACAGCACGAGCAGCGCGAAGGCGCCGGCGATGACCAGGAGTATGCGCCATGCGCCGGGCGTGACGGAAGATTCGATGACGGCGCGCGGATCGTTGGCGAAATTCAGGTCGACGTCAGCCATCGGCGCTGCCTTGCCTGCCGCCAGCCTTCTCGGTCGGAGAGACCAGCCGCTTCTTGACCAGCGACGCCAGCACCTTGTCCCTCGGGCCGTCGGCTGCCACGCGGCCGTTCTCCAGCACGATCAGCCGGTCGACCAGCTCCAGCATGGAAACCCGGTGTGTGGCGAGGATCAACGTCGTGTCGGGCTTCAGCCAGGTGCGGAAGCTGCGGATGAAGGCGGCCTCGGTGAGGTTGTCCATCGCGCTGGTCGGCTCGTCGAGGAAGAGCACGCGCGGCCTGCCGAGCAGCGCACGCGCGATGGCGACGGCCTGGCGCTGGCCGCCCGAGATGGCGCGGCCGCGTTCGCCGACGGACAGCGCGTAGCCGAGCGGGTGGCTTTGCGCCAGCGTGGCGAGGCCCGAGGCGCGCGTCGCCTCCTCGAAGGCGTTGTCGTCGGCTGCCCTGCCGAACAGGATGTTCTCCCGCAGCGACCCCGCGAAAAGCTCCGGCTCCTGGCCAACATAGGCCACTGCCCTGCGCAGATCCGCCATCCAGACATGCCTGACGTCGGTGCCGTCGACGATGACGGAGCCCTTGTCGGGCGCGTAGAGGCCGGAGAGCAGCTTGCCGAGCGTCGACTTGCCCGACGCGACACGGCCGATGACGCCGACCCGCTCGCCCGGAGCGATCGCCAGCGACAGGCCGTTCAGCGCGCCGGTCTGCTGGCCACGATAGGCGAATTCGAGGTCGCGCATCTCCAGCCGGCCGCGGTCGATGCGGCCGCCGCCCTCCGGCGGCGCCTTGTGGTCGCGGTCGAGCCGCATCATGGCGTTGAGCTGCTTCAGCGCCGAGAAAGAGGTCTGCGCGCGGGCCAGCGTCATGGCGATGGAGCCGAGCGGCGCGAGCACGCGGCCGGCGAGGATGTTGGAGGCGATCAGCGCGCCGATGGTGATGCTGCCGGCGGCGACCAGATAGACGCCCCAGATGATCAGCACCACGCTGACGCATTGCTGCACCGTCATCGTGAAATACATGGCGAGCGACGACCAGAAGCGCATGGACGAGCTCGCCCGCACCGAGCCGGCGACGGCATCCTCCCACTTCTTCTGCAGCACGCCCTCGCCGGCGACGGCCTTGACCGTCTCGATGCCGACCATCGATTCGACGAGGATCGTGTGCCGGTTGGTCTTGGTGAGCTGGGCCGCGTTGACCGAACGCGCGAGCGGTACCTGGATCAGCAGCGTCGCCACCAGCACCAGGGGCACCGCGAGCAGCGGCACCAGCGCCAGCTCGCCGACGATCATGTAGAGCAGCCCGAGGAAGACGCCGATGAACATCAGGTCGATGACCGAGACGATGCTCGACGAGGTGAAGAAGTCGCGGACGGTCTCGAACTCGCGTATGTGATTGGCGAATTCGCCGGCGCGTGCGGCGCGGCTTGCCATCGTGGCGTCGAGCGCCTGCTCGAAGAGCGCCGACGAGACCCGCATGTCGACGCGGCGTCCCGAACTCTCGATGACGCCGGCGCGCAGCATACGCAGCACGAAGTCGGCGCCGAGCGCGATCACGACCCCCGCCGCCAGCGCCCACAGCGTCGGCACCGAATTGTTGGGGATCACGCGGTCGTAGACATTCATGACGAAGAGCGGCAGCGCCAGGCCAAGCAGGTTGATGACCAGGGCGGCCAGCACGACGTAGAGCCAGGTCGGCCAGAGCTTCAGCACGACGGACCAGAGCCAGTGGCCCTTCATGCGCCGCGTCATCGCGGAATCCGACGCCACCGCCTCCTGCTGCCTGCGGTCGGCGACGTAGATGACGGTGTCCAGCCCCTCGCGGTCGAGCTCTTTGAGGCGCTTCTTCTTCACGTCGGAGACGCCCGGAACGATGACCGGGACGGCCCTGGCGCGATGCCGCTTCTCGATCACCACGGCGGCGTCGCCGCTCTTCAGGAGCACGATATAAGGGCAGACGAGGCCGGAAACCTCCGAGGGGCGGCGGTTGACGACCTTGGCCTCGAAGCCCAGCCGCTCGGCGCCGCGCGCGAAAAGGTCGAGGCTCAGCAACCCGTCGGTAAGCGGCAGCCCCTGCAGGACGGCGGCCCTGGAGAACGGCTTGCCGTGATGGGCGGCGAGATATTCGAGCGCGGCGAGCAGCGGATCGTGCACGTCGAAAGCGTCCGGCCCGAGCGTCGGCTTCGGCGCGGTGCTTTCGTCGAAGGATTTGTGCCTCTGTTCCACCTTTTACCGCAATCGGGGCTCCGCGACGGCCCGCAACATATCCGCGACGACCATCATTCCGGGCTGAGCGGCGGAATGGCGAATTTCGATTTCGCCGGCGAGCGCAGCAGCGCCGGCAGCGGCACGTCCGGGACGTCCGGTATCTCCTGCGCCCGGACGCCCAGCGTCGACAGCAGCACGCCCATCTGCGCAAGCAGCTCGTAGCTGGAGAAGACGTGCAGCGCCGTCACGTTCGACAGCTCGAACTGGCTGGAGAAACGGGCGTTTTCCGCGTCGAGAACGTCGAGCAGGCTGCGCTTGTTGGCGTTGTATTCGTCCTGGTAGGTGGCGACGACCTTGACGTTCTGCGCGACCTCGCGCTGGATGGCCTCGACCTCGGCGCGACCCTCCACCAGGCGCGCCCAAGCGACTTCCACCTCCTGGGTGAGGTCGCGCACCAGCACCATCTGCTCGGCCACCCTCTCGGAATAGCGCTCACCGAGCTCGGCCGTTCGGTTGCGCCTGACGCCGCCGTCGAACAGCTTCCAGCGCAGCACGACCTTCGCTTCCAGCTCGTCGTTGCGGCCGGGCGTGCCTTCGAGGTCCTCGCCGCGCGTCGCGTGTCCTTCGAGATAGACCTGCGGATAGAGCGTGGAGCGGAACTGCTCCTTGTCGAAATAGGAGACCTCGGTCTCGGCGATCGCTTCCCTGACGCGCGGATTGTTGCGGACTGCCCTGTTGGTGACGTCGGCGACGCTCTTCGGGATGCCGGTCGCATAGCGGACCTGGCGGAGCCCGGCGGGCGGCGAGCCGACGGCGTTCTTGTACTTGGCGCGGGCCGTTTCGCGCGCGACCTTGATCTGCGCCACCAGAGCCTTGGCCGCCTCGACGCGCTCGATCGTCTGCTCGAGATCGCCGATCGGGGCGCGGCCGCCGTCGTAACGTTCCTGGATGATCCTGAGCAGCGCCTGGTGCCGCCTCACATTGTCCTCGGCGAGGCCGAGCAGGTTGTCGTGGCGCACCACGTCGATATAGGCCTCGACGCTGTTGAGGCCGACCGCTTCCGATCGGGCCAGCACCCTGTAGGAGGCGGCCGATATGCCTGCCTGGGAGCGATAGATGTCGTTGGCGCGGTCCCATCCGTCGAACAGGACCTGGCGTATGCTGAGGCTTGCCTGCCTTCGGTCCTGCCACCTGTCGTTGACGGAAGGCCCGAGGCCGTTCGGCCGGTCGAGCCTCTGCTGGCCTGCATCGGCGTTCAGCTCGACCTCGGGAAGGAAGCGGCCCTTGGCCTGCTTGAAGCTGTATTCGCTGGCGCGGCGGTTCGCCTGCGCGGCGTCGATCCTGGGATTTGTCTGCACTGCCTGCTGGACGGCTTCCTGCAGCGAGGTCGCCCGGGCGGGGGTCATCAGCCCCGCCATCAACCCCGCCGTAAGAATCGTGACCCCTGCAACCCCGACGCGTAGCCCCGCCATACGCACGTTCCCCCGAACACCCGCCTCCCCTTATACTAATCCGTATAAAAAGGACAGCGATCATGCTGGCGACAATGGAACTGTCGCCGAACGGAAGGTTTCCGCGCCGCGGTGAGGCTCGCGCGCCACATATACTGCATCGCTAATCTACTTCGTCACAGCCACGTAGACGCCGTCCCACTGCTCGCCCGGCGGATTGTCGCGGAAATAGGCGATCCTGGATGTGTAGAGTGAGATATAACCTGCGATATCGACCGCCAGCCGGGCCGCAAGCGGCTCCATGCCGGCCAGCGCCTCCGACGCGGCCTGCCAGTCCTGCGATCTGTAGCTGCCGAGCATCGCCCGGTTGGCCGCCCGCAACGCGTGGAACGTCTCGTCGCCGGCCATGTCCTGCGCGCCGAGCAGCGCATGGATGCGCTCGGGCTCGTTCTTGCCCTTCACCCGGATGAAGTCGATCTCCAGCACCGCAAGCGTTTCGGCGGCAGCAATCGCCGTGCCTTCGCCCAGGATGATGGTGACGCCGTAGGGTTTCGACTGGCCTTCGAGGCGCGAGGCGAGATTCACCGTGTCGCCCAGCGCCGTGTAGTCGAAGCGCATGTCGCTGCCCATGTTGCCGACCACGCACTGGCCCGTATTGATGCCGATGCCGATCCTGATCTCGTGGAATGCCTCGTCGGGATTCTGCTCCGCCTCCTTGCGCCGCTCCTGGTTGAGATCGTCGACGCGCTTGACCATGTCGAGGCCGGCCCGGCAGGCGCGCAAGGCGTGGTCTGGCAGGTCGACGGGCGCATTCCAGAACGCCATGATGGCGTCGCCCATATATTTGTCGATGGTGCCGTCGCGATCGAGGATGGCCCTGGACAGCGCGGTGAGGAAGCGGTTCATCAGCCGCGTCAGCCCTTGCGGATTGCTCTTGAAGCTCTCCGAGATGGTGGTGAAGCCGCGCACGTCGGTGAAGAGCAGCGTCAGCTCGCGCGTCTCGCCGCCGAGCACGAGCTGCTCGGGGTGATCGGCCAGCCGGTCGACCAGCGCCGGCGACAGATATTGGCCGAAGGCGCTCCTGATCTGCCGCTTCTGGCGCTCCTCGCGCATGTAGTTCGCCGTCGCCATCAGCATGAAGACCGCCGCCAGCGCGCCGATCGGGAAGCTCGCGTCGATCAGCATGCGATGTGAATAGAACGCCCAGAACGCGCCGGTCGCCACCATGCCGAGCACCGAGACGGCGGCGAGGAAGGAATAGAAAGCGCCGACCCTCGGCACCAGCCAGACGACGAACAGGCCGACGGCGAGGGTGAAGACGAGTTCCATGCCGATGGCATAGGCCGGCCGGGAGAGGAACTGCTGGGTCAGCACGTTCTCGATGATCTGAGCGTGGATCTCGACGCCGGGCATGAAATTGGCGACCGGCGTAGCGCGGAAGTCCTCCAGGCCGACGGCAGAGGTGCCGATCACCACGAGGTGCCCGGCGATCTTGTCCGGCGGTGCCGCGCCCGACATGACGTTGCCCGCCGAGACGGAGCGGTCGCGCGACGAGGCGTTGAACCACGGCCAGACGCGGCCGTTGCCGTCGGTCGGCACGAAGACGCCGCCGACCACGATGCCTTCCAGCCCCGCCGCGCCGGTGCGGGTGGCGAAGGCCTGCCCGCCGGTCGCGATGCGCAGCATCTCGGCCGACAGCGCCAGCCGCAGATGGTCCTCGACCAGCATCACCAGCGGTATGCGGCGGAAGATGCCGTCCGGGTCCGGCTCTACCGTGAACAGTCCGTGCCCGGCTGCGGCCTCCGAGATGACCGGCAGGTTCTGCACCAGCCGCGGGAACTTAAGCAGGAAGGGTGTCGGATCGCCGCCGAGCGCGGCATGCGGGACATCGGGAATGGGCTGTCCGCTGCCGACAAGCGTCTCGTCGTCGACGCGCACGCTGGTCTCGCCGACGACGACGCGCGAGCGCCCGATCGCGGCGGCCAGCACCTCTTCGTTGGACGGCAGCCTGAGCAGGTCCGCCCGCGCGCCCTCCGGCAGGTCGGGATTGTCGGCGGCGATCCTGTCGGGGGACAGCCGGTCCGGCTCGGCGAACACCACGTCGAAGCCGACGACGATCGCGCCCATCTCGGTCAGCCTGTCGATCAGCCGCGCCACCTCCGAGCGCGGCCACGGCCATTGCCCGACCTGCTCCAGGCTCTTCTCGTCGATGTCGACGATGG
>DATDJN010000442.1:0-10732 GCA_036520515.1 Rhizobiaceae bacterium
CTGACATTCAAGTAGGGCTGTTAAAGCGGAGGATTCCCAATTGGCGCAGCTGTCACTTCCAATTATCCGGCTCGAACATCGATCGGCAGGGAGGCAGAAGTGGTCGAACTGCCGGAATCATCTGGATGGTGCGAGTGGATCGGTGCGCAGGCGAGATTGGGGTGGTCGGAGGGAATGGTCACGCGCCCCGGCCTACATGACAATCGGCTGTCGCGATGATAAGGTCGCAGCGTGAAATCGGCGGGATGCACGGATCGAGTCGGATTGTTTCCTGCATTCCTCGCTTGACGATAGTTCCCGAAAGTACGGTTTTTGGGCAATCCCGGGAAAATCCAATGATTTCAAAAGCCGGCCATTTTGGCGGGACGGCTGACGGTATATCGCCGGCAAAAATATTTTTAATGGCGTAATTTCAAAGGCTTGTGACGGCCATTGATAATAGAGTGGGAATGATTTTCGGGCGAGGGCCGGGCTAAGCCCTACTCGAAAATCCCCTCGCTGTGCTCCTCGACATAGGCCGCAAGCCCGAGCGTGTGGTCGCGGCAGAGCCGTTCAGCGAGTTCCGTTTCCCGCTTTTCCAGCGCGTCGATGATCGCCAGATGATCCCTGATCGACTGGCTCGCCCGCTCGTCGCGACCGATGGTCATCTTGCGTATGCCGCGCACGTGCAAAAGGATGTTCTCGGTCATCTCGCGGAGCACTTTCGAGCCACTCATCCGGATCAGCGTCTGATGGAACTGGATGTTTGCTTCGGAATATTCGCTGAGATAGTCGCCCGGCTTGTGCCCCTCGTGGAACTTCACGAAGATCCTGCGAAGCTGGTCTATGTCCTTGCGGCTGGCGTTGAGTGAGATCAGACGCGCCGCCATGCCTTCCAGCGCCGCCCAGGCCTGGATCATCTCGATCACTTCGTGTTTGGTCTTGCGCAGGACGACGATGCCTCGGCGCGGAACCGACTTCACGAAGCCCTGCTGCTCCAACATTGCCAGGGCCTCACGGATTGGCGTCCGGCTGACCCCGAGGCGCTCGGCCAGCTGGCGTTCGTCGAGCCACGTGTCCTCGTTCGTGGCGTAGATATCCATGCCGGTGATCGCATCCTTGAGCGTTGCATAGATGCGCGTCTTGAAATTCGGCTCGGCGGCAAGAGGCTCGAGGACGAGCCCGGGCGTGGCTTCCTCGGCCAGGGGCCATCGCGTTTGGCTTCTTGCGGTCACGTGGATACCTCCAGTTAGTTCCCTGGAATATGTAATGCCATTCCGATGCGACTGCCCTTTCTCAACTATCGAGCCGGTTGTCCAGTGCGCGAAATCTCGCAGCTAAGCCGGGAACACCATAGGATTGTAGCCGATTCTCATCTAACGTTGGACAGGACCGGCTTGTGAACCGGAGCACCCAGCAACTCGGCGAGCGTTACGCCGAGGCGGGCTGGCGTGGCCGCGATGCGGATACCCGCCGCTTCCATAGCTGCGATCTTGTCTTCGGCTCCGCCCTTTCCACCAGAGATGATCGCGCCTGCGTGCCCCATGCGACGTCCGGGCGGAGCCGTGCGGCCGGCAATGAAGCCTACGGTGGGCTTGGAGCGGCCGCGGCGCGCCTCGTCGCGCAGGAACTGCGCGGCCTCCTCCTCGGCCGCCCCGCCGATCTCGCCGATCATGACAATGGATTGCGTTTCGGGATCGGCAAGGAACATCTCCAGCACGTCCAGAAATTCTGTGCCCTTGATCGGGTCGCCGCCGATGCCGACTGCCGTCGTCTGGCCGAGACCCTGCTGGGATGTCTGGAAGACGGCTTCGTAGGTGAGCGTGCCGGACCGTGAGACGATGCCGACGGATCCTTTGCGGAAGATCGAACCCGGCATGATGCCGATCTTGCATTCGCCTGCGGTGACTAGGCCCGGGCAGTTTGGCCCGATGAGGCGCGACTTCGAGCCGGTAAGCGCGCGTTTGACCTTGTGCATGTCGAGCACGGGAATGCCTTCGGTGATGCAGACGACGAGCGGAATCTCCGCCTGGATCGCCTCGCAGATCGCATCCGCCGCGCCGAAGGGCGGAACGTAGACGACACTTGCGTCGGCTCCGGTCGCCTCGCGCGCCTCGCTCACCGTGTCGAAAACGGGAAGTCCGAGATGGGTCGAGCCGCCTTTTCCTGGGGCCACGCCGCCGACCATCTTCGTACCGTATTTGACGGCCTGCTCGCTGTGGAAGGTGCCGGTCTTCCCGGTGAAACCCTGGCAGATGACCCGGGTGTTCCGGTCGATGATGATGGACATCAGCCACGCCCTCCCACGGCGTTGACGATCTTCTGGGCGGCATCGTCGAGGTCATCGGCCGCGATGACGTCGAGGCCGCTCTGCCTGAGGATCTGCTTGCCAAGCTCGACATTGGTGCCCTCGAGCCGGACGACCAGGGGCACTTTGAGCCCGACTTCCTTCACCGCGGCCAGCACCCCTTCGGCGATCACGTCGCACCGCATGATGCCGCCGAAAATGTTCACCAGGATGCCTTTCACGTTGGGATCGGCCGTGATGATCTTGAAGGCGGCGGCGACCCTTTCCGCGGTGGCTCCGCCGCCGACATCGAGGAAGTTCGCGGGCTCCGCCCCGTAGAACTTGATGATGTCCATCGTGGCCATCGCGAGGCCCGCGCCGTTCACCATGCAGCCGATGTCCCCGTCGAGGGCCACATAGGAGAGCTCGTGCCTGGACGCCTCGATCTCCTTGGGGTCTTCCTCGCTTTCGTCGCGCAATGCGGCGACGTCCGGATGCCGGGCCAGCGCGTTGGAATCGAACCCCATCTTGGCGTCGAGGCAGCGTAGCCGTCCGTCTTTGGACAGGATCAGTGGGTTGACCTCCAGCATCTCCATGTCCTTGGCGACAAAGGCGGCGTAGAGGCCTTCGACCAGCGTGCGCGCCTGTTTCGCCTGGTCACCCTCGAGGCCGAGCGCCTTGGCCACCGCCCGGCCGTGATGCGGCAGCACGCCGGTCGCGGGATCGACGCTGAAGGTCAGGATTTTCTCGGGCGTGTCATGCGCGACCTGCTCGATATCCATGCCGCCCTCGGTCGAGACCACGAAGGCGATGCGGCTCGAGGCGCGGTCGACCAGGACGGAGAGGTAGAATTCTTTCTCGATCTCGGAGCCTTCCTCGACATAGAGCCGGTTCACCCGCTTTCCGGCCGGGCCGGTCTGCACGGTGACAAGCGTGTTGCCAAGCATCTCGAGCGCATGCTCGCGGACTTCGGCGGCCGAGCGGGCCAGCCTCACGCCACCTTTGCCGTCGGCGCCGAGCTCCTTGAAGCGGCCCTTGCCCCGGCCCCCGGCATGGATCTGGCTTTTCACCACATAGACTGGGCCGGGAAGCCGCGTGGCGGCCTCGCCGGCCCCGTCGATGTCGAAGGCCGAGTGGCCCTCGGGCACCGGCACGCCGAAGCTCCGGAGGAGGGCCTTGGCCTGATACTCATGAATATGCATCGAGAAGTGACCCGCTCAAGGAATATCGATTTATTCGGAATTGGACGGACGCCGGCCCCCGCCGGCGCCCTGCTGGGAGATCAGATCAGGCCTGCGCCCCGTGCCCACTTGTATTTGGCGCCGAGAACCTCGACCGGCAGCTCGGTCGAATAGGCGTAGGCCGGAATGCCGTTCTGGTAGAGATATTCTGCGGCTTCCTCGACTTCGATGTCGCCCGCGAGAGACGCGACCATCGGCTTCACGAAGCCCTTGGCCTCCATCTCCTTCTTCACTTCGACCATGTTCCTGGCGAACACCATCGGCGGTGTGACGATGGTGTGCCAGTAGCCGAGGATCAGCGAGTGGATACGATCGTCGGTGAGGCCAAGCTTCACGGTGTTGACGTAGGTGATCGGCGGCTCGCCGCCGGTGATGTCCACCGGGTTGCCGGCCGCGCCGAACGGCGGGATGAACTTGCGGAACGCCGCATCGAGATCCGGCGGCATCGCCATCAGCGACATGCCGTTGTCGACCACCGCGTCGGAGAGCAGCACCCCCGAGCCGCCCGCGCCGGTGATGATGACGATATTCTCGCCCTTCGGCGTCGGCAGGATCGGAATGCCGCGCGCGAACTCCAGGAGCTGCCGCAACGAGCGGGCGCGGATGACGCCGGACTGCTTGAAGACGTCCTCGTAGATCCTGTCGTTGCCCGCCAGCGCGCCGGTGTGGGAGGAAGCGGCCTTGGCGCCGGCCGAAGTGCGGCCTGCCTTCAGGACGACGACGGGCTTCTTCTTCGAAACACGCTTCGCCGCTTCCGCGAAAGCGCGGCCATCCTTCAGGTCTTCGCAATGCTGCGCGATGATGCGCGTGTTGTCGTCCTGCTCGAAGAAGGCGAGCAGGTCGTCTTCGTCTATGTCGGACTTGTTGCCGAGGCCGACGATTGCGGACACACCCATCTTTGCGGAGCGCGAGAAGCCGATGATGGCCATGCCGATGCCGCCCGACTGTGATGACAGGGCGGCCGAACCCTTCACGTCATAGGCCGTGCAGAAGGTCGCGCAGAGGTTGGAGGGCGTGTAGTAGAAGCCGTAGATGTTCGGCCCCATCAGGCGGACATTGTATTTGCGGCCGATCTTGACGATCTCCTCCTGGAGCTCCGGCGCGCCGGCTTCGGCAAAACCGGAGGGGATCAGTACCGCGCCCGGGATGCCCTTTTCGCCGCATTCGGTCAGCGCGCCCGCCACCAGCTTTGCAGGAATGGCGAAGACCGCAGTGTCGATCGTGCCGGGCACGTCCTTGACGCTACGGTAGGCCTTGTAGCCCAGGATCTCGTCGGCCTTGGGATGGATCGGGTAGATCTTGCCCTTGTAGCCGCCGTTGATGAGGTTCTTCATCACGGAATTGCCGATCTTGCCGTCCTCGGCCGAGGCGCCGATCACCGCAACGGCGTTGGGGCGCATGATGCGGTTCATCGCCTTGACGATGTCGTCGTTGTCGTGGCGCGGGCGCGGCGCCGGCTGGTCGTAGTCGACGACGATGCGCACGTCGGCTGCAATCGCGCCGTCCTTGGTGGCGAAGACCGGATTGAGGTCGAGCTCGGAAATCTCCGGATAGTCGGCCACGAGCTGGGATACCCGCACGATCATGTCGGCGAGCGCCTCGCGGTTGACGGGATCGCCGCCCCGCACGCCCTTCAGCATCTCGGCCGCCTGGATGCTGTCGAGCATCGAGAGGGCTTCCTCGCCGGTGACCGGGGCGAGGCGGAACGTGATGTCCTTCAGCACTTCGACGAGAACGCCGCCGAGACCGAATGCGACCAGCTTGCCGAAGGAGCCGTCGGTGACGGCGCCGATGATGACCTCCTGTCCGCCGCTCAGCATCTGCTGGACCTGAACGCCGCTGATCCGCGCGTCCTTCTTGTAGGCCTTGGCGTTGGCGACGATCTTTTCGAAGGCAGATACGGCCTCTTCCGCGGACTTGACGCCGACGATGACGCCGCCCGCTTCGGTCTTGTGCAGTATGTCCGGAGACACGATCTTCATGACCACCGGGAAGCCCATGCCGGAGGCGAGCTTCGACGCCTCCTCGGCATTTGCGGCCACCCCTTCCTGCGGGACCTTGATGCCATAGGCGTCGCAGACGAGCTTGCCTTCCGGCGCCGTGAGTGCCTGACGCCCTTCGGCCTTCGCCTTGTCCAGCACGTTACGGACGGCTGTTCTGTCGAGCATGTTCTCCTCCTTGGCCGCCCGCTCTCCTCGCGACAACGGCGGCAGTGCTGAGTGGACCGGCGGAAGCGCTTACCGTGTTCTGCTCTCGCGTCGGCATTGGTATTATTTATGCCAAGAACTGACTGTCAAGAATGACGGCGGCGCTGCGAACAGCCCCGCCGTCCCTTTGGGCGCCATCAGGCGCTTGTTGCTTCACCCTGGTGCCGGTTCTTGCCGTTGCGCAACCGGTCGATCAGGATCGAGATCAACGGCCAGAACAGCATCAGCATGGCCAGCGCGCAGATCGAGCCGACGAGCCAGTTGGACCAGAAGATGGAAAGGCTGCCCTGCGAGACGAGCATCGACTGGCGGAACGAACTTTCGGCGAGATCGCCCAGAACCAGCGCGAGCACCAGCGGGGCTAGCGGGTATCCAAGCTTCTTCATCACGTAGCCCAGCACGCCGAAGCACAGCATGATGACGACGTCGAGATAGGCGTTGTGCACCGTGTAGGCGCCGATGCAGCAGATCACGACGATGACCGGCGCGATGATCGAGAAGGGGATGCGCAGGATCGCCGCGAAAAGCGGGACCGTTGTCAGCACGATGATCAGGCCGACGACGTTGGAAAGGTACATCGAGGCGATGAGACCCCAGACGAAGTCCTTCTGCTCGATGAAGAGCATCGGGCCAGGCTGCAGGCCCCAGATGAGGAGGCCGCCGAGCATGACGGCGGCTGTGGGCGAGCCTGGGATGCCGAGCGTCAGCATCGGCAGGAGCGCGCTCGTGCCGGCAGCGTGTGCCGCGGTTTCGGGCGCAACCACGCCCTCGATCTCGCCCTTGCCGAAATTGGCGCGGTTTTTCGACATGCGATGGGCGATGCCGTAGCTCATGAAGGAGGCCGGGGTAGCCCCGCCGGGCGTGATGCCCAGCCAGCACCCGACTGCCGACGAGCGCAGATAGGTCGCCCAGAACTTTGGCAGCCGCTTCCACGTGTTGAGCACCGAGCGCATTGTGATGGATGTGCTTTTGCCGCGGAAGGAAAGTCCCTCTTCCAGGGTAAGGAGGATCTCGCCGATGCCGAACAGGCCGATGACGGCGATGAGGAAGTCGAAGCCGCGCATCAGCTCGACGGTGCCATAGGTCATGCGCAGTTCGCCGGTGACCGAGTCCATGCCGACGGCGGCCAGCGCGAAGCCGAGCATCATCGCGGCAAGCACCTTGAACGCGGATTCTCGTCCCATGCCGACAAAACTGCAGAAGGTCAGCAACTGCACGGCAAAGAACTCGGCTGGACCGAAGCGCAGTGCGAAATTGGCGACCAGGGGCGCCACGAAGGTGATGACGATGACGGCCAGCAGGGCGCCGACGAAGGAGGACGTGAAGGCAGCGGTAAGTGCCTCATCCGCCTTTCCCTGCTGTGCCATGGGATGGCCGTCGAACGTCGTCGCCACCGACCATGGCTCGCCCGGGATGTTGAAGAGGATGGAGGTGATGGCCCCTCCGAAAAGCGCGCCCCAGTAAATGGAGGACAGCATGATGATCGCCGCGGTGGGCGACATTGAAAAGGTGAGCGGCAGAAGAATGGCTACTCCGTTGGCGCCCCCGAGACCGGGCAGGACGCCGATGAGAACGCCGAGCACGATCCCGATGCACATATAGACGATGTTCATAGGGTCGGCGAGGACCCCGAAGCCATGAATAAGCGATGCGAATGCGTCCACCGGAGTTGCTCTCCTTCCTGCCAGCTATTCCCAATGTGTTAGAAGCCGAGTGCGGTCTCCAATGGTCCCTTCGGCAGCGGGATGAGAAACGCGATCTCAAACAGCCAGAAGAGGGCGAGCGGAATGAGGACCGCGATCGGCACGGTTTTGGCCAGGGAGTATTTGCCCAGCCACATCATGAAGAGGCCGATGTAGAGAATGGACGCGACATAGATGCCGATGAAATACATCACGCCCAGATAGACGAACGTCGGCGCCAGCACCTTGAGGACCAGCACAAGGGACGAACGCGCGACGAAGTTGGACAGGTCCGGCTTCCGGGTCAGCAGATTGACCGCAAAGGTCCCCGCACTTGCCAGGAACATGATCAGGCCGACGTAAAACGGGAAATAGCCCGCTTCCGGCCCGTCGGACGCCCAGCCGTTGCCGACGCGTACGCTGTCGTACATGACAAAGCCGGCAACGACCATCAAGAAGCCGGAAAGAAACAGCTCCATGCCTCTCGTCGTAATGGTGGTCTGGCTCTCTCCCGGCGCGGAAGAGGGCATGACATCATGCTCGGAAGCCATGATGACCTCGCTTTCTGGAGCCTGTTAGGACGGGGGAGGCATCCGGGACGAACGCCCCGGATGCGTCTGTTCGTCAGTCGGCGAGGAATCCCGCCTTGGTCATGAGGTCCTTGTGCAGCCCTGCTGCACCGGCAACCCATGTCTTGAAGTCGTCGCCTGACTTGAAGGTCTGAGTGAAGGCGCCCTTCGTCATGAAGTCCTTCCACTCCTGCGTCTCACGCACCTTCTGGAAGAGGGCGACGTAGTAGTCGGACACCTCCTGGCTGACCTCCGGTGTCGTGAAGATGCCGCGCAGCATCTGGTACTCGACGTCGACGCCGGCTTCCTTGCAGGTCGCCACCTCGTTCCAATCGACCGCGGCCTTGATCTGGATGCGCTCGGCTGCAAAGACGCAGAGCGGCCGGAGGTGTCCGGATTCCCAGAAGGAAACGGCCTCGATCGGATTGTTGACGGTGGAGTCGACATGGCCGCCGACGAGCTGCTTGGCGACGTCTCCACCACCCTTGAAGGGGATGAAGGTGAACTTCTTGCCGGTGACCTGATCGAGAGCGACTGTGATGATCTGGTCTTCCTGCTTCGACCCGGTGCCCGCCATCTTGAACTGGTTGTCGGCCCCTGCCTCGACGGCGGCGATATAGTCTTTCGCCGTCTGGTAGGGCGAAGTCGCATTCACCCAGAGGGCAAAGTTGTCGAGCGCAAGCATCGCGACCGGCGTCAGATCCTCCCAACTGAACGGCACGCCCGTCGCGAGCGGCGTCGTGAAGAGGTTCGACAGTGTGATGATGATCTTGTGCTCGTTGCCGGCCGAGCCCTTCACGTCCATGAAGCCTTCGGCGCCGGCGCCGCCGGACTTGTTGATCACCACCATGGACTGATCCATGAGCTGGTGCTTCTGGATGATCCCCTGGATCATGCGCGCCATTTGATCGGCGCCGCCGCCCGTGCCGGCGGGTACGATGAATTCAACTGTCTTGGTAGGTTTCCATTCGGCCCATGACGGCGTCGTGGTCGCGAATGCGGTCAGTGCTGTTGTCAGCGTTGCTGCCGCCAGTGATCGTGCAAGCTTCATTCCATATCCTCCCATTGGTTGAAGGCTGCAAATCTTTTTGTTCCCTGCTCTAGCCTCCTTGTCGACGGCTCCTTTGCCAAACAAATTACTGGTATACTAAATGCCAAATCTAACCAAGCGCTTTTTGACGTCAAGCAAAAATCTCATGGAATTCATCGGTTTGACTTTTGGCATTTATTATGCCAGTAGCCGGATCGAGCTTTGGCCAACAGGGGCGGACATCCAAGCTAAAAAGCCGAATGCCAGGGCTCGACAAGGGATGGTTACGTTCGAAGAGGAGGAGCAGCGCACCATGACAGCCGCCGTAAAAGTCGAGGATGCCAAACCGACGTCCGGAGCCGAGCTCACGGATGGTTTTCATCTTGTCATCGATGCGCTCAAGCTCAACGGCATCGACACGATATATGGCGTGCCGGGCATCCCGATCACCGATCTCGGCCGCCTGGCCCAGGGCGCCGGCATACGCGTCATCTCGTTCCGGCACGAGCAGCACGCAGGCTATGCGGCGTCGATTGCCGGCTACCTGACGAAGACGCCCGGCGTGTGCCTGACCGTGTCGGCGCCAGGCTTTCTCAATGGTCTTACCGCGCTTGCCAACGCGACCACCAACTGTTTCCCGATGATCCTGATCTCGGGCTCCTCGGAGCGTGAGGTCGTCGACCTGCAACAGGGCGACTACGAGGAGATGGACCAGCTTGCGATAGCCAAGCCTCTCTGCAAGGCGGCATTCCGCATATTGCACGCGAGGGACATCGGCATCGGCGTGGCGCGCGCCATTCGGGCAGCCGTTTCAGGTCGTCCGGGCGGCGTCTATCTCGATCTGCCGGCGAAGCTGTTTCCGCAGGTTATGGACGCTGAAGCCGGCCGCCAGTCGCTCGTCAAGGTCATCGATCCCGCGCCGGCCCAGATACCGTCGCCTGCGGCGGTCAGGCGCGCGCTCGACGTGCTGAAGAGTGCGAAACGTCCCCTCGTCATCCTCGGCAAGGGCGCGTCCTACGCCCAGGCTGACGACGAGATCCGTGCCTTCATCGAAAAGAGCGGCGTCCCGTTCCTGCCGATGAGCATGGCCAAGGGACTGCTTCCCGACACGCATGCGCAGTGCGCGGGCGCTGCGCGCTCGACGGTGCTGGCGCAATCCGATGTGGTTATGCTGATCGGTGCGCGCCTAAACTGGCTCCTGTCGCACGGCAAGGGCAAGACCTGGGGCGCGGAACCGAAGAAGTTCATCCAGGTCGACATCGAGCCGAAGGAGATGGATTCGAACATCGAGATCGTCGCGCCTGTGGTGGGCGACATCGGCTCCAGCGTTTCGGCGCTGCTCGACGGCATGGGCAGGGACTGGAAGGCGGCGCCGGCGGAGTGGATCGACGCCATCAACGCCAAGAAGGAAGAAAACATCGGCAAGATGGCCTCGCGGCTGAGAAACAACGCGACGCCCATGGATTACCACGGCGCGCTCGGCGCGCTTCGGACCGTCATCAAGGAGCGGCCCGACGCGATCCTCGTCAACGAGGGCGCAAACACGCTCGACCTCGCGCGCGGCGTCATCGACATGTACCAGCCGCGCAAGCGGCTCGATGTCGGCACCTGGGGTGTGATGGGCATCGGCATGGGCTTCGCCATCGGGGCCGCGGTGGAGACCGGCAAGCCCGTGCTCGCCGTCGAGGGCGATTCCGCCTTCGGTTTCTGCGGCATGGAGGTGGAGACGATCTGCCG
>DATDJN010000443.1:0-15620 GCA_036520515.1 Rhizobiaceae bacterium
CCGAAGCCCGGAGCCTTGACGGCAGCGATCTTCAGGCCGCCACGCAGCTTGTTGACGACGAGCGTGGCCAGAGCCTCGCCTTCGACGTCTTCCGAGATGATGAGGAGCGGCTTGGAGGTCTGCACGACGGCTTCGAGAACCGGCAGCATGGCCTGGAGGTTGGACAGCTTCTTCTCGTGCAGGAGGATGTAGACGTCCTCGAGCTCGGCGATCATCTTGTCCGGGTTGGTGATGAAGTAAGGCGACAGGTAGCCGCGGTCGAACTGCATGCCTTCGACGACTTCGAGTTCGGTCTCGGCGGTCTTGGCTTCCTCGACCGTGATGACGCCCTCGTTGCCGACCTTCTGCATCGCTTCAGCGATCATCTTGCCGACCGACTCGTCGCCGTTGGCGGAGATGGTGCCGACCTGTGCGACTTCCTCGGAGGTCTTGATCTTCTTGGCAGCCTTGCCGAGAGCCGTGACGACTTCGATGACGGCGAGATCGATGCCGCGCTTCAGGTCCATCGGGTTCATGCCGGCGGCAACGGCCTTGTGGCCTTCCTGGACGATCGACTGTGCCAGAACGGTTGCGGTCGTGGTGCCGTCGCCGGCGATGTCGTTGGTCTTGGAAGCAACTTCGCGGACCAGCTGGGCGCCCATGTTCTCGAACTTGTCCTCAAGCTCGATTTCCTTGGCGACGGTGACGCCGTCCTTGGTGATGCGCGGCGCGCCGAACGACTTGTCGATGACGACGTTGCGGCCCTTGGGGCCGAGCGTGACCTTCACCGCGTCGGCGAGGATGTTGACGCCGCGCAGCATGCGCTCGCGGGCGTCGCGGGAGAATTTTACGTCTTTAGCAGCCATTGTTAGCTCCTGATCTATTCAATTAGGGTTTGAAGCCCTGAATTCAGATGTGAATCGAACGGTGCGATCAGCCAATGATGCCCATGATGTCGGATTCCTTCATGATCAGAAGGTCTTCGCCATTGAGCTTCACTTCGGTGCCGGACCACTTGCCGAACAGCACGCGGTCGCCTGCCTTGACGTCCAGCGGAACGAGCTTGCCGGCCTCGTCGCGGGCACCGGAGCCGACGGCGACGATCTCGCCTTCCTGCGGCTTCTCCTTGGCGGTGTCGGGGATGATGATCCCGCCCTTGGTCTTCTCTTCGGATTCCACGCGGCGAACGACCACGCGGTCATGCAGCGGCCGGAATTTGGACTTTGCCATTGGTTTTATCCTCGTGCGGATGTTGAGATCCCTCCGTCCGGACAGTAGCCGGACTTCGTTAGCACTCACCAAAGACGAGTGCTAACGCGGCGTTGAGATAGGCTCTGGCAGGGGTGCCTGTCAAGAATTGGCGGGTGCGAAATCGGCCGGTGCCAGACCTTTTTTGGTGTGGCGCGGCCGGTGCGGCGGGATCGCTTCCGCCGGCGCGGGAGAAGACCGCCGAGCCAGCTATACGAAATATCCTTTGATCCAGCCATTGAGTTCACCTTGTTTGGTGAGCATGCTTATAATATATGGCGCTTATGACAGCAGACGGCATAGACAGGCTCGGTTTCCTGATCCACGACGCGGCGAGGCTGCTGCGCAAGCGCTTCGAGGCGAAGGGCAGCGCCTACGGCCTGTCCGCGGCGCAATGGCGCCTGCTCGTGCGGCTGGTCAAGGAAGAGGGCGTCGCCCAGGCGCGGCTGGCCGAGCTCCTGGAGATCGAGCCAATCAGCGTTTCGCGGCTGCTCGACCGGATGGAGGAGGGCGGTTGGGTCGAACGACGCCAGGACGCCGGCGACCGCCGCGTGCGGATGATCTTCCCGACCGACAAGAGCCGGGAGACGTTCGCCGCCATCAAGAGCGTGGCCGGCGAGGTCTACGACCTTGCCCTGGCCGGACTGGGCGAGGACGAGAAGCGGGTCCTGGTGAAGGGCCTGAACAACATCATCGCCAATCTGTCCGACGGTGAGACGCCGGCCTGCGATCCGACAAATAGTGCAAAAGGCAATGCATCATGAACGCCGTGGCCAAGATCAAGGACAAGGAAGACGCCGTCGAGGTCGGGCTGGACAATCCGTCCGCGCCGGCGCCCGGCAAGCAGACGCCGGCCGACATGCGCGCCGCGGACCCGCTGCCCGCAGCCCCGGCCAGGGCCAAGCGCAGCCGCCGGACGCTGATCATGCTGGCCGTGCCGCTCCTGCTGGCGGCCGGCGGCAGCTATGTCTGGCTGACGGGCGGCCGCTACCAGGAAACGGAAAACGCCAACGTGCGCCAGGCCAAGGTGACGGTCGCGGCGGAGGCAGCCGGCCGCATCGTCGAGGTCGACATCGCCGACAATGCGACGGTCAGGGCCGGCGACAGGCTGTTCGTCGTCGATCCCGAGCCCTATCGCATCGCCCTTTCGCAGGCGGATGCCTCGCTTGCGGCCGCGCGCCTGAACGTCGAGCAGCTTCGGGCTGCCTACAGCCAGTCTTTGGCGCAGGAACGCATGGCCGCGAACGAGGTGACCTACCTGCAGTCGCAGTACGGCCGCGCCGCCGATCTCGCCAAGAAGGGGATCAGCGCGCAGTCCTCGCTGGACGAGGCGCAGCGCGACCTGCAGCGCGCCAAGGAGCAGCAAAGGGCCGCCGCGCAGGGCATCGAGAGCGCCCGCGCGGCACTTGGCGGCGATCCCAATATCGCGACCGACAGGCATCCCGCCGTGCTCGCCGCCCAGTCGACGCGCGACAAGGCCGCCTTCGATCTCGCGCAGACGACGGTCGTGGCCCCCGCCGACGGCGTGATCAGCCAGGCCTCGTCCTTCAAGGTCGGCCAGTTCGTCGCGACCGGCACGCCGCTGTTCAGCCTGGTCGAGACCGGCGACACCTGGGTCGAGGCGAACTTCAAGGAGACGCAGCTCACCCACATGAGGCCCGGCCAGACGGCCGATGTCGTCCTCGACACCTACCCGGATGTCGACTTCAAGGCGACGGTGGAAAGCATCGGCGCCGGCACCGGCGCGGAGTTCTCGCTGCTGCCGGCGCAGAACGCCACCGGCAACTGGGTGAAGGTGACGCAGCGCATTCCTGTGCGGCTGAAGCTCGACACGGAAGGCAAGAACGTCCCCGTGCGGACCGGCATGAGCGCGACCGTCGAGGTCGACACCGAGGTCTCGCACAGCCTGGCCAGCCTGTTCGGCTTCGGCACCGCGTCCGCGGCGCAATAAGGCGGCCTCGCCTGGGTCTCGAGCGGGACCCAGCCAGCCAAGCGCAAAGCAACCACCATGTTCGAAGTCAGGGCGATAGACCCCCACAACGTCCCGCATCGCGGACTGATCACCATCGCCATCATGCTGGCGACGATCATGCAGGTGCTCGACACCACGATCGCCAACGTCGCGCTGCCGACGATGACGGGCGACCTCGGCGCGTCCGCCGACACGATCAACTGGGTGCTGACCTCCTACATCGTCGCGGCGGCGATCATGACGCCGGTGACCGGCTGGCTGTCCGACCGGTTCGGCCGCAAGGAGCTGTTCCTCATCGCGGTGATCGGCTTCACGGTCATGTCGATGCTGTGCGGCGTGTCGTGGAGCCTGGAGAGCATGGTGGCCTTCCGCGTGCTGCAGGGCGTCTTCGGCGCCGCCATCGTGCCGCTGTCGCAGACCTTCCTGCTCGACATCAACCCGAAGGAGCGCCACGGCTCGGCGATGGCGCTGTGGGGCGCCGGCATCATGGTCGGGCCGATCATCGGGCCGACGCTGGGCGGCTGGCTGACGGAGAGCTTCAACTGGCGCTGGGTGTTCTTCATCAACCTGCCGGTCGGCATCGTCGCCGTCGCCGGCATGCTGATCTACCTGCCTGCCATCGGCAAGCGGCTGCGCAGCTTCGACTTCTTCGGCTTCGCCATGCTGTCGCTCGGAGTCGGCGCGCTGCAGCTCATGCTCGACCGCGGCGCCGAGGTCGACTGGTTCTCGGCCGCCGAGATCTGGATCGAGCTTGGGCTTACGATCACCGGCTTCTGGGTGTTCATCGTGCACACGATGACGGCGGAACACCCCTTCATCGACCCGAAGATCTTCGCCGACCGGAACTTCGTCACCGGGCTGGTCTTCATCTTCGTGATCGGCATCATCCTGCTGGCGAGCCTGGCGCTGCTGCCGCCTATGCTGTCGCGCATCTTCGACTACCCGACCATCACCACCGGCGTCATCATGGCGCCGCGCGGCGTCGGCACGATGATCTCGATGATCGTGGTCGGGCGCATCATCCACCGGGTGGACGCGCGCTATCTGGTCGTGCTGGGCCTGCTGATGACGGCGTACTCGCTCTACGTGATGACCGACTTCACGCCGCAGATGGACGCCTACCTGATCGTCGAGACCGGCATCGTGCAGGGGCTGGGGCTCGGCCTGGTGTTCGTGCCCCTGTCGACGGTCGCCTTCGCCACGCTCGATGCGCGCTTCAGGACGGACGCGGCCAGCCTGTTCAGCCTGGTGCGCAACCTCGGCTCGTCCATCGGCATCTCGATCGTAACGGTCATCCTGGCGCGCAACGTGCAGATCAACCACGCCGAGCTCGGCGCCGGCATGACGCCGTTCAACCCGAACCTGATCGAGGCCTTGCCGGGTGCGGCTGCGGGCGATCCGGCGGCGCTGATGCAGATCGACGGGCTGGTGAACATCCAGTCGCTGATGATCTCCTACATCAACGACTTCAAGCTGATGATGATCGTCACGCTCTGCGCGATTCCGCTGGTGCTGCTGCTGAGGAAGCCGGCGCCGGCGAGGGCGGCCGGAGGCGAAGCCGCCCCTGCCGCGCACATGGACTGAACTATCGCTGCGCCTCGGTGGCCATGCGCAGCGCGAGGCCGGCCAGGACCGTCCCCATCAGCCAGCGCTGGATGAGCAGCCAGAGCGGGCGGCCGGCGAGGAAGGCGGCGATCGAGCCGGCCATCAGCGCGATCATCGCGTTGACGATCACGCTGATGGTGATCTGGACGCCGCCGAGCGCCAGCAGTTGCGCAAGCACGCTACCATGACCGGGATCGACGAACTGCGGCAGCAGCGAGAGGTACATGACCGCGACCTTCGGGTTGAGGAGGTTGGTCATCAGCCCCATCATGAAGAGCTTCCTCGGGCCGTCCGGAGCGAGGCGGCGGACCTGGAACGGCGAACGGCCGCCAGGCCTCAGCGCCTGCCAGGCGAGCCACAGGAGATAGAGCGCGCCGCAGATGCGCAGCGTGTCGTAGGCGTAGGGCACGGCAAAGACCAGCGCGGTGATGCCGAAGGCAGCGCACAGGATGTAGAAGACGAAGCCGAGCGCGACGCCGCCCAGCGAGATGAGACCCGCCGCCGGCCCCTGCGAGAGCGAGCGCGAGATCAGGTAGACCATGTTGGGTCCGGGCGTCAGAACCATGCCGAGCGCGACCAGACCGAAGGCCACCAGCGTCGAGATGTCAGGCATGATGGCAACCTCCGCGGATCGGGGAAGCATTAGCGCCTGCGGCAATGCGGCCTGAGGGGCAGAAAAAACCAGCGATTGCGCCACGGATCGGCCGCAGGGCAGCCGATCCGGGCGGCAGGATCAGCCGACGATGCGCAGGTTCGACAGCTCGTCGGCGATTTCCTTGAACTTTTCGGCGAGGTTCGAGCTGGTGGCGTTGAAGTAGAGCTTGGCCGGCTTGCTGGGATCGGCCGGGTCCTTGCGGAAGCGGGAATCCGAGGCGCAATTCTTCAGCGCAGCCATTGCCGCCTTCTCGTCCGCCTTGCTTTCACTGAGGTCGAGCGAGACCGTCAGCATCAGCACGTTGGCGGCCTTGGCGTTGTCGCAGAGCACGGTCGTGTGCTCGTTCATCGCGTTGGAATAGTTGTTTCCCGAATAGTCGTACTTGCCGATGGCGCCGCTGGTGCCCCCGAAAAGGCGGGTCGTGCCGGTGCCGTTGTAAGCCTGACCGGTGTAGCCGTAGGCGGCGTAGGTGGACTTGTTGCCGGCCGGGTCGCTGCCGGGGATCTGATAGGTATTGGCGCCGTCGGTGAGCACGATGACGACCTTGTCGTTGCCCCTTTCGCTCTCCGGGCGGCCTTCGGTGAACGGGGCTGCGCTGGAGATCGTCCGCCACCCCCAGGCGATGCCTTCGGGCACGTCGGTGTAGCCGTTGGAGGCCATCTTATCGATGGCCTTCTTGATGGCTTCGAGCCCCTCGGCCGTGGTGACGTCGGTGAGGGGTGTGATCGGCGTCGTGGTGCAGCCGTAGTTCGGACCGCTGCCCTGCGAGGCCGATGCGCCATAGGGGCGGACGTCGAAATACTTCTTCATGTTGCGCTGGCGGGTGCTGCCCGAACTGCTTTCGGTGCCGTCGTTCCACCAGTTGTTGGCGGCGTTGTAGTTGTTCTTGGTCTGGCCTTCGACATCCCAGCGGTCGCCCGGCTCGTCGGGCGCGAACATCGGTACGAACATGGTCGCGGGGTCGCCGAAGCCGACGCCGGTATTGGCGGTGCCGCCCTGCGCCGGAGCATCGTTCACGTTATAGGGATAGGGGCGCGCCTCGACGCAGCCCTGCCAGCTCGAATAGGCGGAGATCTCCTCTTCGTAGTAGCCGGTATCTCGCCACTTGCCCTTCTTGCACGTGCCGTTCCTGTTGTGCTCGGTGCAGACATATTCCTGGCCCGTCGACACCCATTCCCGGTCGCTGACATGCTGCATGTCCTGGTAGAGCGAGAAGCGTGACAGGATGCCGTTCTCTTGCGTGCCCCAGCCGCTGCCGCGCTTGTACCAGATGCCGCCCGCCTTCTCGGCTTTCCTGGTCGGGTCATTGAGCGTCGACCAGTTGAAATTCTCATGATGGACGGGCGACAGCCCCTCGACGTCCATCCACGCGGCGCCGGCATTCTCCGGCCCGACATTGACCGAGCCGGCGAAAGGGACGAGCGAGAACTGCACGGGCTTGGCGACCTGCTTGATCTGCGCGGCCTGCAGCGCCAGCGTGTCGACGAGCTGCTTGGCGGCCGACTTGAGCAGCGTCATGCGCCTCTGGCCCGAGCCGGAGCCGTAATCGTTCATCGAGGTGGAATTGTCGAGCACCAGCGCGACTTCGAGCGTGTTCTTCAGCCGGATCTCGCTCTTGGCCGAAAACGTGATCTCCCTGTCCCGCTCATCCCCAGGCTCGCCGAGCAGGCCGAGGAAGGAAGGCAGGAAATATGGCTTGTAGTTCAGCACCGCCGACAGCTTCAGCTTGCCGCCGCCGAACTGGTTGTTGGGCAGGACGACCGTCAGCTCGGTGTCGCCGGGGTCGACCGGCCCGAGATTGGCCTTGAAGAACTCGTTGGCGTAGGCGACCACTGCCTCGTCGGACGCGCCGGTCGCCACCTGGCGAGCGGTTGCGAGGCCGGCCGCGTCCAGTGCATTGACGGTCGCCTGCTTCTGCCGGTTCATCTCGCTGAAGTCGATGGCAATGGCCACGCTGCCCATGATGGGCAGCATGGCGATGCCCATCATCATCGCATAATTGCCGCCGCGATCCCTGAGGAAGTCCAGTATCATGTTGGCGGCCCCCGCCGCTGCTGCGAATGCTGTTGGTTATCCGACGATGCGCAGGTTGGAGAGTTCGTCGGCGATTTCCTTGAAGACGGTGGAGAGCGTCGCCCCGGTGGCGTTCCAGAAGAGTTTCTTCGGGGTCCCGTCCTCCTCCCTGCGGAAGCGCGAGTCCGACGCACAGGACTTGAGCTCCGCGATGGCCTTGGCCTCGTCGGTCTTGTCCTTGTTGAGGTCGAGCGCGACGGTCATCACGAGGATGTTCGCGTTCTTCGCATTGGTGCAGATCGCCCGCATGTGCTGGTCGAGCGCCGCCTGGTAGGTGGGCTGGTCGAAGGTCGTCTTGCTGACGTTCGTGCCCTTGTACAGGCGGCCCGTCGGCTCGGACGATGCGAACTTCTGGCCGGCATAGCCGTAGGCTGCGTAGGTGGACTTGTTCTTGGCACCGTCCGCGTCGTTGCGGCCGAGGTCGCCATAGGTGTTGGCGCCGTCGGTGAGCACGATGACCACCTTGTCGTTGCCCTTCTCGGCGTTACCGCGACCCTCCGTGAACGGCTCGTTTGACGAAAGCACGCGCCAGCCCCAGGCCGTGCCTTCCGGAACGTTGGTGTTGCCGGTAGGCTTCATGGCGTCGATCGCGTCGGCGATGACTTTCTTGCCGGCCTCGACGGTTACGTCGGTGAGCGGCGTGATAGCGGTCGTCGTGCACGAGAAGTTCGGCCCCTTGCCGGATCCCGCGTTGGACGATCCGTAGGGCTTGACGCGGAAATATTTGCGGGCGTCCTTCTGGCGATCCAGCACGCCGCTGCTGTTGTTCTTTTCCCAGTCCGCCCACCAGCTATTGCCATAGTCGAAGTCGCTGTTGCCGGCGCTCAGATCGTCGGTGCCGTCCCGGTCGAGATCCTTCCAGAGATTTCCGGCCTCATCCGGTGCGAACATCGGCACGTAAAGCGTAGCCGGCGTGCCGGCGCTCGGCGTGGTGTCATCGGTGTTGTAGGGGTGGGGACGCGCCTCGACGCAGCCTTGCCAGGAGGCATATTCGCTGGTCTCGAAGGTGTAATCCTTGTAGCTCTCGCATCTGCCTCTCTTGTCCTTCTTGACGCAGACGCGTTCGCCGGTCCCGGGAGTTTCCTCGCGGTCGGTCTCGGCCAGTATGTCGGAATAGAGGCTGAAGCGCGTCAGCGGCTGGTTTTTGGAATCCCCCCAACCGTCGCCGCGCTTGTACCAGACGTCGCCGACTTTCTCCGCCCAGCGATCGCCGAGCTGGCTCTTGTTGGCGGAGGTCATCTTCGACCAGTCGAAATTCTCGTGATGGATCGGTGAAATGCCGGTGGTGTCCATCCAGGGCTGGTCGTCGCTGGACGGCGCAACATTCACCGAGGCGGAGAAGGGCACGATCGCGAACTGAACCGGTTTGTCGACCTGCTTCATCTGCGAGGCCTGCAACGCCAGCTTGTCCACCAGCTCCTTCGAGGCCTCCTGCAGAAGCTCGATCCTCTTCTTGCTGGTGCCGAAACCGTACTCCTTCATCGACCCGGAATTGTCGAGCACGAGCGCCACTTCGAGCGTGTTCTTCAGGCGGATCTCCGCTTGCGCGGTGAAGTCGACGTTCGGCTCGGTCGATACCTTGTTGATGAGCGCGGCGGCAGCCGGCAGGAAATGCGGGTGATACGTCATCTTGGCGGTAAGCTTGAGGGTGCCGCCACCGAAGTTCTTGTTGGGGAGCAGGACGGTCAGCTCGGTGTCGTCCGGATCCACGCTGCCGAGATTGGACTCGAAAAAGTCCTTGGCGTACTGCTTTACGGCCGTCTCATAGGCGGTCTGATCGCCGGAACCGGCGCTGCCGCTGGCGATGAACCGCGCCGTCGCTATGCCGGCGGCGTCCAGCGCATTGATGGTCTGGGCGCGCTGCCTCGACAGCTCCGTGTAGTCCACCGCGAGGGCTACCGCGCCCATGATGGGGACCATCGCGATGGCGGTCAGCAACCCGTAGTTGCCGCGGACGTTCTTGCAAAATTGCCGAAACATGCCCAAGCACCCCAGCTTGACCCGATTGTCAGGCTGGCACCTTCCTACAAATCTCTAAATTGCCGGTTTGGAATATGTATCCAACACGAGCAGGCGGCTTTAAGGGGCGTTAACCAGACGGGTTCCTGCGGGGCGAAGCGGTGCTGCGCCCGCCGGAGCAGTTCGCGCCTGCTTCCTGCTGTCGCAATCCCGCTGAAAACGGCGGGCCCGCTAAAGTCGCCGGGCGGCAACGGCGTCGGCCCTGAGGCGCCGCGGAGCCGAGAGACGCTCGCCGCTCATCAGGTCGACGCCCATGTCGATGAGGCGCACGGCGTCCTCCTCGCTGCCGACATCGGTGGCGACGATCTCGACGCCGGCAGCCTCGGCCATCGGGGCGAGCGCGGCGCCCGTAGGCTGTCCCTTGCGGGGCTTGGCGCGGTCGAGCAGCCGCGCGGCGGCGATCTTGACGACGGCGACGCCGGCCTTCTTCAGCGTGTCGAGGTCGGCCTGCGAACCGGACCAGTCCTCGGCGGCGAGCCGGATCTCGAGGCCGGAAAGCAGGTCGAGCGCCGCCGCGTGCTGGCCGGATTGCACGAGCTCGGCCGGCAGCGACATGACGACCGACTTCGCCAGCGCGGGATGGAGCTTGAAGATGTCGAGGACGGTTGCGAATTCGAGCCCGTCATCGAGCAGGGCGGAGGAGACGGCGATGTGGAGCGGCATCTTCTCGCTGACGTCGCCGAGGCCCCGCCGGGCCGCCTCGGTCGATGCGACGACCGCGAGGCGCTCGAAGGCGGCCGGATCGACGCCGGCCACCGGCTGCGCAAGCCGCCTTATGTCGACAGGCTTCCCGTCCTGGGGCTGGACATGGAAATGCACTTCGAAGCCGCCGGCCTCGCCGCGGCCCGCAGCGATGATCGGCTGCAGGCTGAGATCGGCCTGTCCGCCCGCCACCATGCGCCTAAGCGCGATGTCGACGCCGGGTTCGCCGACCGCATCGGCGCTCTGGGCTTCGACCGGGACGGCCTTGTGCCTGCGGGCAGGGGCGGGCGTTTCTGGCCGGGCGGGGCGATCCGCATCCGTCTCCGTATCGGCAGGCGACAGGCGGGCGGAAAGCGCGTCCAGCCTGCCGGAAAGCGCGGCGTTGAAGTCTTCCAGCTTGGCCGCCTCGCGGTCGCCGCGCAGCGACACGTCCTTGATCGCCGCATCCATCGAGCGGGTCAGGCGCTCGAACTCGGCGGCGACGACGCTGGACCTGCTGTAGGCGCGGTAGGCGAAAGCGGCCGCGCCGAGCGACAGGAAGAGGGTCGCCGAGGCGGTGACGAGCATGATGTCCGTCGCCGGAAGGCCGCGTGCGATTGCGATCTGCAGCAGGAACGTCACTGCCGCACAGAATGCCGCCGCTCCCGCGATTGCCAACAAGATACGCTGCATGAACTGACGCTTCCCCCCGTGCTCATAACGTTGCGTTACATCCTCGACCTCTTCTAGCGCATTCGTTTCGGCCGTGCCCGGCCTTTCCGTCGGTGCAGCCGCCAATGCGGCAAAAGCTGGTGACAGCGTGAAGAGGTTCGGTTAATTCGGTGGCCGTTCTCCAGTTCCCTCGAAATCGTCGAGCAATGCCAATGGCAGACACGCCCAGAACGATCGCGTCGCTTGAAGAGATATCAGGCCGGTATGCCGCCGTCCTGTGCGACGTCTGGGGCGTGCTGCACAACGGCGTCGCGCATTTCGCCCAGGCGGCGGCGGCACTTGCCGCGGCGCGGGAGCGCGGCCTGGCGGTCGTGCTGGTCACCAACGCGCCACGTCCGCACGAGGGGGTCGAGGCACAGCTTGCCTCCCTGGCGGTGCCGGAGGCGGCCTGGGACCGCATCGTGACGTCGGGCGACGTGACGCGCGAGCTGGTGAGCGCCGGACCGCGCAGGATCTTCCACCTCGGCCCCGATCGCGACCTCAGCCTCTATGACGGGCTGGACATCGAGATCGTCGAGGAATTCGAGGCGGATTCGGTGGTCTGCACGGGGCTTTTCGACGACGAGATCGAAACGCCCGACGACTATGCCGAGATGCTGCGGCGCCTGCGCGCCCGGAACCTGCCGATGGTCTGCGCCAATCCCGACATCGTGGTCGAGCGCGGCGACCGGGTGGTCTGGTGCGGCGGCGCCCTGGCGCGCGACTACGGCCTGCTCGGCGGCCGCACGCTGGTCGCCGGCAAGCCGCATCCGCCGATCTATGCGGCGGCGATGAAGGCGGCAAGCGAGGTGCTCGGCCGCGAGGTGCGCCGCGAGGAGGCGCTGGCGGTCGGCGACGGCATGCTGACCGACATCAAGGGCGCGGCCGACAACGGCATCGACGCCCTCTATGTGTCCGGCGGCATCCACGCGCGCGACTACGGGCATCCGGACGATCCCGAGCCGGCGAAGCTGCAGGCCTTTCTGGACAAGCACGGCTTCGCCCCCGTGGCGACGATGCCGAAACTCCAGTAGGGCAGGCAGCGATGGCGAGGGAGTTCCGTCACATAACGGGAGAGGCCGCACTCGATGCGGACTTGCGCGGCGGCGTGGTGGCGATCGGCAATTTCGACGGCGTGCATCGCGGCCATCAGGCCGTGCTGGAGCGCGCGCTGGAGGAAGCCGAACGGCGGGGCGTTCCCGCGCTGGTGCTGACCTTCGAGCCGCACCCGCGAAAAGTGTTTCGCCCCGACGTGCCGCTTTTCGTCCTGACGCCGCCGGCGATGAAGGCCAAGCTGCTTGCGGAACTGGGCTTCGCGGCCATGGTGGAGCAGTCCTTCACGCGCGAGTTCGCGAGCCATTCGGCGGAGAGCTTCGTCACCGACGTGCTGGAGGCGCGGCTTGGCATCAGCCACGCCGTGACCGGCTTCGACTTCCATTTCGGCAAGGACAGGCAGGGCGGACCGGCCTTCCTGATGGAGAGCGGCGAGCGCCACGGTTTCGGGGTGTCGCTGGTCGATGCCTTCCGCGACGAAGGCGCCGAGGTCGTCTCGTCGAGCCGCATCCGCAGCCTGTTGGAGCAGGGCGAGGCGCACGAGGCCGCAGGGCTGCTCGGCTACCGCTTCACGGTGGAGGCGCAGGTGAAGGGCGGCCAGAAGCTCGGCCGGACGCTCGGCTTCCCGACCGCGAACATGACGCTGCCGGCCGATGCGGCGCTGCGGCACGGCATCTATGCCGTGCGCTTCCGCAGGCAGGACGGCTCGCTGCATGACGGGGTGGCGAGTTTCGGACGGCGACCGACGGTGGACGACAACGGCGCGCCGCTGCTGGAGACCTTCGTTTTCGACTTCTCCGGCGACCTCTATGGCGAGACGTGCCGCGTGTCGTTCTTCGGCTTCCTGCGCGGCGAGGAGAAGTTCGACGGTCTCGACCCGCTCGTCGCGCAGATGAAGCGCGACGATGCCGAGGCGAGGGCGCTGCTCTCGGGCGTCAGGCCGCTGTCCGACCTCGACGCCCGGATCGCGTTCTAGCTGCCGTTGGTTCGCAGGGCGAGCCCCAGCGCGATCGACGCCCAGCCCTGGAAGATCATGTCGAGCGCCAGGAATATGCCCGGGATGAACAGGCTGTTGTAAGGCCAGCCGACGGCGATGACGATGCCGCAAAGCGCGGTGATGAGCGCCGCTGTGATGATCCAGCCCGAACCCTTCTCCGACCAATGCTTGTAGCCGGTCCATGCGCGCACGGCGCCCGAGGCAAAAAGGCTCGCGGCCAGCAGCAGGGTGACCACGATGGATGCGAGCAGCGGGTTCATGAAGGCGATTATGCCGGCGATCGCATAGAGCAAGCCGCCGAGCAGCCACCAGAAGAAGCCGCCCCAGGTCTTGACACCGAAGGCATGGACGATTTCGAAGCCGCCCGCGATCAGCATCATGATGCCGACGAGATAGATCGAGGCGACGGTCGCCGCGAGAAGATTGCCGAGCGCGATCACGCCGACGATCAGCATCAGGATACCAAGAGCGAGAAACCAGCCCCATTTGGAGCGCAGCTCCCCCACGTGTTGCTTGAGCGTTCCAGGCATGTCCGGTGTCAAGGTCATGTCGCTATACCTCCGTAGCCAAGTTACGAAACGCAACTTCCCGATGGTACGCCCGCAGGGCTCCTGCGTCCACGGTGTGATAACGCAGGGGCAAGATGCCGAAATTTAATTCAAATTTTACGCATTGAGCTGAAACACAAGTTCAGCGGCACGGTGTTTTCGATCGTGGTACGGGGTTTCATGACAATGCGTTTCCCGACTTCCATTCTCGCTGCCTTGGCCGTGGCCTCCCTGCCCAGCAGCGCCCTTGCCGAGGGCAGGCTGTTCGACTGGGTCCATGGCGACTGGAAGCTGATAATCGGCGCAACGGGCATGATGGCGCCCGATTTCGAGGGCTCCAAGGACTGGATGTTCAAGGCTTCGCCGATCATCTCGATCGGCAAGGCCGGGCCGGAAGCGCGCTTCACCTCGCGCAACGACGGCATCTCCTTCTCGCTCTACGACAACGGACGCGTGCGCGTCGGCCCGACGGCCAAGATCATCTTCGAGCGGGAGTCCGACGATGATCTGGAGGGGCTGGACGAGGTGCCCTTCGGTGCGGAGGCAGGCGGCTTTGCCGAATTCTATCCCACCGACTGGCTGCGCATCCGCGGCGAGGTGAGGCAAGGGATCAGGTCCCACACCGGCGTGGTCGCCGATGTCGCGGCGGACGCGTTCACGGACATCACGCCGTCGGTGCGCGTGTCGGGCGGCCCCAGGATCTCCTTCGCGTCCGAGGACTATTTCGATGCCTATTACGGCGTGAACGCGTCGGAATCGGCCGCCTCGGGCCTCTCGGAGTTCCGTCCCGACGGCGGCGGCATCAAGTCGATCGGCGTAGGCGGGGCCTATGACTGGAAGACGACGGAAAAGCTTACGACCAGCGTGTTCGGCGAATATTCGCGGCTGATGGGCGAGGCGGCGGATTCAAGCCTGGTCAGGGAGCGCGGCTCGCCCGACCAGTTCACCATTGGTGTCTCCGCCGCGTATCGGTTCGATTTCACGCTATAGCGGTCGTCCTGACCCGGTTCTCCAACAAGCGCTTTATTCCGGGCGCGGATTCGGGTAGAGGCAAGCGCATGACGCATCTTTCGCGCATGCCGGTCACGGCCATACGAATTATGAGCCCGGTCCGCGCAGCCTGAGCTGCCGGAAGCCGGGATTCTCTTGCGCGCAAAACACTCGCGCTTTCTCAAAATCGTGATAGTTCAACGCCCGGGCAGCACGCCGCAGGTGCCGTCAGCCGGGCAATTCAGGCAAGCCATATGACCGACACGACCGACAAGATCGACTATTCGAAGACGCTCAACCTGCCGCAGACGGACTTTCCGATGCGCGCCGGCCTGCCCGAGAAGGAGCCTGTCATCGTCAAGCGCTGGCAGGACATGGGCATGTACAGGCGTCTGCGCGAGGACGCGGCCCGCCGCGAAAAATTCGTGCTGCATGACGGCCCGCCCTACGCCAACGGCAACATCCATATCGGGCATGCGCTGAACAAGGTGCTGAAGGACGTCATCACGCGCTCGTTCCAGATGCGCGGATACGATTCCAACTACGTGCCCGGCTGGGACTGCCACGGCCTGCCGATCGAGTGGAAGATCGAGGAAGAGAACTACCGTTCCAAGGGCAAGTCGAAGCCGGACCTTTCGGACCCGGCGGCGATGATCGAGTTCCGCCGGGAATGCCGCGCCTATGCCGAGCACTGGATCAAGGTGCAGGGCGCCGAGTTCCAGCGGCTCGGCGTCGTCGGCGACTTTGACAATCCGTACCTGACGATGGCCTATCACGCCGAATCGCGGATCGCGGGCGAACTGTTGAAGTTCGCCATGAGCGGGCAGCTCTACCGCGGTTCGAAGCCGGTGATGTGGAGCGTGGTCGAGCGCACCGCGCTGGCCGAGGCCGAGATCGAGTACCACGACTACGAGAGCGACACGATCTGGGTGAAGTTCCCGGTCGAGGGCGGCGATCTGTCGGATGCATCTGTCGTCATCTGGACGACGACACCGTGGACGATCCCCGGCAACCGCGCAGTCGCCTATTCGCCGCGCATCGAATACGGCCTCTACGAAGTCACGGAGGTCGAGAACGATTTCGGCCCCC
>DATDJN010000444.1:0-2143 GCA_036520515.1 Rhizobiaceae bacterium
GGTAGCCGATGATGAGGACGTCGAGATACTGGTTCGCGGCCTCGAGCCCGTTGGAGATCCAGAGCTTGAACGAGCGCGCCCGCCATTCGGCCGCCTCGTAGCGCGGGCGGACGGAAGCGAAGCCCGGAAAGAGCTGGCGCACCTTGCGACGCATGAAGATGAAATGCAGCGCCATCGCGGTGGCGGCGCCGGCCGCGAAAAGGAGGAAGACGGTGCTCGTCTCTGCCGTGCCGCCCGCGACAAGGACGGCGGCCAGGTAGACGAGCGCCGGCACCGAAACCATCAGATTGCTGTTGCCGTCGCCCGCGCCGACGCCGATCGCGGTCCGCACCAGATGCGCCGAGGTGGTCACGCTTGCCTGAAGGACCATGAAGAGCGTGACCGCGGCGGCCAGCAGCATCGCGTGCGTGGAGGCGGCCCACAGGAAAAAGCCGGAGGCAACGGCCGCACAGCCCATGAGCACCGTCGCCGCGCTGAACATCAGTGCGCCCTTGAGCGTCGCCGGGTCCTTTGCGGCGGTATACTCGTTCCACCAGCGCATGATCGCCACCTGCTGGCCGAAGGTGGCGACGATGCAGAAGAGGCCGGCGGCCGCGAACAGGATCGAGAAGACGCCGAACGCCTCGGTGTCGAGCACGCGGGCGGCCAGCATGATCAGCGCGAAGTTGGCGACGATGATCGAGCTCTTCATGACGAAGACGCCCGCTATGCCGCGAATCGCAGGGTTCCTCGCGAGGCTGGTCAGGCGAGCGGGGAGGCTGGGCTGGCTGTCGTCGCGGCTCGTCTCATCGGACATTCGGTACGTAGTTCCTGAGGAAGTTCTTCACCGGCTTGGCGCGGTGATAGACCTGCGCCAGCACGTACCCTGGCACGGAGAAGGTTTTCGTGTGGTTTCTGAGCTGCGTCTCCTCGACGCGAAAGTGCGTCTTGTAGCCGCTGTTTCCGAGACCCATGTCGAAGCTGCGGAAGCCTTCGTCGAAGCGCCGCTTGATCACCTGGTAGATGATCTGCGTGCCGGGCGACTGCCGGCCCAGCCGCTCCGTGTCCGCGCCGATCAGGACGGCGTGGAAGGCGCCATCGCCGGTCGGGCCGAACAGAACCGCCGCCGGCTGCCCGCCCGCGTAGCTGATGTAGGTGACGGCCTCGCCGTTCTCGAGGCCGGCGATCGCATAGTCGCGGTAGAACTCGAAATAGAGCGGGTTCTGCAGGAGGTCGCCCTCGAAGCGGCCGGCCCGCCAGCCGCGCAGCCGCTCGAACGCTTCCCTGATGTCTGCCTCGGTCGCCGCCAGCCGGTGCTCGTAGCCGCCGAACTCCCGCTCGGTCTGCCGCTGCAGGCGGCCGAGTTCCTTGGAGAATTTCCGGCTCACCGTCCGTCGCTGCCAGGCCTCGAAATCGGCCCCGATCTCGGCGTGATAGGCCGCGTTCTCGGTCGGGCTGCTTGCCGAGCGCGGGAACAGGCGGCCGACGTCGAAGCCGTCCTCGCGCACCTTGCGGAACATCAGGACGTCGCAGCGCCCGATCTCGGCATTGATCCGCCCGACCAGCGCCGCATCGCCGGCGATCATCGCCAGCGCGTTGCGGTCGCCGACCACCGAATTGTAGTCGCAGACACCGAAATCGGCGGGCGCGAGCATGCGCACGCCCTTGCTGCGCTGGAGCACGAAGGGCGCCAGCATCGCCAGCGCGCCGTCGGAGCGGTTGCGCACCGTCAGCGTGCGCTGCCCGGCGCCGAGGCCGGGCGCCAGCCGCCGGTGGATGAAATCCATCCACAGCGGGGCCTGGAAGGCGGTGGCGCGGTCCTTCCGGTAGAAGGCGCGGTATTCGGCCGAAAGGAAGTCGAAGTCCGGCTCGGTGCGGACGTCGACGTCCATCCGGAACCTTGTCTGGTCGACAGACAGCATCTGATGTCCTTCCCGCCGCAACGGCGCGGTCATCGGATGCTGACGCGGCCGAGTTCCGAGCTCGCGTCGACGCGGAAGTCGCGCTTCTTCATCACGTCGCCGTCGATCTGCCGGCCGAGCTTCTTCCAGACGAAGGCCGCGCCCGCCTTTGGATAGACGTGCAGGCCGCGATCGGCGGTCGAGGCGTTCTTCACGCCCAGCGTGCGGCGAAGCACGCCGTTGCCGTAGCGGACCGCGTAGGA
>DATDJN010000445.1:0-2983 GCA_036520515.1 Rhizobiaceae bacterium
GCCGAGCAGTCGGTGATCCAGCTGCTGGGCTCGATCGCCTCCTCTGCGCCGGTGATCGCCAACCGCTACATCGAGCCGCGGCTGATCTTTCGCGAGAACATTCCGGCGCAGTAAGGTCGCGTGTCCTCAAACGGCAACCCTGAGGCGCCTTCCCGGATTTTTCAACTGCGGAAGTGCGATTTGGCGGATTGGATTTTCTCGTGGACCCCAGCCATATTTGCCATATCTCCCTCCGCGAACGGGGCCAGGATCGTTTGTATGGAGCCAAGGCATGCGCGAGACGAGGAACCAGACCACAGCCGCAGCCCCGTCGCGGCTGCAACCGCCTTACTCGTCGGTGCTGGAACTCATCGGCCAGACGCCGGTCGTCGAGCTGACGAAGTTCGACACCGGGCTATGCCGCCTGTTCGTCAAGCTCGAAAGCCAGAATCCGGGTGGTTCGATCAAGGACCGCATCGCGCTGTCGATGATCGCCGAGGCCGAGAAAAGCGGCAAGCTCCGTAGGGGCGGCACGATCATCGAGGCGACGGCCGGCAACACCGGGCTGGGCCTGGCGCAGGTCGGCATCCCCAAGGGCTACCGCATTGTGCTCGTCGTGCCCGACAAGATGTCGCGCGAGAAGGTGCAGCACCTCAGGGCGCTTGGCGCCGAGGTCAGGCTGACGCGCTCGGACGTCGGCAAGGGGCATCCGGAATACTACCAGGACATGGCGGAGAGCATCGCCGCCGAAACGCCCGGGTCGTTCTACGTCAACCAGTTCGCCAACCCTGCCAACCCGCTGGCGCATGAAACGACGACCGGACCCGAGATATGGGAACAGCTCGGAGGCGATATCGACGCCGTGGTGGTCGGCGTCGGTTCCGGCGGCACGCTGACCGGGCTCGGGCGTTTTTTCGCCAAAGTGTCGCCGAACACCGAGATGGTGCTCGCAGACCCTATCGGCTCGGTGCTGGCGCCGCTGGTCAAGACCGGCGAGTTGATCGAGGCCGGAAGCTGGACGGTGGAAGGGATCGGCGAGGATTTCGTGCCGCCGAACGCCGACCTGTCGCTGGTGAAGAAGGCCTATTCGATTCCCGATCGCCTGAGCATGGCCACCGCACGCGACCTGCTATCCAGGGAAGGCATCCTCGCCGGCTCGTCGTCCGGCACGCTGCTGGCAGCGGCGCTGAAATATTGCCGTGAGCAGAAGACGCCGAAGCGGGTCATCACCTTCATCTGCGATTCCGGCAACAAATATCTGTCGAAGGTGTTCGACGACTACTGGCTGGCCGAGCAGGGCCTGTCCGAACGCGTGCAGCACGGCGACCTCAGGGACCTCGTCGCGCGCTCGCACCGCGAAGGCGGCACCATCACCGTCGGACCGCAGGACACGCTGATCAATGCCTATGGGCGCATGCGGCGCGCCGACGTCTCGCAGCTTCCGGTGATCGAGGACGGCAAGCTGATCGGCATCATCGACGAGGGCGATATCCTGTCGTGTGTGGAAGGCTCGTATGAGGGCCGCTGGGAGCGCTTCAACGCGCCGGTGAACACCGCGATGAGCGCCGACCTCCACACGCTGCAAGCCGACCAGACTCTCGACGCGCTACTGCCTGTCTTCGACCGCAACGAGGTCGCGATCATCTATGACGGCGACGAGTTCTTCGGCCTGATCACCCGCATCGACCTGATCAACCATCTGAGGCGATCCAAGACATGACATCCGGCAAGAACCGCCTGGCCTTCTCGACCCGCACGATCCACGGCGGACAGAGCCACGACCCGACAACCGGCGCGGTGATGGTGCCCATCTATGCCACCTCCACCTACGGCCAGCAGAGCCCCGGCGTGCACAAGGGGTTCGAGTATGCGCGCAGCCAGAACCCGACGCGCTTTGCCTTCGAGCGTGCGGTGGCCGACCTCGAAAGCGGTGCGGCGGCCTTTGCCTTCGCCTCCGGGCTGGCGGCGATCGCCAACATCCTGGAGCTCCTCGACGCCGGCGCACATGTGGTGGCGACAGACGACATCTATGGCGGCAGCTACCGGCTGATGCATCGCGTCCGCAAGCGCTCGGCGGGGCTGCAGGTCAGCCTCGCCGACTTCACAGACCTCGCGGCGGTCGAGGCCGCGATCCGGCCGGAGACGCGCATGCTGTGGATCGAGACGCCCACCAACCCGCTGCTCAAGATCGTCGACCTTGAGGCGATCGTCGACCTGGCGAAGGGCAAGGGTTTGATCACGGTGGCCGACAACACCTTCTGCAGCCCCTATCTGCAGCGGCCGCTGGAGCTTGGCGTCGACATCGTGGTGCATTCGACGACGAAATATCTCAACGGCCATTCCGACATGGTCGGCGGCGTCGCGGTGGTGCGGGAGGAAGGCGAGATTCTCGACCAGCTGAAGTTCCTGCAGAACGCGGTCGGCGCCATATCCGGCCCGTTCGACAGTTTCCTTGCGCTGCGCGGCATCAAGACCCTGGCGCTGAGGATGGAGAGGCATTCGGAGAACGGGCTGAAGATCGCAAACTGGCTGGAGAGCCGGACCGACGTGCGCCGCGTGATCTACCCGGGACTGCCCAGTCATCCGCAGCATGCGATAGCCAGGCGTCAGATGTCGTCCTTCGGCGGCATGATCTCGGTCGAGCTCGACCGTGACCTAGCCGGTACCAAGCGCTTCCTCGAACGCACGCAGCTCTTTACGCTCGCCGAGAGCCTCGGCGGTGTCGAAAGCCTGATCGAGCATCCGGCGCTGATGACGCATGGCTCGATCCCGCCCGAACAGCGCGCGGCGATCGGCATCTCTGATTCGCTGGTCAGGCTGTCGGCCGGCATAGAGGACGGCGACGACCTGATCGCCGATCTGGAGCAGGCGCTGTCAGCCTAGCCAATTCGTTCCACGTCGGCGAGCTTCAAACCCCCGGCCGCAAGTGTGACGCTCGGCGTTGGCGCTCCAGCTATTGCCCTGATTGCTGTCGATCCACGACGTCCACGGGTCGGCCGCATCC
>DATDJN010000446.1:0-2249 GCA_036520515.1 Rhizobiaceae bacterium
GAGCGACGTGCCGGCTCCGAACGCGATGACCGGTACGCGATGTGTCGCGCAGGCGCGCACGACCTCCTGCACCTCCTCGGTGCTCTCGGCGAAAACGACCCCGTCCGGCGCCTGGTTCGGGATGTAGGTCGTCGTGTGCGCGTGCTGCTCGCGGATCGCCTGCCCTGTCTGGAAACGCTCGCCGAACCGCTGCTTCAATATGCCGAGCACGGCGGCGATGCCGGCTTCGTTGCGCTCGACTTTGTTCAGGTCGCTGAGAGCCATGGTTTCCTGCGCGTTTGGGCCAGCCCGGGGCCTTGTCCTGACGTTAGGGATGCGTAGTGTCACCCGCGCTCCCTCTTGTCCAGCGCCACAAGGAATAGGTCCAGTATCGATGACGACAACAGCCGCGCCCATCGTCTCCCGCGTCATGGAGGTCGAGAAGGACTGGATCGACTATAACGGCCACCTCAACATGGCCTATTACAACGTGATCTTCGACCGCGGCTCGGACGAGGCCTTCGAGATCATGGGCATGGGACCGGCCTATGCCAGCGAGCGGAAGCTGACGATCTACACCGCCGAGGCCCATGTCTGCTACGTGCGCGAGCTGCACCTGGCCGACAAGGTCACCGTCACCTTCCAGCTCATCGACCATGACGAGAAGCGGCTGCGCGCCTACCAGGAGATCCGCCACGCCGACGGCTGGCTGGCGGCGACGTCGGAGACGCTTTCGCTCCACATCGACATGGGCGGGCCTAGGGTCGCCCCCTTCCCGCCAGACGTGATGGAAAAGGTCGACGCGATCGGCAAGGTCCATGCCGTGCTGCCCATGCCGGAGCGCGCCGGCCGCTCGATCGCCATCAGGCGCAAGTCCTGAACCGCCCTTCTGACGGGCTCCCGGCTCCCGCCGCTATTGCGGCCATGCAACACCTTGCCGCCGAATTAACCTTTACCCTCCGTTAACGTGCAAAACCCGCCGCCCCGCCATTGATCATGCCGGAAGACTCGGCAGAAATCACCGCGCAACGAACCGCCTGGACGGGGACAGCCAGGCGAATGCCGCGTGGGATGCAGATGAAACAGGACATCGGGGCAGTCGCGCATCGGCTCGCGGAAGACCAGCGCATCAGCGACTATGATTTCTGGCGCGCGCTGAAGAACCTGGACAACGAGATCTACCGCAAGGCCGGCGAGCGTCAGCCGATCCCGATCGAGATGATCCGCTGGCGCGCCATCATCAAGCAGGCGCGTTCCCGGCGGGGACGCCACTGACGGCATCGGATTGGAAGGCGCGTAGCGGCTTTCGGTCCTGTCTGCTCCGGCCTCAGGCCAGCTTCTCCTTGAAGAAGGCGATGGTGCGGCCCCAGGCGAGGTCCGCCGCCTCCTTGTTGTAGCGCGCGGCCGATGTGTCGTTGTTGAAGGCGTGCTGTGCGCCGTCATAGACGTAGATCGTGAAGTCCTTGCCGGCCGCATCGAGCGCCGCCTTGTAGGCGTCGATGCCGGCATTGATGCGCTCGTCCAGCCCGGCATAATGCAGGAGCAGCGCCGCCTCGATCTTCGGCACGTCGGCGGTGGCGGCCTGGCGGCCGTAATAGGCGACGCCCGCCGAAAGGTCTGGGGCAGCGACGGCGAGGTTGTTGACCGCGCCGCCGCCCCAGCAGAAGCCCATGGCGCCGACCTTGCCGGTGCCGAGTTCGTGTCCCTGCAGGAAATCGACGGTGGCGACGCCGTTCACGACGGTCTGCGCGGGATCGAGCTGTCCGATCATCTCGCGTGCCTTGTCTTCGTCGGCAGGCGTCCCGCCCAGCGGCGACAGGTAGTCCGGGGCGAGCGCCACGAAGCCTTCCAGCGCCACGCGCCGCGCCACGTCCCTGATGTGGGCGTTGAGGCCGCGGTTCTCGTGGATGACGATGACGGTCGGCAGCTTGCCGCTCTGGTCGGCGGGATGGACGAGATAGCCCGTCATGTCTCCGGTGGCGCCGGGCCAGCTCACGTCCTGGCCTTTCAGCCCGGGATCGTCGGCCGCCACGATCTCGGCCGCCGCCGGATTGGCCGCGAGCAGCGGCGCGATTGCCGCGGCCGCCGCGCCTGAGCCGGCGAGCTTGGTCAACCTGTCCATGAAGCCGCGGCGATCGAGCGTCAGGTGGGTGTATTCGTCATAGGCGTCGATCATCGCCTGCGTGATGCCAGGTCTGGTCATGTCGCACTCCTCCCGAATTGCGATGTTTCAAATTTCCCTGCGGCACAACTAACCCGATCGCCGCCAG
>DATDJN010000447.1:0-6354 GCA_036520515.1 Rhizobiaceae bacterium
GGCGATGCCGCGGGGTTCGGAGGGCAGCATGGTTTCGCGCGTGCGCACGGTTGCGTTCCAGGGCATCGAGGCGGTGCCGGTGGACGTTCAGGTCATGATCGCGCCGGGCAAGCCCAACATCCACATCGTCGGCCTGCCCGACAAGGCGGTGGCCGAAAGCCGCGAGCGCGTGCAGGCCGCGCTCCACGCGTCCGGCCTGTCGATGCCGGCGAAGAAGGTGACCGTCAACCTCGCGCCGGCCGACCTGCCGAAGGAGGGCAGCCACTACGACCTGCCGATCGCGCTCGGCCTGATGGCGGCGCTCGGCGCCGTTCCCGGCGATGCGCTCGCCGCCTATGTGGTGCTCGGAGAATTGTCTCTGGACGGGACCATCGCCGCCGTCGCCGGCGCGCTGCCCGCGGCAATCGGGGCCAACGCGGAAGGCAAGGGGCTGATCTGTCCCCACGCCAGCGGGCCCGAGGCCGCCTGGGCGGGCGCCGACATCGACATCCTGGCGCCGCGCAGCCTGATCGCCATAGCCAACCATTTTCGCGGCACGCAGGTCCTGTCGCGCCCGGAGCCGAGCGTTCACATGGCGGCGGCGAACCTGCCCGACCTCGCCGACATCAAGGGCCAGGAAAGCGCGCGGCGCGCGCTGGAGGTGGCTGCGGCCGGCGGCCACAATCTCCTGATGGTCGGGCCGCCGGGCTCGGGCAAGTCGATGCTGGCGCAGCGTCTTCCCTCCATCCTGCCCAGCCTGCAGCCCAAGGAACTGCTCGAAGTCTCGATGATCGCCTCGATGGCGGGCGAGCTTGCTGGCGGCAAGCTGACCGACCGGCGCCCCTTCCGCGCGCCGCACCACTCCGCCTCGATGGCCGCCATGGTCGGCGGCGGCCTGCGCGTCAGGCCGGGCGAAGTGTCGATGGCGCATAATGGCGTGCTCTTCCTCGACGAGTTCCCGGAGTTCTCGCCGCAGGCGCTCGACGCTTTGCGCCAGCCGCTGGAGACTGGCGAATGCGTGATCGCCAGGGCCAACCACCGGGTCAGCTATCCGGCGCGCATCCAGCTCGTGGCGGCGATGAATCCGTGCCGCTGCGGCATGGCGGGCGAGCCCGGCTATCGCTGCGCGCGTGGCCCGCGTTGCCAGGGCGACTACCAGGCGCGCATCTCAGGGCCGCTGCTCGACCGCATCGACCTGCGCGTCGAGGTGCCCGCCGTTTCGGCCAGCGATCTCATTCGGCCAGGCCGTGCCGAGGCGAGCGCCGCCGTCGCGGCCCGCGTGCTCGCCGCGCGGCAGATCCAGCAGCAACGGCTGGACAGGCTGGGCGTCTCGGCCACCACCAACGCGCATTGCCCGACGGCGCTGATCGAGGACATCGCCGCACCCGACGCCGCGGGACTGTCGCTGCTCAGGGACGCCAGCGAGAAGCTCGGCTTCTCCGCGCGGGCCTATCACCGCGTGCTCAGGGTCGCGCGCACGCTCGCCGACCTCGACCAGGCCGACACGGTCGGACGCATCCATCTCGCGGAAGCGATTTCCTACCGCATGGCCGCCGAACGCATGGCGCAGGCGGCGGCGTAGACTTCCCTTCTGGCATCTGTTTAATGCCGGCGTGGGCAGGGGGTGCAGCATGAGGATCAGATTTGCAGTCGGCGGCGCCTTGCTCGGCGTTTTTTTTGCCGGCTCGGCGAATGCCCAATGGATATACCAGGGCAATGAAAGTGCCTTCGGCGACAACGTGATGCATATCGCCGTCACGGGCGTCGGCAACTACGGATTTGGCTTCCGATGCAAGGGCGGCGACGTCGAGGCTATCTACATCACGCCGGATCGCTCTTTCAGCTCGGATGCGGCTTACACGATGGCAAATGCCACCCGGCCCAAGCTGCGCGTGAGAGTTGACGATCAGGCGATCGTCGATCTGGAGGCACAGATTTCCGATGCCGATGGGACGGCAAGCATCATCGCTGCCGCCAACAAGGAACTCCTGGTAGCTACTCGTGACGCCAGGAAACGAGTTGCCGTAGTCCTCGAACTGCTCGGCGAAAACTATCACGAGCAATCGTTCAACGTCCGCGGTTCTACCAAATCGATCAACAGCGTGATCGCGGGCTGCGGCCTGAGCGAAGGGTGATACCTACTTGCTGACAGAGCCGACCAGCGGCGCGGCCGGCTGGCTGTCGCGGATGGTCACCCAGCGGCCGGTGTGGTTGGCCGCCTGCCGCTTCAGGAAGCGATAGCCGGTCTGGTCCCACTGGCGTACGGAATTGGTGAGGTTGTCCAGCACGAAGTCGCCCTTGTCGGTGCGCACCGTCAGCACCGCATGCCCCTCGCCGTCCGGCTTGCGCACCACGGTGATCAGGAGGTTGGACAGCGACAGGCCGTGGCGCATCAGGTCGCGGCGCTTCTCCAGCGCATAGTCCTCGCAGTCGCCGGTGCCGTCAGGATAGGCCCAGACCTCGTCCTTGCCGTAGATGTCGATGTCGTTCATCGGCTTGATCGCCGCGTTGACGCCGACGTTGACGGCGACGATCTGCTTCCACAGCGCGCCGGACATCCGCTCGGGACCCTGGTCGCGCATGCGTATGTTGCACTCGACCGGGTTGGCCTGGCAGAACTCGTAGTGCCCGATCGGCTGCGAGGTGAGGCCGCCGGTCACCATCGGCTGCGCGGCGGCAGCCATCGAGGAGGACAGTCCCGCGAAGAGGACCGATCCAACTGCTGTCAACACGCGGCTTAGCGCCTGCCCCTTTTTCGGTGAGGAAGCCATCTACCCCGGCCCGCCCATTTTTATTCTTAAGGAAAGGTTAAAGGGCAACGTCGGGGCGTGTCAATTCAAACGGCGGCTCAGATTGTCGTGATGGTTACCATGCGGGAGCGACAGCGACGAATTTGCAACAGAAACCCGCCTCTGCCGCCGGCCGGGGCTCAGCCCTTCGCCTTGCGCGCCCCACGCGTCTTGGGCGCGGCCTTGGTCGATGACGCCTTGGGGGATGAAGCTTTGGAGGACGCCAGCCTGCTCGCCGGCCGGCTGGCGCCGCCATAGCTGCTGATGAAGTCGACGATCCTCGGCACGATTTCGGAGCGGAAGCGCGAGCCGTTGAAGACGCCGTAGTGGCCGACCGCCGGCTGCACGTAGTGGACGCGCTTCTCCGCCGGTATGTTGACGCAGAGGTCGTGCGCCGCCTGGGTCTGGCCCAGCCCGGAAATATCGTCGTTCTCGCCCTCGATCGTCAGCAGCGCCACGTTGCGGATCGCCTTCGGATCGACCGGCGCGCCGCGGTGCGTCATCTCGCCCTTCGGCAGCGCGTGGCGGATGAAGACGGTGTCCACCGTCTGCAGGTAGAACTCCGCCGTGAGGTCCATGACGGCCAGATATTCGTCGTAGAAGTCCCGGTGCTTCTCGGCCCCGTCGCCGTCGTTCTTGACGAGGTGCATGAAGAAGTCCTTGTGCGCCGTGATGTGGCGGTCGAGGTTCATGCCCATGAAGCCCGAGAGCTGCAGGAAGCCTGGATAGACCTCGCGCGAAAAGCCGGGCACCGGCCATGGCACCCGCATGATCACGTTGTCGCGGAACCAGTCCAGCCCCTTCTCCTTGGCGAGCAGGTTGACGGCGGTGGGGTTGCGGCGCGTGTCGACCGGCCCGCCCATCAGCGTCATCGTCGATGGTGCGAAGCGGTCGCCCTTCGCTTCCATCAGCGCGACGGCGGCCAGCACGGGCACGGAAGGCTGGCAGACCGCCATCACATGCGCGTCGGGTCCAAGCTCATGGAACATCTCGACGACGTAGTCGATATAATCGTCGAGATCGAACGCGCCCTCCTCGACCGGCACCATGCGCGCGTCGGCCCAGTCGGTGATGTAGACTTCGGCGTGGGGCAGCATCGCCTCCACCGTGCCGCGCAGCAGCGTGGCGTAGTGGCCGGACATCGGCGCCACGATCAGCAGCTTCGGATCGGCCCGGCGGCCGGCCGGCAGGTCGCGCTCGAAGTGGATCAGGTTGCAGAACGGCCGCGACCAGACGACCCGTTCCTTCACCGCGACCGGCTTCCAGTCGACCACCGTCTTCGTCAGCCCGAAAACGGGCTTGCCGTAGCGGCGCGTGGTGCGCTCGAAGAGCTCCGCCGCCGCTGCGACCGAGCGGCCGAACGGCGTGTGCGACATCGGATTGAGCGGATTGGAGTAAAGCAGCTTCATCGCGTCCGCATAGGCCCGAAGCGGCTGTACTGCGGCATGGTTCAACTCGTAGAGCTGGTAGAACACATCGACCCCGTTCTACCGGGCACTCGGCCCGGTCTGCTCCCATTTGTTAGACAACGAAGTTAGCGATGTTTTGTTGCGATGCAATACGTCGCGCCGCGTGAACGAAGGCGCCGTGCCCGTCAATATTGTTGATTTCGCTTGGTTTTCAGCCGATTCAGTCGGGCACGCCTTCGACGAGCACCATTTCCGCATCTGCGAACTTCTGGCGTATGGCGCGCGCCGCCGTATATTCCGGCGAGTGATAACAGTCCTGCGCCGCCTTCAGCGAAGGGAACTCGATCACCACGTTGCGCGCACGGCCCCTGCCTTCGGTCGCCTCATAGGCGCCGCCGCGCGCCAGCATCCTGGCGCCGTATTTGTCGAAGGCGAGCTTCGACGCCTCCACATAGCCCTTGTAGCCCTCGGGGTCCCTGACATCGACATGGGCGATCCAATATCCCTTCGGCATCGTGTCCTCCTCCCGAATATCGTTCAGGCCGCCGCCATCTCGGCCAGGATAGCCTCGGCCGCGGCGCGGCGGTCGGGCGCCTTGACGATCGGCCTGGCCACCACGAGGTGGCTGGCGCCGGCGCGTATCGCGTCGGCGGGCGTCATCACGCGCTTCTGGTCGCCACGCTCGGCGCCGGCCGGCCTGATGCCCGGCGTCACCACGGCAAGCTCGCCGCCCACCACCTTGCGCACCGCCGCTGCCTCGTCGGCCGAGCAGACGATGCCGCCCATTCCGGCCTCGAGCGCCTGCTCGGCGCGCCGCAGCACCAGCGTGTGCGGGTCGTATTCGTAGCCCGCCTCGACCAGGTCCTGCTCGTCCATCGAGGTCAGCACCGTCACTGCGAGCAGGGTGAGGCCGGAGCCTTTCGCCGCCGCGACCGCCGCCCGCATCGCCTTCGGATAGGCATGCAGGGTGAGCATCGACATGCCCATCTTCGCGATGTTCTCGACGCCGTTGGCCACCGTGTTGTCGATGTCGAGCAGCTTCATGTCGAGGAAGATCTTCTTGCCTTCCGCGGCGAGTTCGCGGGCGAAGTCGAGGCCGCCGGCGAAGGCGAGCTGGTAGCCGATCTTGTAGAAGGAGACCGCGTCGCCGAGGTCGCGCACCACCTTCCCGGCTTCCGCGACATCGGGCACGTCCAGTCCAACGATCAGCCTCTCGCGCATGCCGTTCTCCTTCCCGTCCGCCATTACGGCTCGATCCGCCTCGACATCATCGCCGCGCGCTCGATCAGCGTCCGGCACACCGTCTCCATCTGGTGGCGCAGCCGCTCTTCCCTGAACTGGCCGTCCTCGTCGAAAGCCTCGGACGCCTTGCCCACCGAGCATTGCGGCGAGATCACCTCGACCTGGCAGGCCATCAGCACGGCGCGCAGGTGGTAGAGCCCGCGCGCCCCGGCGAAAGCGCCGTCGGAGGAGGAGCAGAGCGCCGCCACCTTGCCGTCGAAGGGCTTGAACGGACGCCCGCCGTCGCGCCTGACACGGCTTGCCCAGTCGAGCGCATTCTTCAGCAGCGGCGGGATCGAGGCGTTGTATTCCGGGCTGGCGATCAGCAGGCCGTCATGCGCCGCGATCTGGCGCGCCAGCTTCACCGCGTTCTCCGGCACGCCTTTCTCCTTCTCGAGATTCTGGTCCATCAGCGGCAGCGGGTAGTCGCCGAGCGAGATGCGGGTGACATCCGCGCCCTGCAGCGCCAGCTCCTTCATCGCCGCGTCGGCGGTGCGGATCGAAAAAGCCCCTGTCCGGAGCGATCCGGCGAAGACGAGGATTTTGGGGATCACAGGCATGGCCGTTCCTTTGCCCGCAGCTATAGGCGAAGCCCCGGCCAAATCAATATGGCAAGCGTCATCCAGGCTCGCGGCGCGGTTCGGCTGGCCCGCGCCGCGTCGCGTGCCGGCCCCCTGAAACCGCGTGGAAAGCCTTTTTGGCCAACCCGTTGATTTTGCTCGATCGGTCGAAAAAGTTCGGCCGTTTTATCAACAGCGTCAGTGACTGGGGCATAATGCGGCCATCGCCCTCGCGGGAACCCGGTGCGCACCGGGTATCGGGGAGGGCGGCGGTGTCCGGGTCGGCCGCGCGACGGTAGCGCGGTTTAGGGAGTCGATCCCCAAGACCTGGGCCAG
>DATDJN010000448.1:0-3350 GCA_036520515.1 Rhizobiaceae bacterium
TCGAACACCTCGCCGGGCTTCGCCGCGCGCCACACCTCCTCAGCCAGCGTCAGCGACGCGCGGCCGTCGCCGTCGGCCATGCGCAGCAGCATCGCCCTCGCCTGCTCGTCGAGCGGGAGCGGCTTTCCCTCGACCTCCTCCGCCCGCGTCAGCAGCCTTTCCAGGCTTTCCACGCCGAGCGTATGGAAGACCAGCACGCGCGCACGAGACAGAAGCGCGGCGTTGAGCTCGAAGGACGGGTTCTCGGTGGTCGCGCCGACGAGGATGACGGTTCCATCCTCCATGACTGGGAGAAAGCTGTCCTGCTGGGCGCGATTGAAACGGTGGATCTCGTCGACGAAGAGCAGCGTCTGGCGGCTGTTCTGACGCCGCAACCTTGCCGTCTCGAACACTTTCTTGAGGTCGGCGACGCCTGAGAAGATCGCCGATATCTGCTCGAAGGCGAGCTTCGTCTCGCCGGCGAGCAACCGCGCCACGGTCGTCTTGCCGGTACCGGGCGGACCCCAGAAAATCATCGAGCCGAGCGAGCCCGAGCCGATCAGCCGCGTCAGCGCGCCGTCCTCGCCGGTCAGGTGCTCCTGGCCGACGACTTCCGCCAGCGTTTTCGGACGCAGCCGCTCGGCGAGCGGCGCCGTGGTGGCTGGCCCCTGTTTCCCGTCGTCGTCGGCTCCGAAAAGGTCAGCCATCAATACCTGAGCGTTTGCCGCAGGAGCTGACCGTCACGCTCGACGGTGAAGCGCCACCAGCGCGAAGGCGTTTCCGCGATCTGTTTCAGCTTCTCGGCCGTGTCGATCTCCTCGCCATTCACCTCGCGCACGATGTCGCGACGCTGCAGTCCGAAGCCCGCGGCCGGCGAATTGCGGTCGATCTCGAGGACGGTGACGCCCTTGATGTCGGCGTCGAGACCGAGCTTTTGCGCCAGCCGCGGCGAAAGCGCGGCGACCTTGGCGCCGGCAAAGGGGCTGCGGCCGCGGATGGTGAACTCTGCCGTGTTCGCGCCTTCCGGCGCGCGGATGAGTTCGACGCTGACGGTTTTCTCGTCACCCTGGCTGAGCACCTTCAACTCAGCCGTCGTTCCGATCGCCTGCGTCGCGAGCCGGTAGCTCAGCGCGTCGACATGCTCGATCGGCGCTCCGTTCATCTCCAGCACGACGTCGCCGGGGCGCAGAGCGGCCTTCGCAGCCGGACCGTCGGGTTCCACTACGGACACCAGAGCGCCGGTTGGCCGCTCCATGCCGAGCGATTCGGCGATCTGAGGGGTGACCTCCTCGAAGTCGGCGCCGAGGTAGGGCCGCTCGAAGAAATCACCGCCGTTGGCCGCCGCCTGCGACACCGCGCGCACCATGTTCGACGGAATGGCGAAGCCGATGCCGATGGAGCCGCCGCCACGGCTGAAGATCGCCGTGTTGATGCCGACAAGCTGGCCGGCCATGTTGATCAGCGCACCGCCCGAGTTGCCGGGATTGATCGCCGCATCCGTCTGGATGAAGAAGCCGAAGTCCGACACGCCGACATGGCTGCGCGCCAGCGCCGAGACTATGCCGCTGGTCGTCGTCTGGCCGACGCCGAACGGGTTGCCGACGGCCAGGACGAGGTCGCCCACCTGCAGCGCATCGGAATCGCCGATCGGCACCACCGGGAACGGATCGGGCGCATCGATCTTCAGGACGGCAAGGTCGAGCGACTCGTCCTTCAGCAGGACCTTGCTGGCGAATTCGCGTCCGTCCGACATCGCGACCTTGACCTCGTCGGCGTCGCGAATGACGTGGAAGTTGGTGACGATCAGCCCGCTCGCATCGACGATGACGCCCGAGCCCAGCGAATTCTGCACGCGCGGCCGCATCTGCCGGCCGAAGAACTTTTCGAAGAAGGGATCGCCCTCGAAGGGCGAGCGCACGGCCCGCGCCTGCTTCGACGCGTATACGTTGACGACAGCGGGAGCTGTCTCCTTGACCAGCGGCGCAAAGGACAACTGCATCTCGTCACGGCCGAAGGGAACCCGGCGGTCGGGGCCGGCCGTCGGCCCGGCGTCTTCCGAGCCGCGCAGCAGGTCCGTCAGCACGTCGCTCAAACCCTCGCCCTCCTGCGCCAGTGCTGGCGCGGCCGGAATGGCGAGCAGCCACGCGGAGAGCAGAACGAGACCAAGACGTGTGGAGCGCATGCGAATCCCTCGGTTTGGGTGAACGGATGCCATTTTCCCAATGAATGTGCAAAACAAATGGCCGCCCGAACGCAGCGCGATTGCTCGGGAAGGCAGTGAGCGGCATGTCCTTTGCGTGACGTCTTCCCAAAGCCTCCTCTTGTTGGAGGAGACTTGCTCCGCCAGCCTTCCCGCCCATTAACCTTCCATTCAAGAATCCCAAACGCGCTGTACTGCCGATGCTAAATAACGGCTGGTCCCGACTTCCCAGAGTTCGCAGATGAACCACATCGCTTCGGTTCGAGACGGCCGCGCGATCGATCCTGCCGCGCCCCTCGCAAAGGCGCAATCCACGCCGCGCGAGCACGTCGCCTACATCGACTATTTCCGCGCAGTGGCGATCCTGATGATCGTCTGCGGCCATACTTATGCGGTCGCCTGGACGCATTTCGTCGACGAGGACCCGCAGACACGGGTGACGTGGCTGAACGTCGTTCCGGCACTGATAACCGGCGGAACCGCCTATTTCGTCTTCATCTCCGGCTTTCTCTACCGGCAGGTATTCTACGGCCGCACCTCCTATGGCGAATTCATGCGCAAGAAGGCGCTCTATGTCGGCCTGCCCTATCTCGTTCTGGCCACCCCGCTCGCGCTGGCGGAGATATGGCTCGGACCTTTCTTCGTGACGGCCATGAAAGGAGGGGTCGCCTATCCGCACAGCTATTTCGTCGACTTCGCCGTGCTGTTCTCCACCGGGCGTATGGTCACCGCCTACTGGTACATCCCCTTCATCTTCCTCGTCTTCCTGGCGACGCCGCTGTTCGACCGCTTCATCGAGCTCTCCAAGGGCCGGCGCGCGGCGGTCATGGCGGTATCCATCGCGGTCGCGCTGTGGGTCGTGCGTCCGGCGGACAACCTGAACCCGATCCAGTGCTTCTTCTATTTCGCAAACTTCTACTTGTTCGGCATCCTGTTCTGCGAATACCGCAAGCCGATCATGGACGTCGTCAGCCGGCCGGCGGCGATCGCCCTGCTGGCGGTAGCGATCTTCGCCATCGCTGCCATCCAAGCGATGGTCATGCACTTTCCCGGCAACCTGGAGCGCTTTCCGCAGGACGGGTGGGGCTTCGTCGGCTTCGACGCCATGCTGCTCCAGAAGTATGTCGGCGTCCTGCTTTTCTGTGGCCTGCTCACCTATGTCGGGGGTTGG
>DATDJN010000449.1:0-9574 GCA_036520515.1 Rhizobiaceae bacterium
TACCACTTTGCCCAGAACCCGGCGAGCGGCGGGATGCCGGCCAGCGAGAACATCAGGATGGTGAGGATGGTCGCCATCACCGGATTGGTGTTGGAAAGGCCGGCGAGGTCGCCGATCTCCTCGACATTGCCTTCCTTGCGCCGCATGGCGAGGATGAAGGCGAAGGTGCCGAGCGTCATCACCAGGTAGATCAGCATGTAGATGGCGACGCCGCGCACGCCCTCCTGGCTGTTGGCGGAAAGCCCGACCAGCGCGAAGCCGACATGGCCGATGGAGGAGTAGGCCATCAGCCGCTTGATGTTCTTCTGGCCGATCGCCGCGAAGGAGCCGAGCGCCATCGAGGCGATCGAGATGAAGGCGACGATCTGCTGCCAGTCGGCGGCGAGCGGCTCGAAGGCTTCCATGACGACGCGCACGGTGAGCGCCATTGCGGCCATCTTGGGCGCGGCGGCGAAGAAAGCCGTGACCGGCGTCGGCGCCCCCTCGTAGACGTCGGGCGTCCACATGTGGAACGGCACCGCCGAGATCTTGAAGGACAGGCCGGCGAGCACGAAGACAAGCCCGAACACCACGCCGAGCTGGCGTTCGCCGCCGCCAAGCGCCGCGGCGATCTCGGGGAAGCCGGTGTTGCCGGTGTAGCCGTAGACGAGGCTGATGCCATAGAGCAGCATGCCCGACGACAGGGCGCCGAGGACGAAATATTTCAAGCCCGCCTCGGTGGAGCGCAGATTGTCGCGGTTGATGGCGGCGACCACGTAGAGCGCCAGCGACTGCAACTCAAGGCCGAGATAGAGCCCGATCATGTCGTTGGCAGAGATCATCAAGAGCATGCCGAGCGTGGCGAGCAGCACCAGCACCGGATATTCGAACTTGTCGAACTTCTGCTCGCGGGCGAAGCCGGTCGACATCACGAGCGTTGCCGCCGCGCCGACCAGCGTGAGCACCTTCATGAAGCGCGCGAACGGGTCGGAAACGAAGGCGCCGCCGAAGGCCCCGCCGTTGGCGCCCGTCACCACCCAGGCGCCGGCGGCGATCAGGACAAGGACGGCAAGCCCGTTGACGATGCTGTAGGCGCGCTCGCCGGAGAACACGCCGATCATCAACAGGGCCATAGCGCCGACCGCAATGATCAGCTCGGGCGCCAGCAGGCAAAGGCTAGAGGTAAGTTCCGGCGTCATGGTCCGTCTCTCAGTTCGCCGCCGCGGTGTGCGCGGAGTCGAGTGAAATGGTGATTGTGTGGACGAGCGCCTCGACCGAGGTCGCGGTCGCGTCGAGGATCGGCATCGGATAGACGCCGAAGAAGATGACCAGCACGATCAGCGGATAGAGGATCGCCTTCTCGCGCGCCGACAGGTCGAGCAGGCCTTCGAGGCTTTCCTTGGTCAGCGCGCCGAAGATCACCTTGCGGTAGAGCCAGAGCGCATAGGCCGCCGACAGGATGACGCCGGTGGCGGCGAAGAGCGCGACCCAGGTGTTGACCCTGAAGACGCCGAGGAGCGTCAGGAACTCGCCGACGAAGCCGGAGGTGCCCGGCAGGCCGACATTGGCCATGGTGAAGACCATGAAGGCCACGGCGTATTTCGGCATGTTGTTGACCAGGCCGCCATAGGCCGCGATCTCGCGGGTATGCATGCGGTCATAGACGACGCCGACGCACAGGAAGAGAGCGCCGGACACGAGGCCGTGCGACAGCATCTGGAAGATGGCGCCCTGGATGCCTTCCTGGTTCATCGCGAAGATGCCCATCGTCACATAGCCCATATGGGCGACGGAGGAGTAGGCGATCAACTTCTTCATGTCCTCCTGCATCAGCGCGACCAGCGAGGTGTAGATGATAGCGACGACCGACAGCGTAAACACCAGCGGCTGGAAGTAGAGCGAAGCGTCCGGGAACATCGGCAGGGAGAAGCGAAGGAATCCGTAGCCGCCCATCTTCAGGAGGATGCCGGCCAGGATGACGGAGCCGGCGGTCGGCGCCTCCACGTGGGCGTCCGGCAGCCAGGTGTGCACCGGCCACATCGGCATCTTCACCGCGAAGGAGGCGAAGAAGGCGAGCCACAGCCATGTCTGCATGTTGGCCGGGAAATTGTGGGTGAGCAGCGTCGGGATGTCGGTGGTGCCGGCCTGGAAGAACATCGCCATGATGGCGAGCAGCATCAGCACCGAGCCGGCGAGCGTATAGAGGAAGAACTTGAACGAGGCATAGACGCGCCGCTTGCCGCCCCACACGCCGATGATGATGAACATCGGGATCAGGCCGCCTTCGAAGAAGACGTAGAAGAGCACGATGTCGAGCGCGCAGAAGACGCCGATCATCAGCGTCTCGAGCAGCAGGAAGGAGATCATGTACGCCTTCACGCGCGTCTCGATCGCCTCCCAGCTGGCGAGGATCGAGAGCGGCATCAGGAAGGTCGTGAGGATGACGAACAGCATCGAGATACCGTCGACGCCCATGTGGTAGGAGATGCCGGAATCCAGCCAGTCGAACTTCTCGACCATCTGGAAGCCCGGCACCGAATTGTCGAAGCCGATCCAGATGAACAGCGAGATGACGAACGTCGCGATCGTCGTCCACAGCGCGATGGCGCGGATGTTGCGGCGCGCGTTCGCGCTGTCGTCCCGGATGAACAGGATCAGCAGGACGCCGACAAGCGGCAGGAACGTGACCGTGGAGAGAATAGGCCAGTCGGTCATCAATGGCTCCCGAACATCATCCAGGTGACCAAGGCGGCGACGCCGATCAGCATGGCAAATGCGTAGTGATAGAGATAGCCGGTCTGCAGCTTGACGACGCGGTTGGTGACGTCGACCACGCGCGCCGACACGCCGTCAGGCCCAAGGCCGTCGATAATGGTCCCGTCGCCGGTCCTCCAGAGGAAGGTGCCGATGCGCTTCGCCGGCCGTACGAACAGGAAGTCGTACAGCTCGTCGAAATACCACTTGTTGAGCAGGAAGGCGTAGAGCCCGCGATGGTGGGCCGCAAGGCGCCTCGGGGTCTCCGGCGAACGGATGTAGAACTGGTAGGCGACAAGGAAGCCGATGATCATCGCGACGAACGGCGCGAGCTTCACCCAGACCGGCACCTCGTGGAAGGCGTGCAGGATATGGTTGTCGGGCAGCGTGAACAGGGCGCCCTTCCAGAATCCGTCGTAGTTGTCGCCGATGAAGAAGCTCTGGAAGACGACGCCGGCAAAGAGCGCGCCAGCGGCCAGGATGAACAGCGGCACCAGCATCACCGGCGGCGATTCGTGCACGTGATGCATGACCTCGTGGCTGGCCCGCGGCTCGCCGTGGAAGGTCATGAAGATCAGACGCCACGAATAGAAGCTGGTGAAGCAGGCGGCGACGACCAGCGTCCAGAACGCGTAGAAGGCGAGCGGGCTGTGCGAGGCGAAGGCGCCCTCGATGATGGCGTCCTTGGAGAAGAAGCCGGCCGTGCCGATGATCGTCATCGGGATGCCGACGCCGGTCAGCGCCAGCGTGCCGATGACCATCATCCAGTAGGTCTTCGGGATGAGCTTCCGCAGACCGCCCATCTTGCGCATGTCCTGCTCGTCGGAGACAGCATGGATGACCGAGCCGGAGCCGAGGAAGAGCAGCGCCTTGAAGAAGGCATGGGTGAAGAGGTGGAAGATCGCCGCCGAATAGAAGCCGAGGCCGAGCGCCACGAACATGTAGCCGAGCTGCGAGCAGGTCGAATAGGCGATGACGCGCTTGATGTCGTTCTGCACGAGGCCGACGGTCGCCGCGAAGAAGGCGGTGAGCGCGCCGATGAAGGTGACCACGATCAGCGCCGTGTGGCTGAGCTCGAAGAGCGGCGACAGGCGCGCCAGCATGAAGACGCCGGCCGTCACCATGGTGGCGGCATGGATGAGGGCCGACACCGGCGTCGGGCCTTCCATCGCATCCGGCAGCCATGTGTGCAGCGGCACCTGCGCCGACTTGCCCATCGCGCCCATGAAGAGCAGCAGGCAGATGATCGTCAGCGCCGACTGCTTGTCGAGGGAGTAGCCGAGGAAGTTGAGGACCGTTTCGTCGGACGCCGCGGCAGCTTCCGGAGCGGCGCCGTGCTCGCCGGCAGGCGCGGCTTCGGTCGCCGCAGGCGCCTCGTGCCCTGCGTCGGCAGGCGCGGCAGCGCCATGCCCGCCGCTTTCGGTCGAATGTATGGCAGCCGGCACATAGCTCGGCGCGTTGGCGAAGATGGTGCCGAACTGGACCGTCCCGAACAGCACGAAGACGCCGAACAGGCCGAGCAGGAAACCGAAGTCGCCGACGCGGTTGACGACGAAGGCCTTGATCGCGGCGGCGTTGGCCGACGGCTTCTTGTACCAGAAACCGATCAGGAGATAGGAGGCGAGGCCCACACCTTCCCAGCCGAAGAACATCTGCACCAGGTTGTCGGACGTCACCAGCATCAGCATGGCGAAGGTGAAGAGCGACAGGTAGGCGAAGAAGCGCGGCCGATGCGGGTCGTGGTGCATGTAGCCGATGGAATAGATGTGCACCAGGCAGGACACGGTGTTGACGACGACCAGCATGACCACGGTCAGCGTGTCGATCCTGAGCGCCCAGTCGGCCTGAAGCGCGCCGGAATCGAGGAAGCGCATCACCGGCACGGTGAACGTCTCGCCGTCGCCGAGGCCGACGCTGACGAAGGCGACCCAGGAGAGCACCGCCGCGACGACCATGAAGCCGGAGGTGATGTATTCGGACGCCTTGGCGCCGAGCGAGCTGCCGAAGAGGCCGACGATCAGGAAGCCGAGGAGCGGAAGAAAGACGATGGCCTGGTACATTGGGAGCGTCCGTCAGCCCTTCATCGTGTTGATGTCTTGCACGTCGATCGAACCGCGGTTGCGGAAGAAGACGACGAGGATGGCGAGGCCGATCGCGGCTTCGGCGGCGGCGACGGTGAGCACGAAAAGCGCGAACACCTGTCCGACCAGATCGCCGAGCGCGGCGGAGAAGGCCACGAAGTTGATGTTCACGGCGAGCAGGATGAGCTCGACCGACATCAGGATGACGATGACGTTCTTGCGGTTGAGGAAGATGCCGAACACGCCGAGCGTGAACAGGACCGCCGAGACCGTGAGGAAATGTCCGATGCCGACTACCATCTCAGATGCCCTTGCCCGTCTCGACCTTCTTGATCTCGATCGCCATTTCCGGCGTCCGGGCAACCTGTGTGGGGATGTCCTGGCGCTTGACCCCGGCCTTGTGGCGCAGCGTCAGCACGATCGCGCCGATCATCGCCACCAGCAGCACGAGGCCGGCGATCTGGAAGAAGTGGACGTAGTCCGTATAAAGGATGTCGCCGAGCGCGGCCGTGTTGTGGCGCGTTGCGATATCCGGGGTGGGTTGCGCGACGGTGCCGCCGAGTTGCGGCGCGAAGGCGTAGCCGCCCGTGACGATGATCAGCTCGGCGGCGAGGATCAGGCCGATCACCGCGCCGATCGGCGCATATTGCAGCGCACCGCTCTTCAATTCGGCGAAGTCGACGTCGAGCATCATCACCACGAAGAGGAAGAGCACCGCGACCGCGCCGACATAGACGACGAGCAGGATCATCGCCAGGAACTCGGCGCCGGTGAGCAGGAAGAGCCCGGCCGCGTTGACGAAGGTCAGGATCAGATAGAGGACGGAGTGCACGGGATTGCGCGCGGAGATGACCATGAAGGCAGCTCCGACCGCGATGAAGGCGAAGAGGTAGAAAAATACCGCTTCTATTCCTGACAGCATGGGTAGTCCCCGGTTAACGTCCCGGCCTCGCGCCTACCTCCGGCGCGATGCCGCATGTGCTTCGCAGCAGCGCCGATCGAAAATCGCCTGCTGCCTCTTCTGTTCTACTCGGGCATCGGATTCGTCCGAAAACCGCTTTCGCACTTTTCGGTCCGATGCCTTAGACGAGCCCGCGAGGCGCGTCCATCTCTGTCCTTCGTTCTCCTCCCCTTCGGGAGAAGCCGGCCCCGAAGGGGCCTCGACCAGGAACCGCCGCCCTGCCCTCCGATCAGCGGTAGGGCGCGTCCAGTTCCATGTTGCGGGCGATCTCCCGCTCCCACCGGTCGCCGTTGGCCAGAAGCTTGTCCTTGTCGTAATAGAGTTCCTCGCGCGTTTCCGTCGCGAACTCGAAATTCGGCCCCTCGACGATGGCGTCGACCGGGCAGGCTTCCTGGCAGAAGCCGCAATAGATGCACTTCACCATGTCGATGTCGTAGCGCACGGTGCGGCGCGTGCCGTCGTTGCGCCGCGGGCCGGCCTCGATGGTGATCGCCTGCGCCGGGCAGATCGCCTCGCAGAGCTTGCAGGCGATGCAGCGCTCCTCGCCGTTCGGATAGCGGCGCAACGCGTGCTCGCCGCGGAAGCGCGGCGACAGCGGCCCCTTCTCGTGCGGGTAGTTCACCGTCTCCTTCGGCGCGAAGAACTGGCGCATCGACAGGAAGAAGGCGCCGACGAAGTCCTTGAGCAACAGCGACTTGGCGGCCTGGGCTAGCGCTGACATCGTTATTCTCCAGCAATGAGAGGGCCGGCGAACCAGCCCACGACCGGCAGCAGCACGAGCTGGCTGAGGCCGGTGATTTTCAGGACGCGCCTGGTGTCGTCGAGATCGACGCGCGAAGCCAGCAGGCGCAGCAGGAAATAATCCGCCACCGCGATCGCCAGCCCGACCAATGCGCCGATCACGCTCGCGCTCATCAGGCAAATCCCATGATCTTGAGGAAGGCCGCGGTGGCGACCACCATGAACAGCGAGAGCGGCAGGAACACCTTCCAGCCGAGACGCATGAGCTGGTCGTAGCGGTAGCGCGGCACGAAGGCCTTCACCATGGCGAACATGAAGAAGACGAAGCACAGCTTGAGCACGAACCAGATGACGCCGGGCACCCAGGTGAAGGGCGCGAAGTCGAAGGGCGGCAGCCAGCCGCCGAGGAAGAGGATCGTGGTCAGCGCACACATCAGCACGATCGCGACGTATTCGCCGAGGAAGAAGAGCAGGAACGGCGTCGAGGAATATTCGACCATGTGGCCGGCGACGAGTTCCGATTCGGCCTCGACGAGGTCGAAGGGCGGGCGGTTCGTCTCGGCGAGCGCCGAGATGAAGAACACCACGAACATCGGGAACAGCGCCAGCCAGTTCCAGTCCAAGAGCGTGTTGGGCAGGCCGAGCATGGTGCCGAGCCCGTCGCGCTGCGACAGCACGATGTCGCTGAGGTTCAGCGAGCCGACGGTCAACAGCACGCAGACGATGACGAAGCCGATCGAGACCTCGTAGGACACCATCTGCGCGGCGGAACGAAGCGCGCCGAGGAACGGATATTTCGAGTTCGACGCCCAGCCGCCCATGATGACGCCGTAGACCTCGAGCGAGGAGATGGCGAAGACGTAGAGGATGCCGACGTTGATCGAGGCGATGGCCCAGCCTTCGGCGACCGGGATGACCGCCCAGGCCGAGATGGCGAGCACCGCCGAGACCAGCGGCGCCAGCAGGAACACGCCCTTGTTGGCGCCGGACGGGATGACCGGCTCCTTGAACACGAATTTCAGGAGATCGGCGAAGGCCTGCAGCGTGCCCCACGGGCCGACGACGTTCGGGCCGCGGCGAAGCTGCACCGCCGCCCAGATCTTGCGGTCGGCGTAGAGCAGGTAGGCGACGCCGACCAGGAGGATGACGATCAGCACCACCGACTTCAAAAGGATGATGAGGACCGGCAGGACGTATGTGAAGAAGATGTCTTCCATCGCTTATTCCGCCGCCTGCTTGAAGCCGTTCTTTGCGAGCGCCGAGCATTCGGCCATGACTGCCGAGGCTCGCGCGATCGGGTTCGTAAGATAAAAGTCCTTCACCGGCGAGGTGAACACGCCCTTGTTCAGCCGCCCGCCGAGACGCGCCACCCGGTCGAGGTCGGCGATGTCGCCCCGCTCGATCCCGTCGATGCGGCCGAGATGCGGGTATTCGCCGTAAAGCTGCCGGCGCAGTGCGGCAAGCGAATCGAAGGGCAGCTTCTTGCCGAGCACGTCGGAAAGCGCGCGCAGGATCGCCCAATCCTCCTTGGCCTCGCCCGGCGCGAAGCCGGCGCGGCTGGTCTGCTGCACGCGGCCCTCGGTGTTGACGTAGGTGCCCACCTTCTCCGTGTATGCCGCACCCGGCAGGATGACGTTGGCGCGGTGCGCGCCCGCATCGCCATGCGTTCCGATATAGACGACGAAGGCGGCGCCGGTGGCGGTCATGTCGATCTCGTCGGCGCCGAGGAGGAAGAGCACGTCGGTATCGCCGAGCATGGCTGCGGCGTTCTTGCCGCCCTCGCCCGGCACGAAGCCGATATCGAGGCCGCCGACCCGGGCGGCTGCCGTGTGGAGCACCGAGAAGCCGTTCCAGTCGTCGCGGACGGCATTGACCGCCTGCGCGAGCTTCGCCGCCAGGCCGAGGATCGCCGCGCCGTCGACGCCCGAAATGGCGCCCTGTCCGACGATGATCAGCGGATGCGTCGCGGCCTTCAGCGTCTCGAAGAAGCTGCCGGAACCGTCGGCCAGCGACTTCAGCGTATCGGGGCCGGCGCCGAGCTGCTCGTAGTCATAGCGCATGTCGCCGATCTCGCCGATGACGCCGATCGGCAGGTTGCCCTGCCGCCAGCGCTTGCGGATGCGGGCGTTGAGCACCGAAGCCTCGAAGCGCGGATTTGCGCCGATGATCAACACCGCATCGGCCTGCTCGATGCCTTCGATGGTGGTGTTGAAGATGTAGCTGGCGCGGCCGAGCGCCGGGTCGAGGGCCGTGCCGTCCTGGCGGCAGTCCATGTTCTCCGAGCCGAGCGACTTGATGAGCTGCTTCAGCGCGTACATCTCTTCGACGGTCGCGAGATCGCCGGCAATCGCCCCGATCCTGTCCGGAGCGGCCTTGGCGACGGCCTGCTTGATCTCGTGGAAGGCTTCCGACCAGCTCGCGGGTACGAGCTTGGCGCCCTTGCGCACATACGGACGGTCGAGGCGCTGCGAACGCAGGCCATCCCAGATGAAGCGCGTCTTGTCGGAGATCCACTCCTCGTTCACCTGGTCGTTGACGCGCGGCATGATGCGCATCACCTCGCGGCCGCGGCTGTCGACGCGGATCGCCGAGCCGACCGCGTCCATGACGTCGATGGATTCGGTCTTGGTAAGTTCCCACGGACGCGCCGTGAAGGCGAAGGGACGCGACGTCAGCGCGCCGACCGGGCAGAGGTCGATGACGTTGCCCTGCAGTTCCGACGTCAGCGCCTGCTCGAGATAGGTGGTGATCTCGGCGTCCTCGCCGCGGCCGATCAGGCCGAGCTCCGATACGCCGGCGACCTCTGCGCTGAAGCGGACGCACCGCGTGCAGTGGATGCAGCGGGTCATGACCGTCTTGACCAGCGGGCCGATATACTTGTCCTCGACGGCCCGCTTGTTCTCCTTGTAGCGCGAGGAATCGACGCCGAAGGTAATCGCCTGGTCCTGCAGGTCGCATTCGCCGCCCTGGTCGCAGATCGGGCAGTCGAGCGGATGGTTGATGAGCAGGAACTCCATCACGCCTTCGCGGGCCTTCTTGACCATCGGCGTGTTGGTGA
>DATDJN010000450.1:0-6357 GCA_036520515.1 Rhizobiaceae bacterium
CTTCGGATCGATGACGGTCAGACGGCGACCGAGCCTGTGGACGTGTACGCGGTCACAAACCTCGAACACATGCGGCATGTTGTGCGAGATCAGAACGATCGGCAGGCCGCGCTTCTTCACGTCGAGGATCAGTTCCAGAACACGCCGCGATTCCTTCACGCCGAGGGCGGCCGTCGGCTCATCCATGATGATGACGCGGCTACCGAAAGCGGCGGCGCGCGCCACCGCCACGCCTTGCCGCTGGCCGCCGGACAGCGTTTCCACCGACTGGTTGATGTTCTGGATGGTCATCAGGCCGAGCTCGGACAGCTTCTCGCGGGCGATCTGAGCCATGCGCGAAAGGTCGAGGCGCCGGAACACGCTACCGGCGACGCCGGGCTTCCTCATCTCACGGCCGAGGAACATGTTGTCGGCGATGGACAAGGCCGGCGACAAGGCAAGGTTCTGGTAGACCGTCTCGATGCCGGCCGCGCGCGCATCCATCGGCGAGCGGAAATGCACCGGCTGGCCGTTCAGCTCGATGGCGCCGGAATCCGGTATCACCGCGCCGCACAGGGCCTTGATGAGTGTGGATTTTCCCGCGCCATTGTCGCCGATGACGCCGAGGATCTCGTTCGGGTAGAGGTCGAAGTCAGCATTGTCGAGCGCCACCACCCTGCCGTAGCGCTTGTTGAGGCCTGTGGCCTTGAGAATGGGCGCAGCTTCGGTCATGCCGAAATCTTCCGTATCCACTGGTCGATGGCGACCGCCAGGATGATCAGCAGACCGACGGTGAACTCCTGCCAGAGCACGTCGACGCCGGCGAGCGCCAGCCCATTGCGGAACACGCCCACGATCAGCGCGCCGACCAGCGTGCCGACGATTGAGCCGCGTCCGCCGAAGAGCGAAGTGCCGCCGATCACGACCGCGGTGATGGCATCGAGATTGGCGGTCTGGTTGCCAAGCGGGGAGGCAGCACCGATGCGTCCGATAAGAATCCAGCCGGCGACCGCACAGATGAAGCCCGCCAGCGTATAGACCGCGATCAGCGTGTTCCTCGTGTTTATGCCGGCGAGCCGCGCCGCTTCCGGATCATCGCCCGTTGCATAGACATGTCGCCCGAATGCGGTCCGGTTCAGCATGTACCAGACGACGCCGGCTATCGCGATCATCAGGATGGAGCCGTAAGTCAGCACCGCGCCGCCGCCAATCGCCATCCTCGTGCCCGTCCAATGCAGCATCGGGGCGACAGCCTCGATGTCCTGCGAACGGATGGTCTCGGAGCGCGACACGAAGATGATCAGCGCGCCGAAGATGCTCCACGTGCCGAGGGTCACGATAAAGGGCGGCAGCCTGACGACCGCCACCAGCAGCCCGTTTATGAAGCCGCAGAGCGTACCGGTAAGCAGCCCAAGCGCGAAACTGATCTCGACCGGGACGCCGGCCACCACCGCCAGCCGGCCCATGATGATCGAGGAGAGGACCATCATGACGCCGACGGAAAGATCGATGCCTGCGGTGAGGATCACCAGCGTCTGCGCGATGCCAAGCACGCCGATGATGGTCACCTGCTGGAGCACCAGCGACAGGTTGAACGGGTGGAAGAACCTGCCACCGGCAGCAATCGAGAAGATCAGGATGCCGATGAGGAGGACGATGAACGGGATCGCGGTCGGATATGCATGCAGGAAATGCTGCAGGCGGCGCAGCGGCGAGTGGCTGTGCTCCTCGAAGCTCGCAACGCCCTGGCTGGCACCTGCCAGGCCTCTCTCGGCGGCGGTCATCCCCGACCCGTCCTCGCTCATCTCATCCCCTCCCAAGGACCTATCTTCGACGGAAGGAGCTACCGGAGGGATGCTCCTTCCCATTCAGCCTATCGGCCGAATGTGCGCAGAGGAAGCCCGTCAACCCCAGCAGAGCTTCAGGCCCTCGGCCGAGTCGATCGACTCTACGCCCTGCACCGGCTTGTCGGTGATCAGCGTCGCCCCGGTGTCGAGGAAGTCGAGACCTTCGGTCTTGGCCGGCTTCTCGCCGGTCGCGGCGAATTTCTGGATCGCCTCCATCGCCATGGCGGCCATCTTCAGCGGATATTGCTGGGAGGTCGCGCCGATGATACCGGCCTTGACGTTCTCGACGCCCGGGCAGCCGCCGTCGATCGAGGTGACAAGCACCGAGCCGTCATCCTTGCCGACAGCCTTCAGCGCTTCCCAGCCGCCTGCCGCGGCCGGCTCATTGATCGAATAGACGACGTTCACGTCGGGGCATTTCTGCAGCAGCGTCTCCATCGCCGTGCGTCCGCCGTCTTCGGCGCCGCCGGTGACTTCATGGCCGCAGATGCGCGGGTCGTCCTCGTCGCCGTAGCGCTTGGGATCCTTGATGTCGATGCCGAAGCCCTTCATGAAGCCCTGGTCGCGCAGGTAGTCGACCGTCGGCTGGTTCACGGAGAGGTCGAGGAAGGCGATCTTGGCGTCGGCAGCCTTGTCGCCCAGCGTGCCCTTTGCCCAGGCGCCGATCAATTCGCCGGCCTTGAAATTGTCGGTCGCAAAAGTTGCGTCGGCCGCATCGATCGGGTCGAGCGGCGTGTCGAGCACGATGACCAGCAGTCCGGCGTCGCGCGCCTGCTTGATCGTCGGCACGATGGCGGTCGAATCCGAGGGCACGATCGCGAAACCCTTGGCGCCGGCCGCGATCAGGTTCTCGATGGCGGCGACCTGGCTGTCATTGTCGCCGTCGAACTTGCCGGCGAACGTCCTGAGCTCGAGGCCGAGCTCGTCGGCCTTGGCCTTGGCGCCTTCGCGCATCTTGACGAAGAACGGATTGCCCTCGGTCTTGGTGATCAGGCCTACGATGTCGGCGGCCGAAGCGGACGTCGCAGCCATCGCGCCGCAGAGAGCCAGGCCGGCGACGGCCGCCTTCAGGAATTCGGCCGCCTTCAGGAATTTCAGCTTGCTCATGATTTCCTCCCGGTGGAACACACGGGATGCCGGTGGTCTGGCACCCCCGAACTTCGGCCCCGACCTTGTCTCCCAGTCGCGCGCCATGCCGAAGGGAACACCAGCCCAGACACGGTGTCAATAATTAAATCACTCTTATTTATTATTGACAGACGCCGTCCGGGAAACGCATCCTCCGCCGAAAAATCGGGGTGGGGAACCACGGGAGGTTCAGGGTGGAGAACGGCCCTTCGAGGCATGGTTCGTCCGAAGCGGCGGGGGCGCAGGTCCACCATCGCGGCACCAACCAGAGCGGCATGCGCGATCAGAACGAGCGCCTGGTGCTGTCTCTCGTCCAGCAGCACGGCAGCCTTGCCAAGACCGAGATCGCGCGGATGACGCGGCTGTCGGCGCAGACCGTGTCGGTGATCATGCGGGAATTGGAGGTGGATGGCCTGCTCGTCAGGCAGGCGCCGTTGCGCGGCAAGGTCGGGCAGCCGTCCATCCCGATGGCGCTGAATCCGGACGGTGCCTTCTTCATCGGCCTCAAGATAGGCCGGCGCAGCGCGGAGATGGTGCTCATCGACTTCCTCGGCAACGTCCGTGCCATGCTGCAGAATTCCTACCGCTATCCCGCGCCGCGCGAGATTCTCGACTTCGTAAGCTCCGGCATTACCCGGCTGCGCTCCGGCCTGACGCCCGGCCAGGACAAGCGGATCGCCGGGCTCGGCATCGCCATGCCCTTCGAGGTGTGGAACTGGGTCGACACGGCCGGCGCGCCGCGCGAGGTCATGGACCAGTGGCGCCGGCTGGACATCCGCGCCGACATCCAGGCGCTGTGCAGCTTTCCCGTTTACCTGCAGAACGACGCCACCGCGGCCTGCGGCGCGGAACTCGTCTTCGGCCAGACCGGCAACCTGCGCGACTTCGTCTATTTCTATATCGGCGCCTTCGCCGGTGGCGGCGTGGTGCTCAACGGCAGCGTTTACAGCGGCCCGACAGGAAATGCAGGCGCGCTGGGCTCGATGCCGGTTCCGGGCACCGACGGCCGACCGACGCAGCTGATCGACGTCGCCTCGCTAGCAATCCTGGAGAAGGCGCTCGACGCGCGCGGCGTCGATGCCTCCTGGCTTTGGGCATCACCAGACCAGTGGCCCGGCGACGGAGCGGCGGACGGCCCGGAATTCGATTTCTGGTTCGCCTCCGCAGGTGCGGCGCTGGCCTATGCCATCGTCGCCTCGTCCTCGGTCATCGACTTCGAGGCGGCGGTGATCGACGGCTGGATGCCGGCCGAGGCAAGGAGCAGACTGGTCGCTGCCGTGCGCAACTCGATCGCAGCGATCGACGTCGAAGGACTGCGCATTCCCGCAGTGCTGGAAGGCACGGTGGGGATCCACGCCCGCGCGCTCGGCGGCGCCAGCCTGCCGCTATCGGAAAGATTCCTTGTCGGCGCAACGGCGCCTGCAAGAGCGTGAGGAGCCGAGAGTTGCAGGTGGAAGTTCCCGGCGGTATGGAGGCGCCAACGTCCGTCCGGACGTCATTTTCCGAGGGACTGGCTGGATGATTATCTGTTGCGGCGAAGCGCTGATCGACATGCTGCCGCGCAGGTCGACGCTCGACGAGCCGGCCTTCGCGCCCTATTCGGGCGGCGCCGTCTTCAACAGCGCGGTTGCGCTCGGCAGGCTCGGCGTGCCGGTCGAGTTCTTTTCCGGCTTGTCGTCGGATCTCTTCGGCCAGCAGCTCCGCGCCACCCTCGCCGAGAGCAAGGTCGGCTCGCGCTATGCGCATGTCTCCGGACGGCCGACGACGCTGGCCTTCGTGCAACTCGTCGACGGTCACGCGAGCTACGTTTTCTACGACGAGGGCACGGCGGGGCGCATGCTCTCGATCGACGATCTTCCAGTCTTCGAAGGCAATGTCGACGCGTTGCTTTTCGGTGCGATCAGCCTGATCCCGGAACCGAGCGGATCGGCCTACGAAGCCCTGATGGCGCGCGAAGCGCCAAGCCGCGTCACCATGCTCGACCCCAACATCCGCCCGGCCTTCATTCCCGACCGCCCAAAGCACCTCGCCCGCATCCAGCGCATGATAGCGATGGCCGACATCCTCAAGCTGTCGGACGAGGATCTCGCCTGGTTCGGCGCGACCGGTGCGGCCGAGGACACGATCGCGCAGTGGCTGGAGATGGGTCCCAAGCTGGTCGTCATGACGCGCGGCAGCCAAGGCGCCACAGGCTACACCAGGAATCACAAGGTGACGGTCACGCCAAACCCCGTGACGGTGGTCGATACGGTCGGCGCGGGCGACACGTTCAACGCAGGCATCCTGGCTTCCCTGCATGAGCAGGGCGCGCTGTCGAAAGCACGCGTCGCGACCCTCTCGGAAGCGGAAATCCAGGCTGCTCTATCCCTCGGTTCGGCCGCAGCGGCGGTAACCGTGTCGCGCGCGGGCGCCAATCCGCCGTGGCGCCACGAACTCGGCTGAGCCTGCCTGGCGGCTCACCACACGATCACTTTATGTTTCGCAAGGTTCCACCTGTCGGCCGCCGGTTGAGAAAAGCCCGGCGATCCGCCTTTTCAGGTGCTGCACTGCGGTAACGCGTTCGCGTGCGGCGCCGGCAACCGCGGCATCACGCTGCTTTGTTGCCGGAATCTTGTCTGCTATCAGCGGCTTACACTCGGGTTAACGGCGAGACTTACATGCAATTCATCGACTTGGGCGCGCAGCGCGAGCGGATTGGCGATCGGCTGAAGGCGGTTATCGACCGCGTCGTCGAGGAAGGACGCTACATTCTCGGACCGCAGGTGGCGGAGTTCGAGAAGAAGCTTGCCGACTATGTCGGCGTCAAGCATTGCATCGCCTGCGCCAACGGCACGGATGCGCTCCTTCTGCCACTCTACGCTTCCGGCATCGGCCCGGGGGATGCCGTCTTCGTGCCGAGCTTCACCTTCGCCGCGACCGCCGAGGTCGTCGCGCTTGCCAAGGCCGAACCGGTGTTCGTCGACGTAGAGCCGGACACCTATAACATCGACGTCGCGAGCCTCGAGGCCGCCATCGCCATGATCAAGGCCGAAGGCCGCCTCAAGCCCAGGGCGATCATTCCCGTCGACCTGTTCGGGCTCAGCGCCGACTACGAGGCGATCATGGCGATCGCCGAGCGCGAGAAGCTCCTGGTGATCGAGGACGCGGCACAGTCGATCGGCGGCTCACTCGATGGCAGGATGTGTGGCTCCTTCGGCCATGTCGGCGCGACGAGCTTCTATCCGGCCAAGCCGCTCGGCTGCTACGGCGACGGCGGCGCCATGTTCACCAATGACGACGCGCTTGCCGAAAAGCTCCGCTCCTTCGCCTTCCACGGCAAGGGTGAGACGCAGTACGACAACATCCATGTCGGCATCAATTCGCGCCTCGACACGCTGCAGGCAGCGATCCTGCTCGAAAAGCT
>DATDJN010000451.1:0-2029 GCA_036520515.1 Rhizobiaceae bacterium
CTCGTGCCCAACAAGCCGCGGAAGCGTCAGATCGACGTGGCGCTGTCCAATTCCTTCGGTTTTGGCGGCACCAACGCTTCGCTCGTCTTCCAGCGATACAATGGCTGAGAACGCCGCGCCGCCGCCAATTTTGCCATATTCGGACTTAGGCTGCCGTTCATGCTCTCGGGGGAGAGTCGTTCCGGCAGGCAGAATTGAGGCGACATGAGCGTTAATCCGGCGGACAATGGCGACTTCGGCCGGCGCGGCCAGCCGATCGTTCCCAAGACCGCGAGCGAGGCGCTCCGCCCGGAAGCCGGAACGCCGCCGCCGAAGCGCTCGCGCCGCTCGCGCAGCCAGGTCGTCGTGTTCATGAATTTCGTGGTGACGTCGGCGATGTTCGCCGTGATCGCCGCAGGCCTCGCTCTCTACCTCGGCAAGCGCGAATTCGAGGGTCCCGGCCCTTCCGCGACGACCACCAACTTCATGGTGCGGCCCAACACCGGCGTCGCGGAGATCGCCGACCAGCTCGCGCGCCGCGGGCTGATCAGCGATTCGCGCATCTTCCGCATCGGCGTGCGCGCCTACGACAAGGGCGGCGTGCTGAAGGCCGGCGAATACGAGATCAAGGCCGGCGCTTCCATGCGCGACATCATGGAGCTGCTGGAGAGCGGCAAGTCGGTTCTGGCCTCGCTCACCATCCCCGAAGGTTTGACCGTCGAGCAGGCCTTCCAGCGCATAGCCGAGCATGAGGCGCTGACCGGCCCGATGCCGGCCGAGATGCCGCCGGAAGGCAGCCTGATCGCCGACACGCAGCGTTTCACCCGGGGCGCCACGCGCCAGCAGATCATCGACAAGATGCTGGCCGACCAGAAGCGCCTCGTCGAAAGCATCTGGAACCGCCGCGTGTCGGGCCTGCCGATCTCCGACATCAACGAGTTCGTCACGCTGGCCTCGATCGTCGAGAAGGAGACCGGCGTCGCCGACGAGCGCTCGCGCGTCGCCGCCGTCTTCATCAACCGCCTGAACAAGGGCATGCGGCTGCAGTCCGATCCGACCATCCTCTACGGGTTGTTCGGCGGCAAGGGCCGGCCGGCAGACCGCCCGATCTACCAGTCCGACATCGACAAGCACACGCCCTACAACACCTACCGGATCGACGGGCTGCCGCCTGGGCCGATCGCCAATCCTGGGCGCAAGTCGCTGGAGGCCGTCGCCAATCCGTCCAAGACCAAGGACCTCTACTTCGTCGCCGATGGCACGGGTGGCCACGTCTTCGCGACCACTCTGGAAGAGCACAACGAGAACGTCGCCCGCTGGCGCAAGTTCCAGAGGAAGCAGGCCGAGGATGCGGCGAAGGCCGCTGCCAACGCCGCGCAGGACGCCGGCGCGCCCGCGGCCACCGCGCAGTAGCACCGTCGCCGGCCGGGCCGGCGCTCGACAAAACCACGCCACCGTGACAAGTGGTTGAACGGCAACTCCGGTGTTCTCCGGAATTCGGGAAAGCTATCAGGGGGACGCGCAGGATCATGGCCTTGCAGAGCATGACGGGCTTCGCGCGCGCCGCGTCGGACCACGACGGCGTGTCGATCGCCTGGGAAGTGAAGTCGGTCAACGGCAAGAGCATTGAGCTCCGGCTTCGCCTGCCGGCCGGCTTCGAGCGGCTGGAGCCGGCGGTGCGCCAGGCTGTTCAGAAGCGTTTTTCGCGGGGCAATTTCCAGGCGACGCTGACGATCGGGCGCGCTTCCGCGCTGCAGGCGCAGCCGGTTGTCAACGAAGCGTTCCTGAAGGACGTCGCCGGTCTGGCGCAGCGGCTGCAGGAGCAGTTCGGCGTCGCCCCGGCGAGCGCCGACGGGCTGCTGTCGCTGCGCGGGGTGCTCGATCTTCCCGAAGCGGTCGAGAGCGAGGAAGTCCGCGCCGCGCTCGACGCCTCCGTGGTTGCCGCATTCGACAGCGCGCTTGCCGGGCTCGAGGCCGCCCGCTGCTCGGAAGGGGCTGCATTGAAGGCGCTGCTTCTCGGCCACGTCGATACGATCGAGACGCTGACGCT
>DATDJN010000452.1:0-4607 GCA_036520515.1 Rhizobiaceae bacterium
TGGAGACGTTCTTTTCGGCGCCGCCATTATATTTCGCAGTTCCCGGGGCGGCGTCGTTGTAGGCGTTGGCGTGTTTGAGACATGCGTCTACGGCGGCCTGTGGAGCATCTTGAGCGTTGGCCGCGCCGGCCGATAAAGCCAAAGCCAGCGTGGCAAATGACAGAAGCTTCATGGTGCTATCCTTACCTTGGTTCTGAACGCAAATTTCGCCAGAACGGAGCGCACCCCGCATTCCCAATGAAGAGCTTACGACAGTGCCCGAGAGGAGTCGATATTATACTGATGGGAAGTATCATCCGAGTCGTGCAAAGCAGTACGACGGACGTTCCGAATAGCTCGAAAGGATGATCTGCCCCGTCGCGGCCGGTTTTGCTATGCCAATCGGGAGCCGACGTCTGTTCCCGATATCTGCCTAGCCGGCTATGTCGATGACGCCGCAGTCGCCGGCTTCGGTGCCGAAGGCGATGCGGCGTTCCTCGTCGTCCCACATCATCGAGGTGACGGCGCCCTTGCCGGGGCGGCGGAGCAGCACCTCCTTGGAATCGGCGAAGCGCACGGCCATGACCATGCCGTCATCATAGCCGATCGCGGCGACTTCCTGGGTCGGATGGCAGGCGACGCAGGTGACCATCGAATTGCCGCGCGTGCCGAGCTCCAGCGGCGCCTTGCCCATCGGCCCGTCCTTGGCCTGGAAGGGCCAGACGATCGCCGCCGGCGCGCCGGAGCTCGCCAGCCACTTGCCCTTGGCGCTCCAGGACAGGCTCTTCACCTTGGACGGGTAGCCGGACATGCGCATGTGCTTGCCGTCGGCGATCTTCCAGCCGTGCAGGGCGTTCTCCTGCATGGCGGTGACCACGAAATTGCCGTCGGGCGAGAAGGTGACCGCGGTGTGGGCGCCGGCCCATTCGAGCTCGGTCGGCTTGCCCTCGGTCGCCGGGAAATGCAGCGTGACGCCGTTGTAGCGGGCGACGCCGATGCGCATGCCCTTGGGCGAGAAGGCAAGGCCCTCGACGGTGCGCGGATGCTGGAACTCTTTTGTCCGGCCGTCGGCGAAGCGCACGAAGGCCGACTTGCCTGCGGCGTAGGCGATGGCGCCCTGCGGGCCGGCAGCCACGCTGCTGATCCATTTGCGCCCGGCCTCGGCCAGAACTTCGGAATTCTCCCCGGCGGTGGCGCAGACCTTTCCGTCCTCGCCGCCGGTGATCAGGCGCGATTTCGCCTGGTCCAGCGTGGCGCAGAGCAGCCCGTCATGGACGGACAGCGTCTTGTGGCCGTGGTCGAGCCGGTGGATCGTGCCGTCGGCCAGCGCGAAATGCGGCACGCCGCCGAGGAAGACGGCGGCGATGCAATGGCCATCGAGATCAAGCGGGGCGACGGTGGGCATGGGCGATCAGGCTTCCTGCGGGCGGGTTGCGGCCGTCCTTGCGCAAATCGACGGTGTTTTCAACCGTGATCTCGCCCGAAGCGGCTACCGAGATGCCGGGCGCCTCAAGCCGCCTGGCAGGCCTCGAAGCTCTTCCTCAGCCGGTCGGCATCGAGGTCGCGGCCGATGAAGACCAGCCGGCTCTCGTGCTTCTCGCCGTCCTTCCAGGGGCGCTGGTGGTCGCCTTCGATGATCATGTGGACGCCCTGGAGGACGTAGCGGTCCGGGTCGTCCTTCAGCGCGATGATGCCCTTGAGGCGCAGGATGTTGGGGCCTTCCATCTGGGTGGTCTTCTCGATCCAGGGGAAGAACTTCTTCGGGTCCATCTCGCCGCCGCGCAGCGACACCGACTTCACGCCGACATCATGGATGGGCGCGGCGTGGTCATGATCGTCGTGTCCATGGTCGCCATCGAGGAAATGCGGGTCGTTGTCGACGGCGCGCTTCAGGTCGAACGCACCGCGGTCGAGCACTTCGCTGAGCGCCACGCCCGAGCGCTCGGTGCGGTGGATCTTCGCCGCAGGATTGATGGCGCGCACCGTCGCCTCGACGGCGGCGAGTTCTTCCGGCGTCACCAGGTCGGTCTTGTTCAGCACGACGACGTCGGCGAAGGCGATCTGGTCTTCGGCCTCCCTGGAGTCCTTGAGGCGCAGCGGCAGGTGTTTTGCGTCGACAAGCGCCACGACCGCGTCGAGCTTGGTCTTGGAGCGCACGTCGTCGTCCATGAAGAAGGTCTGCGCGACCGGCACCGGGTCGGCCAGACCGGTGGTCTCGACGACGATGGCGTCGAAGCGGCCGGGACGGCGCATCAGGCCCTCGACGACACGGATCAGGTCGCCACGCACCGTGCAGCAGACGCAGCCATTGTTCATCTCGTAGATCTCCTCGTCGGATTCCACGATCAGGTCGTTGTCGATGCCGATCTCGCCGAATTCATTGACGATGACGGCATAACGCTTGCCGTGGTTCTCCGAGAGGATGCGGTTGAGGAGGGTGGTCTTGCCGGAGCCGAGATAGCCGGTGAGCACGGTCACCGGAATCTGGGCCGGGTTTTGGGTCAACGCTTCGCTCATGGGAATGCCTCTGTCGATCAGACGCTCCATATAGTGTGGCGTGACCGATTTTGCACCTCCCGTTGCGATGAGCCAGGCATGCCAAACCGCTGTGGCAAAGCGCGCGGGATCGCACGGTGGATCGGGTCCGGGACAGCGCGCCTCGCGGGGCGCCGCGATTTGAGGCACGCGTTTTCCAATTCACTTTTTCGTTTGTCATCTAACTGTTATCTCGATCTGGCATTAGCTTGCGCGCTGCAGCTTTGCTTGCCGGCAAAAGACCTTGTGCGCTTACGCGCCGAGGTCGGACATCAATGCGGAATCCATGGCGCCGGCGATGCCGGCCAGAGTTCATTGGGGGAAGCTTATGGCAAAGACCAACAAGAGCGCGACGATGAGCCGGCTCCATTCGGCGGCGCGCCTGTCGCGTACGGCGCTGGCGTCGCGCCTTCTGGCGCACGGCTTCTATGCCGGGCAGGACCAGATCATGCTGGCGCTGAGCGCCGAGGACGGGCAGACGCCCGGTCAGCTCGCGGCGCGCCTCGGCGTGCGCCCGCCGACCATCACCAAGACGATCAACCGGCTTCAGGCGCAGGGTTTCCTCGGAAAGAAGGCGTCCGACCACGATGCGCGACAGGCGCATATCTTCCTGACCGACCCGGGCCGGGAAACCATCCGAGCCATCGAGAAATCGGTGCGCAAGACGGAGAAGCAGGCGCTCAAGGGGCTCGACAAGAAAGAGCAGAAGACGCTGGCCAAGCTCCTCGCTCGGATCGAGGCCAACCTCTCCAGCGGCGAACTGGTCGAGATCGAGGACGAACTCGAAACGGAGGAATGAATCACGCCGCCGGGGGTACGCTTTCCCTTGTGAGCGCGGCCCAGCGGCCGGGCGTCATGCCGAAGGCCTTCTTGAAATGCCTGTTGAAATGGCTCTGGTCGGCAAAACCGGCTTCGGCGGCGATTTCTGCCAGCGCTTCTCCCTTCTCGATCATCCTGCGCGCCAGTTGAAGCCGGCGCATGATCAGGAACCGGTGCGGGCTGGTCGAGAAAGCCGCCCGAAAATGACGCGACAGCGCGTAGCGGTCGAGCCCCGTGACCGCCTCCAGCTCGTGCGAGCGGACCGGTCGGGTCATGTTTTCCCTGAGATAGTCACGCGCGATATTCGCCGCCCGCCAGGCGGTCCTTCCGAGCGGCTGCGCCGGCTGGCCCGCATGCCTCGCCAGGAAGCGGCTAAGCTGCGCGACGAAGTCGGGCAGGAAAAGATCGTCGAGCTTCTGGTCGAGCGGTCCCAGCGCTGAAAGAAGCGTCGCGCAAAAGTCCGGGTCGCTGACCACGGCCTCCGGCACGAACGGCAGGCCGGCCGGTCCCAGGCAGCCGGCCAGCATGGCCGGCTCGAGATAAAGCATGCGGTAGCGCAGCCCGGCTTCGGTGCCGGCGCCGCCGTCATGCAGCTCGTCGGGATGCAGCACGATGACCTGGCCGGGCAGGCTTTGCCTGGCGGATCCGCGGTAGCGGAAGGTCTGCACGCCGGAAAGCGTCACGCCGAGTGCGTAGGTGTCATGGCGGTGGAGGTCGAAGGCGCTGCCGCGGAACCTCGCCTCCATGCGTTCGATGCCCTCCGAGGCCGGGGCCTGGATGATCCGGTTTCGGGGCTCGTCCACGCACAAACGTGCAAGACCCTGAAAGGCTTCGCTGGCTAGATCGTCCGGCATCGCGTCATCCAGTCGACCCGGAAAGTGCCATGTTCGATACGAAATTTGCAATCGTCGTGCGCGACGACCTGGCCGTCTGGCAGAAGCTCAACGTCGTGGCCTTTCTCGCGACCGGCGTCGCCGCACAGTTCCCGGCGCTGATCGGCGAACCCTACCGCGACCGGGCCGGCAACATCTACAATGCGCTGAGCATCCAGCCCGTCATCGTGCTGTCGGCCGACCAGCCGACGCTCGGCGCCATCCATCGCCGTTCTCTGGAGCGGGGCGTGCAGAGCTCGCTCTACGTCGAGGAGATGTTCTCCACGGGGCATGACGCGCTCAACCGCGAGGTCTTCGCCCGCTTCGATCCGGAGGACGCCAAAGTCGTCGGCATCGCGCTGCGCGCCGACAAGAAAGTGGTCGACAAGATCACCAAAGGGG
>DATDJN010000453.1:0-2122 GCA_036520515.1 Rhizobiaceae bacterium
ATCGTTGGTGTTGCCCCCGTGGGTGCCGGCCCAGCTGAAGGCGGCCAGGAGAACAAGGGCCGCGATCCATAGGCGCCTCATCGTGCGTTCGCCGCAGCGCAGGACACAACCAGAAGCGCAGTTTTTGCGACGGCGGGAAACCTGGCCATTGCCTCCTCCCGGTACCCGCCCGCATCCCATCAGATATCGGGATCAAATGCAAAATGCGAAGCGGGCTCGCCGCGGCTGGCGACAGCGTGCACGCGGGCACCGCGGCGTCTCGCATGCGGTTGCCTTGACTGAAGGCCCTCCTCCGCTCATCTTCTTCTTAGTGACCGTAGACTACCGGCGCCGTCGTGGCGTCGACACAAGAATTCGTTGATATTCACCTGATTTTTGTCTGAAAGGAGCAGCCCATGGGGGGTGACGTCCCTGGACGTGGTGTAGCTGGGTAGCGCGGTGGTCATCGGCGCTTTCCGATAGGGTCTGGTTGCGACACCAACTCCTGCTTGGAAGGACCACCGATGACCGACGACATGATGAACCTGCGTGCGCTTGTGGAGAAGAGCGCGGATGCCGATCTCTTGCGCGAGATGATCGGCTTTGCTGCCGAGAAGCTGATGGAGATGGAGGTGGGCGCCGCCACGGGTGCTGCCTGGGGCGAGAAGAGCCCGCTCCGGACAGTCCAGCGCAATGGCTATCGCGACCGGGATTGGGAGACACGCGCCGGCACCGTCGAGCTGCGTATCCCGAAGCTCAGGAAGGGGACTTACTTTCCGGGCTTCCTGGAGCCGCGCCGCATGGCCGAGAAGGCGCTGACGGCCGTCATCCAGGAGGCCTACGTCCAGGGCATCTCGACACGCTCGGTCGACGATCTCGTCAAGGCCATGGGGATGTCGGGCATCTCGAAGAGCCAGGTCAGCCGGCTGTGCGAGGAGATCGACGGCAAGGTGAAGGCCTTCCTCGAACGGCCGATCGAGGGCGACTGGCCCTACCTGTGGATCGACGCAACCTACCTGAAGGTGCGCCGCGGCGGGCGCATCGTATCGGTGGCCGTCATCATCGCGGTCGGCGTCAACTCAGACGGCCGGCGCGAGGTTCCGGGCATGGAGATCGGCACATCGGAGGCAGAGCCGATCTGGACCGAGTTCCTGCGCAAGCTGACGCGCCGCGGTCTGCGTGGGGTGAAGCTCGTCGTCTCCGATGCGCATGAGGGCCTCAAGGCTGCCATCACCAAGGTGCTGTCGGCCACCTGGCAACGCTGCCGCGTCCACTTCATGAGGAACGTTCTCGCCCACGCCGGCAGACAAGGCCGGCGCGTCGTCTCGGCCTTCATCGCGACCGCCTTCGCCCAAGAGACGCCCGAGGCCGCCAGCACCCAGTGGCGTGCCGTCGCAGACCAGATCCGCCCGAAGGTGCCGAAGCTCGCCGCCATTCTCGACGACGCCGAACCCGACGTGCTCGCCTACATGACCTTCCCGAAGGAGCACCGGGCCAAACTGCACTCGACGAATCCGATCGAGCGCCTCAATGGCGAGATCAAGCGCCGCACCGACGTCGTGGGCATCTTCCCGAACGACGACGCCATCGTCCGTCTCGTCGGCGCGCTGCTGCTCGAACAGAACGACGAGTGGGCCGTCCAGCGAGCCCGCTACATGACGCTGGAAAGCGTCGGCCAGTTGAGCGATGATCCCCTCATCAGCCTGACAGCCGTGGCGCGCTGATCAGCCCGGCAATGCCGGAAAGCCCGGCGACCAATGCCGCCAGCTACACCACGCGGTGGGACACCATCCTGCCTAACCGTGGACAACCTGTCGAGGCTCCACACCTGAAGCACACTCCACAGATCCCACCTCCCCAATGAGGAAGGGCGTTGGAAGAAGTCGACGACCGCATGGACGCCGTTGGCGTCTTCCGGCCAGGGGCTGATCGTCGTCGGAAATCTGCTTCGTCGTCGGTTGGTGAGTCGCCTCGTCTTGACGGGAATGCGTCCGCACTACGGACCAGTTTCTGCGACGATTTCGGCTATGCGTTCGTTCACCCAATCAGGGGCGTTGTCCTGCGCGGCCGCGAGCCTGAACAGCCGCAACGCCTCGGCGTCATCGACATCGACACCTTCTCCATTCCGGTGAAGTTCGCCCAG
>DATDJN010000454.1:0-2456 GCA_036520515.1 Rhizobiaceae bacterium
TGGATCTCGGTGAACGGCGTCGGCGGCCCGCTGGTCATCGCCAACGATCCCGCCCTCATCCGCCATGTGCTGGTCGACAACGCCAGGAACTACAAGATGGCCGCGGTGCGCCAGAAGGTGCTTCGGCCGATCCTGCGTGACGGCCTGCTCACCGCCGAAGGCGAGGTCTGGAAGCGCTCGCGCAAGGCGATGGCGCCCGTCTTCACGCCGCGCCACATCTTCGGTTTCGCGCGGCCCATGCTGGGACGCACGGAGGCTTTCGTCGAACGCTACGAGGATGGCGGCATCCACGACATCTCAGTCGACATGACCAACCTCACCTATGACATCCTCGCCGAGACGCTCTTCTCCGGCGAGATTTCCGGCGAGCCCGGCGCCTTCGCCAGCCAGATCGACCACCTCTTCGAGACGATGGGCCGCGTCGACCCGCTCGACATGCTGCGCGCGCCCGACTGGCTGCCGCGCCTGACGCGCCTGCGCGGCCGCCGGACGATGTCCTTCTTCCGACGCATCGTCGCCGACACCATCGCCATGCGCATCGACAGGCTGAAGCGCTCGCCCGACACCGCGCCGCAGGATTTCCTCACGCTGCTGCTGGAGGCCGAAGGTCCCGGCGGCCTTACCCGCGGCGAGGTCGAGGACAACATCATCACCTTCATCGGCGCCGGTCACGAGACCACGGCGCGGGCGCTCGGCTGGACCATCTACTGCCTCGCCGAAGCGCCGTGGGAGCGCGAGCCCATCGAAGAGGAAATCGACGCGGTGCTCGCGCGCGAGCCCGATCCGACGAAATGGCTGGACGCGATGCCGCTCACGCGCGCCGCCTTCGAGGAGGCGCTGCGGCTCTATCCGCCGGCGCCCTCCATCAACCGCGAGCCCATCGAGCCCGAACAGTGGCGCGACCTCTACATCCCGCCCAAGGCCGCCGTGCTCGTCATGCCGTGGACCGTGCATCGCCACCGCAAGCTTTGGGAAATGCCCGACGCCTTCATGCCCCAGCGCTTCCATCCGGGCAACCGGGAAAAGATCGACCGCTACCAGTACCTGCCCTTCGGGGCGGGCCCGCGCACCTGCATCGGGGCCAGCTTCGCCATGCAGGAGGCCATCATCGCGCTGGCCGTGCTCTTCTCGCGCTTCCGCTTCGACACGACGCCGGAAACGAAACCCTGGCCGGTGCAGAAACTCACCACCCAGCCACAGGGCGGGTTGCCGATGAAAGTGAGCGCACGGCGGTAGGTACGCTGTATGTCGAGCGCGCCCTCCCACTACGCGGTCCCCCTCCCCCGTAAACGGGTGCGGATCAAGGTCGCTGGCGGCCGCAACGCCGGTTCCTCCCCCGTTTACGGGGGAGGGGGGCCATGCGAAGCATGGTGGAAGGGGCGGCATAGTGGTGGAGGGGGCGGCGTTGCTGCCCCTGAAGATCAGGCCGACGGTTCTTCAGGCACGAAGGCCTTCACCTCGCCCTTCAGCTTGACCGTCATCGGGTTGCCGAAGCGGTCCTTGGAATTGCCGGCCGGCACGCGGATCCAGCCTTCGCTGACGCAATATTCGCTGACGTCGGTGCGTTCCTTGCCGTTGAACAGGATGCCGACACCGCGCTGCAAGAGTTCCGCATTGTAGAACGGGCTGCGCTCGTCGATGCTCAGTCGGTCGGGAAGCGTCGTCATCTCGTCTCCTTGGCCGCAAAGGTGAGCGGCGGGCAGCCGATAGCTGGCCGCGCGGCGTAATTCAAGGCCGTCCTCCCCCGAATCCCTAGTTGCGGCCGTGGAAGATGTTCTCCACATGCACCGGCCAGCGCCATGGCAGCACCGCCACCATGTCGAAGCGCATCGATATCCTCGCATGATCGCGCTGGCGCGTCAGCCAGAGGTCGGCGGCGCCCTCTATGCGCCGCTCCGACTCGTAGGCGATCGCCTCCATCGCTTCCATCAGCGTCTTGCGCGCCTTCACCTCGACGATCAGCACGAGATCGCCGCGCCGCGCGATCAGGTCGATCTCGCCGAGCTTTGTCCGGTAGCGCCGCGCGACGATGCGAAAGCCCTTCAGCATCAGGGCGGTGGCCGCCAGCCATTCGCTCCAATGCCCGCGCCTGTAGGCCGTGCGGCGCCGCTTCAGCGCGGCCGCGACGTCAGGTGTCCGTCCGCCGCCCCGCTCAGCCATCCTTGAGTTCCAGCAGGCGCCGGTAAAGCGCCTGCTTCGACTGGCCGGTCATCCTGGCCGCTTCCGCCGCCGCCTTCGACGCCGGCATCTCGGCCGCCAGCGAGGTCAGCAGCCGGTCGATATCCTCAGGCGCGCCAGCCTTTTCTTCCGGCGGGCCGACGCAGACGACGATCTCGCCCTTCGGCGTCGGCGCTTCGGCGTAATGCGCGGCAAGCTCGGCCAGCGTCCCTGTGCGCATTTCCTCGAAGGTCTTCGTCAGCTCGCGCCCGATCGCCGCGCGGCGCGCGCCAAAGACC
>DATDJN010000455.1:0-10700 GCA_036520515.1 Rhizobiaceae bacterium
CACCAGACGGTGATTTCTTCGGCCCGGCCGTTGGAGCGCCAGATGGCGCGGGGGAAGGAGCCGGCGATGCGCTCGAGGTCTGCAAAGACGCGGTAGCGCCGTTCAGCATGGACCTGGTCAAGCGCTTCCTCGAAAAAACGCTGATAATTCATTATGGCTTTCCGGTTTTGGCGCGGATCATAATTGCTGAATTCGGTCGCGTCCATTGGACCAGAAAGGTCAAAATGCCACGCCCGCTTGACGACAACGACATGGTTCCGCGGTTGCTTCCTTGATCCCGGTCAATTTCAATCGCATTCATGCTGCGATCACGTAACCGTCCGATGCCTTTGCGATATTTGACTGGTTTCGATCCGGTTGCCTTGGCCATCAACCCACGAACTTTCGCGGAGAGACCGAATGAGCGTACTCGTCACCGGCGGAGCCGGCTACATCGGCAGCCACATGGTCTGGGAACTGCTGGACCACGGCGAGGAGGTCGTGGTTCTCGACCGGCTGTCGTCCGGCTTCGACTGGGCGGTACCGCCGGAGGCGAAGCTCTATGTGGGAGACGTCGGCGACAGCGAACTGGTGGCCAGGATCATCCGGGAGCATGAGGTAGACGCGATCATCCACTTCGCGGGTTCGCTGATCGTGCCCGAATCGATGTCGGATCCGTTGCTCTACTATGAGAACAACACCTGCAAGACGCGCAGCCTGATCGCCGCAGCGGTGGCGCAGAACGTGCCGCATTTCATCTTCTCCTCGACGGCGGCGGTCTATGGCACGGCCGGCGTCGAGCCGGTGCGCGAGGATGCGCGCACCCTGCCGGAATCGCCCTACGGCACATCGAAGCTGATGACGGAATGGATACTGCGCGACACCGCGGCCGCGCATGAGGGGTTCGACTATACGGTGCTGCGCTACTTCAACGTCGCCGGCGCCGATCCCAAGGGGCGCACCGGCCAGTCGACGCCCGGCGCCACCCTGCTGATCAAGGTGGCGGCGGAGACGGCGCTGGGCAAGCGGCCCTTCATGCAGATCTACGGCACCGACTATCCGACGCCGGATGGCACCTGCATCCGCGACTACATCCACGTCAGCGATCTCGTCGCGGCGCACCGGCTGGCGCTCGGCCGGCTGCGCGCCGGCGGCAGCAGCCTCGTCGCCAATTGCGGCTACGGCCACGGCTATTCGGTGCTGGAGGTGATGGAGAGCGTGAAGCGCGTCTATGGCGGCGAGATCGACGTGAGGATCACCGGCCGCCGGCCGGGCGATGCGGTGGCCGTGGTGGCGAATTCGGATCTCGCCCGCAAGGAATTCGGCTGGGTGCCCGAGCGCGACAATCTCGACGGCATCGTATCCGACGCACTCTCGTGGGAGCGCATACTCGCCACCAAGAACTGGTCAAACCGGACATAGAACAGGAAGACTGGAATGACGAAGACATTCAACCAGCCGCTCGGCGGCAACGAGATGCCGCGCTTCGGCGCCCCGGCGACCTTCATGCGGCTTCCGGCCCAGCCGACGGCCGAGGGGCTCGACGCCTGCTTCGTCGGCGTGCCGATGGACATCGGCACCTCGAACCGGCCCGGCACCCGCTTCGGGCCGCGCCAGATCAGGGCGGAGTCGAGCTTCCTCCGGCCCTACAACGTGGCCTCGGGCGCGGCTCCCTTCGACAGCCTGCAGGTGGCCGATGTCGGCGACGTGGCGATCGACACGTTCAACCTGCCGAAATGCATGGACATCATCACCGAGGCGTATGACCAAATCCTGGCCGGTGGCTGCGTACCGCTGACGCTCGGCGGCGACCACACCATCTCCTATCCCATACTGCGCGCCATCGCGAAGAAACACGGGCCGGTCGGGCTGATCCATGTCGACGCGCATGCCGACATCAACGAGCATATGTTCGGCGAGCCGATCGCCCACGGCACGCCGTTCCGCCGCGCCGTCGAGGCCGGCGTGCTCGACACGAAACGCTGCATCCAGATCGGCCTGCGCGGCTCCGGCTATTCGGCCGACGATTTCGACTGGGCGCGCCAACAGGGTTTCCGCGTCGTGCAGGCCGAGGAGTGCTGGTGGAAGTCGCTGACGCCGCTGATGGAGGAGGTGCGCGCGCAGATGGGCGACGGCCCGGTCTACCTGTCCTACGACATAGACAGCCTCGACCCTGGCTTCGCGCCCGGCACCGGGACGCCGGAGATCGGCGGGCTGACGACGATCCAGGCGCTGGAAATCATCCGGGGATGCTGGGGGCTGAACCTCGTCGGCGGCGACCTCGTCGAGGTGTCGCCACCCTATGACACGTCAGGCAACACGGCGCTGACGGCCGCCAACCTGTTGTTCGAGATGCTCTGCGTGCTGCCGGGCGTCGAGCGGCGTTAACAGGCGACAGGGAACAGGCAACAGGAGCGATCGGGCGGCCCGCTTCGCTCCTGTTCCCTGCCGGCTGTTCCCTGTTCCTACTGCCTGGGGACGGTCGCCGGCGTGCCGGCCTCGATCTGGTCGATGACCAGGAGCTTGACCGGATCGGGGCCGATGTTCGAACCCTGGTGCCACTGGTCGATCATCTCGATGATGAAGTCGCCCGTCTTGAAGACGTCGCTTTTGCCGGTGTCGACATTGGTGACCTTGAGCGTGCCGGCGAGCACGTAGGCGTAGCGCGCGAAGGGATGCTTGTGGACGGCCAGCGTGGCGCCCGGCGCGATGTCGTAGATCGAGGCGGAGACCTCGACGTTCTTCTGCGGCAGGGTCAGGGGCTGGCCGGTCGACGTGACGGCGCTGGTCTTCAACGGCGTCACCACCACGGGCGCAGCCGCGCCGCTGTCCAGCGCATTGGCCGCCGTAACCGACGCACAGGCAGCCAAAAGAGTCGCAACAATAAGAATTTTCCGCATCTTCACCTCCGCAATGTGCGGCACCTTAGACGGATGCGGCCGGCTGGAAAACCGCCGACGTTGCTGAGGTGATAGATTCCGCGCCGGGGTGAGCGAAGCTCCGAGCTCGATCGAGGCTGCGCGCACGAAATATCGCTGGAAGGACGTGCTGTCGGGAGGAAAGCCCCGCGAGGGCCGGCGCCTAGCTGGGGGCTTGGGAGTGGGCGGCGCCGGCCGTGCGGAGGGTGGTCCGCCGCGAAACGACAGCACCACTTAATGGCGGCGGGCGCTATTACGTCATCGCACCATATGGTTAAACCAAGATGGATGAGCTGATTCTAACTTAAGCTTTCCGACATGCAATCCGGGATTGCATTTTTACAATCAAGACATTGATTTTATGAAAGAAAACGTCCGGTCGCGGTATTAACCAAACCTGCAATTCAACCATTGGTTCGCGGCGGCAATCAGCGGCTGGACGCAATAATTTTGGCGGGTTTCGAAAGATTGTCCGACGTCGTCCGCGCCGGTGGCATCTCTTGAGCAAAAAAAGCCCGGCGAGGCCTGCCGGGCATTTGTTCCACCGCGTCGTCGTCGGACGGCGCTACCCCGGTTGGCTCTCGACCACCGGCGCGCCTGCCTTGACCCTGGCCGGGAACAGCCTCCGCAGCACGACGTAGAAGACCGGAGTGAGGAAGAGGCCGACGATGGTGACACCAAGCATGCCGGAGAAGACGGCGGTGCCGAGCGAGCGGCGCATCTCGGCGCCAGGCCCGGTCGCGATCACCAGCGGCACCACGCCGAGGATGAAGGCGAAGGCGGTCATCAGGATAGGACGAAGGCGCAGCCGGCAGGCTTCGGCGACCGCCTCGACCACCGTCTCGCCGCGTTCCTGCGCCTGCCTGGCGAACTCGACGATGAGGATGGCGTTCTTGGCCGCCAGCCCGATCAGCACGACGAGGCCGATCTGCACGAGCACATTGTTGTCGAGGCCGCGCGTGGCGACGCCGATGAGCGCGGCAAGCACGCCGAGCGGCACAACGAGGATGATGGCGAAGGGCATCGTCCAGCTCTCGTACTGCGCCGCCAGCGCCAGGAAGACGAACAGCACCGACAGGCCGAAGATGAAGACCGCCGTGTTGCCGGTCTGCCTCTCCTGCAGCGCGAGCTCGGTCCATTCGTAGGAGGTGCCGGGCGGCAGCGTCTCGGCCGCGATCTTCTCCATGGCGGCCAGCGCGTCGCCGCTGGCGACGCCGGGGGCGGCGTTGCCCTGGACAGGCACGGAAACGTACATGTTGTAGCGCTGCACCAGCGTCGGGCCGGCGACGTCGCGGATCTCGACCAGCGTGCCCAGCGGCACCAGCGCGCCGTTGGCGGAGCGCACCTTCAGCTTGAGTATGTCCTCGCGGTTGATGCGGAACTGCTGGTCGGCCTGCGCCTGCACCTGGTAGACGCGGCCGAAGGCGTTGAAGTCGTTGACGTAGGCGGTGCCGAGATTGATCGACAGCGTCTCGAAGATCTGCGGGATCTCGACGTTCAGGATGCGGGCCTTGTCGCGGTCGATCTGCAGGAAGAATTGCGGGCTCGACGCCGAGAAGGTGGTGAACACGCCGGTCAGGCCGGGCGTCTGGTTGGCCTGGCCCGCGATCTGGTAGGCGAGTTGCAGGATCGGCCGCATGTCGGCGCTGTTGCGCTCCTGAAGCTGCATCTTGAAGCCGCCTGAATTGCCGATGCCGGGCACTGGCGGCGGCGGGATCGCGATGATGAAGGCTTCCTGCAGGGACTGCATCGCGCCGAACAGAGTGCCGATGATCTGGTCGGCCGAATGGCCAGCGGCGAGCCTGTCATCGAAGGAATCGAAGGCGGCGAAGATGACGCCCGCATTGCTGGCGTTGGTGAAGGTGGCGCCGGAGAAGCCTGCGAAGGCGACGGCGTCACGGACGCCGGGCGTGTTGCGGATGATGTCGGAGGCCTCGCGCACGACCTTGTCGGTCCGCGACAGCGAGGCGCCGTCGGGAAGTTGCACGACGACGATGGCGTAGCCCTGGTCGAGCGTCGGGATGAAGCCGGTCGGCACCGTCTGGATCATGTGCACGGTCGCGTAGATCAGCCCGGCGAAGACCGCGAGCATGACGAGCAGCATGGTCCAGGTGCCGACGAGGAAGCGGACGAGCCGCGCATAGGCGTTCGCCATGCGGTCGAAGCCGCTGTTGAAGCCGTCGGCGAGGGTGCGGCCGGCACGTGCGGGCCAGAAGCGGGACGGCGCCGCATGCTCCTCGTGCGGCTTGAACAGCAGGGCGGCCAGTGCCGGCGACAGCGTCAGCGAGTTGAGAGCCGAGATGGCGGTGGCCACCGCAATGGTGATGGCGAACTGCAGATAGAACTGCCCGGTGATTCCCGGAATGAAGGCTGTCGGCACGAAGACGGCGATCAGCACCAGGGAGATCGCGATGATCGCGGTGCCGACCTCGTCCATCGTCCGGTGCGAGGCGGCGACGGGACTGTAGCCCAGCCTTATGTTGCGCTCGACATTCTCGACAACGACGATTGCGTCGTCGACGACAATGCCGATCGCCAAAACCAGGCCGAAGAGGGTCAGCATGTTGAGCGAGAAGCCGAGCGCGAAAAGCACCGCGAGCGTGCCGATCAGCGACACCGGGATCGCCACGATCGGAACGATCGCCATGCGCCAGCTTTGCAGGAAGACGAGGATGACGATGACGACCAGCGCGATCGCCTCGAGGATCGTCTTGTAGACCTCGTTGATCGATTCCGAGATGAATTCGGTCGGGTTGTAGACGATCTCGTAGGTAAGGCCCGGCGGGAAATCCTTGGCGAGTTCGGCGATCGTCGTCTTGATCTCGTCGGCGGCGGCCAGCGCGTTGGTGCCCGGCCGCTGGAAGATGCCCAGCGCCACCGCCTGTTTGCCGTTGAGATAGGAATTGGTGATGTAGTCCCTGGCCCCGAGCTCGATGCGCGCCACGTCCTGCAAGGTGATGAGGCGGCCGTCCTCGGTCGACTTGACGATGACATAGCGGAAGTCGCGGGCGTCGTCGAAGCGGCCCTGCGTGGTGACCGTGTACTGGAAGGCCGTGTCGGAATCGTTGGGCGGTGCGCCGATGGAGCCGCCCGACACCTGCACATTCTGCTCGCGCAGCGCCTGCACGATGTCGCCGGACGTCATGCCGAGCACGGAGAGCTTCTCCGGGTCGAGCCAGATGCGCAGCGAATATTCGCGCTCGCCGAACAGCAGGAGGTCGCCGACGCCGTCGAGGCGCAGCAGCACGTCGCGCACGCGCGTGCGCGCATAGTTGGAGACGTAGAGCTGGCCGTAGGTGTCGTCGGGCGACAGCATGTGCACGACCATCATCAGGTCGGGAGAGCTCTTCTCAGTGGTGATGCCCTGGCGGCGGACTTCCTCCGGCAGACGCGGCTCGGCGACGGCGACGCGGTTCTGCACCAACACCTGCGCCTGGTCGAGATCCGTGCCGAGTTCGAAGGTGATGGTGAGCGCCATGGCGCCGTCACTCGACGAATAGGAGGACATGTAGAGCATGTCCTCGACGCCGTTGATCTCCTGCTCGATCGGTGTCGCCACCGTCGCGGCGACCGTCTCGGCGTCGGCGCCAGGATAGATGGCGCGCACCACGATGGTGGGGGGCGCGATCTCGGGGTATTGCGAGACCGGAAGCTGCGTGTAGGCGATGCCGCCAACGATCACGAGCACGATCGAAAGCACCGACGCGAAGATCGGCCGGTCGACGAAGAAATGCGAGAAATTCATTGCGCGGCTCCGGCGACCTCGGCCTCCGGCGGCAGCGTCACCACCTCCGCCTTGACCTTGACGCCGGGCCTGACACGCATCAGCCCGTCGATGACGATGGTCTCGTCGCCGGTGAGGCCCTCGCGGATGACGCGGTAGCCATGTTGGCGGGGGCCGGTGCGGACCGGCTTGGCGCTGACGTTGCCCTCCGCGTCGACGACATAGACGATGCGGCGATCCTGGTCTGCGCCGACCGCCTGATCCGGCACCATGATGCCCTTGTAGGGGAGGGAGCCGGGAACGTTGATGCGGCCGAACATGCCGGGCTGCAGCGTGCCGTCGGGATTGTCGAAGCGCGCGCGCACCCGCATCGTGCCGGTGGCGGCATCGATGCGGTTCTCGGCGAAGTCCAGCTTGCCCTTGAAGGAGCTGTTCTGGCGGTCGGCGACGCGCACCGTAACGTCGAGGCCGCCGGCGCCTTCCTGCAATGCGCCGCCGCGCTGGCGCGCGTCGTTGGCGTAGGCGAGGTAGAGGCGCTCGTCGACGTCGAAGTAGAAGTCGATGGGGCTGGTCGCCACGATGGTGGTGAGCAGGGTCGTGTCGGACTGGACCAGGTTGCCGACCGACACGAGCCGCCGGTCGATGCGGCCTGCCAGGGGCGCCTTGATCTGGGTGAATTCGAGATTCAGGCTGGCGGTCGTGAGATCGGCCTTAGCGCCCTGAAAGCCCGCTTCGGCGGCAAGATACTCGCGGCGCCGGTCATCGAGCGTCGAGGTCGGAAGGTTGCCGCTGTTGGCGAGATCCTGGGCACGCTGCAGCTGGGCCTTGCTGAAGTCGAGAAGGCTGGTGGCGACGTCGACACGCGACTTGGCCGCGTCATAGGCGGCCTGGTAGGGGCGCCGGTCGATGGTGAAGAGCAGGTCGCCTTGCTTGACCAGCGCGCCATCGGTGAAATGGATATCCTCGAGGTATCCGTTGACGCGCGACCTGACGGCGACCTGGTCGACGGCCTCGAAGCGGCCGACGAATGCGTCGTCCTCGACGATGTCGCGCACGACAGGCTTGGCGGCGGTCACGGCCGGCGGCTCCTGCTGTTGAGCCATGACCTGTGCTGAGAAGAGAAGGCCGGCGAGCAGGCCGGCCGGGGGTAGAAGGCGTAGCAGCGCAGCCATCGAAGCGGCTGCGGGGGAATTGTCCTGTCGGCTCATTTATCCCTCTTGACGCTCGGTCGGGGGGCAGGCTGGCACAAGGCGCCCGTTAGCGCAACCGTGACGGCCCGGACCCGGTTACCTCGGGGCGTTGCATCTATGTATCCGGGCTGGCGCTGAAAAGGGGGCCGGCCAAAAAGCCTTGCAGGCTGCTGACATTCGACCGGGCACCGGGCGGTTCCGGGGCAGGGCCGCAAAGGCGCGGAAGGCCAATCCCCTTCTGCGGCGGAGCAGGTTTTCATGCCGCCGTCTATCGCACCTCTATGTTTCCAGGGGCATTCGAAAGCGGTTACGCGTGCAACAATTCTGCAACAGAGTCCGGTCGGCCCGGTAAAGGCGGATGGTGCCTACTGACGCCGCGCGCAGGCTCGGTCCCTGGCCGCGACGGCCGCGCGTTCCTCTTCCCGCAGCATTTCGATCCTGGCCGTCTGGCGCTCGGTGACGGCGGTGGCGACGCGCGTGCCGCCCAACACCCATCTGGGGATGTGCGTCTCGGCGACCTTGCCGCGGGTGATGGCCGTCTGCGAGATCCGGGTGGATACGCTGGCCACCGTGCCGTTGAGTTCGTTGCAGTCCATCGCCGCATAGGCGGAAGCGTCGAGCGGGCCACGCACGGACAGGGACGAGCAGCCCGCGAGCAGGACAAGAGCCACGATCGAGCCGGCGAGGCGGGACGGTGCGTTCGATGCCATGGCCGCAGTCTAGCCTCGGCAGAGGCGTTCCGTCGAGGAGTGCGGGCCGGATCGGTTGCCCGGCGCCGCTACTGCGGGTCAGACGGCGGCGGAGTGACGGCTTTGCTGTTGCGGCAGATAGCGGTCGAAATTGGCCGCGATGGTGCGCACGACGATGCGGTCGTCCTCGCCGACCACGAAACGGTCGCCGTCGCGCCTGAGGCCCGCCGCGTTCTGTGCGAGGGCCGTCGCCTCCGCCAGCACCGTCCTGGCAGCTCCGCCGAACCGCCGGACCGCATCGGTGGCGGAGAAGGCGAAGTCGCACATCAGCCTTTCGATGACCCAGCCGCGCACGCGGTCATCCTCGGAAAGGGCGATGCCGCGCACGGTGGCGAGTTCTCCGGCCAGCACGCGGCGGCCATATTCGCCGGTCGCCGGGTGGTTCTGGGCGTAGCCCTGTGCGTATCGGCTGATCGAGGAAGGACCGAGACCGACGATCGTCTCGCAGCGCTCGTCGGTGTAGCCCTGGAAATTGCGCCGCAGCCGGCCTTCGCGCGCGGCGACCGCGAGGCTGTCGTCCGGCAGTGCGAAGTGGTCGAGGCCAATCCGCTGGTAGCCTTGCGAGGCGATCAGCCGGGCAGCCGCCACGGCCTGCGCCATCCGGGCTTCGGCGTCGGGCAGCGCGGCCTCGTCGATCATGGTCTGGTGCTTCTTGAACCACGGCACATGCGCATAGCCGAACAGGGCGATGCGGTCCGGGCTGAGCGAGAGCGACTTCCTGACCGTCTCCTCGAGCGTCTCGACGCTCTGGAAAGGCAGGCCATAGAGCAGGTCGAGGTTGACGGAGCCGACATGTCGCGCACGCAGCCCGAGCACCACCGCCGCTGTCGTCTCGAAACTCTGCTCGCGGTTGATTGCCTGCTGCACGCGCGCGTCGAAATCCTGGATGCCGAGGCTTGCCCTCGTGAGGCCCATTTCGGCGAGTGCGTCGAGCCTCTCCTCGTCCATGTCGTTGGGCTCGATCTCGACGCTCAGGCTGACGTCCGGCGTCATCGCGAAGCTGGCGTCGAGCTTTTGCCGGAGCGCCCGGAGATCGTCGGGCTTAAGCATGGTGGGCGAGCCGCCGCCGAGATGGATCGCCGCCACCGGGTTGCGACCGGCCATGCGCCGGCCGATCGTCTCGATCTCCTCGTGAAGCGTGGCGAGGTATTCGGCCAGCGGTTCGTAGCGCAGCGTCTGCTTGGTGTGGCAGGCGCAGAACCAGCACAGCCGGTCGCAGAAGGGGATGTGGAGGTAGAGCGAGACCGCTTCGCCCTCCGGCAGCGCGTCGAGCCATAACCCGACGGTTTCGGCCGTCACGCCAGGGTGGAAGTGCGGCGCGGTCGGATAGCTCGTGTAGCGCGGCACGTTCGCTTCGATGAGGCGGTGGCTGGGAACGTCGGTCATGGATCAGAGCTCGATGGTGGTGGCGTCGGGCAGGGAGCCGAGGCGATGGCTGGAAAGGACGACGATGCGGTCCGACAGGCGGTGGAGAAGGCGTTGCAGGATGCGCCGGCCCTGATCGTCGCCGAGATGTTCGGTCGGCTCGTCGAGGGCGACGACGGGCCGGTCCGACAGCCAGGCACGGGCGAGGTTGATCCGCTGCGCCTCGCCGAGCGAAAGCATGTCCTGCACGATCCAGCCGTCGAGCCCGCCCGCCTGGCCGATGCGCTCGTCGAGCTCCACGGCGGCGAGCGCTTCCCAAAGCTCGGCATCGGCCCTGCCGGGCGCGAAGAGGTTGGCGCGCACCGTGTCGGCAAGGATCGCGGCGTCGTGCGGGCAGAACATTGTCGCGGCCCGGCGGGCCTCGGCAGGAAGGGGGCCGGTGTCGCCGACCATGACGTCGTCGCCGATCCAGCCCGCGATCTGCTTCAAGAGGCTGGTCTTGCCCGAGCCGCTTTCGCCGACCAGGATCGTCGGATGCCCGGCCTTCAGGCTAAGCGCGATCGGCGTTCCGATCGGCCGGCCGTCGGGGGCGCGGCGCTGCAGCGCCGAATGGGCGAGGGTCGAGGGCGCCGGGGCAAATGGCGCGCAGGGCCGGCCATCCGATCCGGCGTCGATCCATTCTCCGATCTCGGCGCGTGCGGTGCGTCGGCGCAGCGCCGCCACCAGCAGGCGCGATGCGCCGTTGGTGCTTTCGCCGAGCGCGATCCACGAGAAG
>DATDJN010000456.1:0-15342 GCA_036520515.1 Rhizobiaceae bacterium
CTTCGCCGAGATGGTCAAGGCGACGGTGCTGGCCTTCGAGGCGCTCGGCCGCGATGCCAAGGGCAGCCTCGCCGAGCTCTACAAGGAGGACGCCGGCGAGAAACTCGCGGAGTTCCTGCGCGGACTGGCCGGCGCCACCGCCGGCTTCGCTTTCCAGCCGAGCGAATGGCCGGAGGTCATGGCCGCGCTGATCGGTCCGGAGATGGTGAAGCCGTCGCGGGGCGCCGAGCGCCGCATCGCCATCTGGGGCGCGCTGGAGGCCCGCCTGCAAAGCGTCGACACGCTGGTGGTCGGCGGCTTGAACGAAGGCAGCTGGCCGCGCCGCGCCGAGGCCGACCGCTTCATGTCCAGGCTGATGAAATCGGGGCTCGACCTCGAGCCGCCGGAGCGGCGCATCGGCCAGGCCGCGCATGATTTCACCATGGCGCTTGGCACGCAGCGCGTGATTCTCTCGCGTTCCGCCCGCGCCGGCGAGGCGCCGGCAGTGCCGTCGCGCTGGCTGCAGCGCTTGACGACCTTCGCCGGCAAGGAAGCGGTCGGGGCGATGTCGGCTCGCGGCCGAAAGCTGCTCGCCTGGGCCGGCGAACTCGATGCGGGACCCCCGGTGAAATTCGCGGCGCGGCCGCAGCCCAGACCGCCGCTGGCCGTCCGCCCGGCGCGTTTCTCGGTGACCGAGATCGAGACGCTCAGGCGCGACCCCTATGCGATCTATGCCAGGAGGATATTGCGGCTGAGGCAACTCGACCCGCTTGTCCGCGATCCGGGTGCTGCCGAACGCGGCACGCTGTTCCACGCCATCCTGCATCGCTTCGCCGCGTCGGGCCTCGATCCCAGGGAGGCGGAGGCGCTGGATGTGCTTTTGGCGAAGGGCAAGGAATGTTTCGCCGAGGCTGCCCTGCCGCCCGATGTCGAGGCCGTGTGGTGGCCGCGCTTCCAGCTCCTGGCCGACGAGATCGTCGACTGGGAGCGCGAGCGCGCCGGGAACGTGACGCAGCGCATTGCGGAAGCGCGCGCCTCTTCGACGACGGTCGGCAGCTCGGAGGTGACGCTGTCGGGCTATGCCGACCGCGTCGACGTGCTGAGGGAGGGGCTGGCCGACATCCTCGACTACAAGACCGGCTCGTCGCCGTCGAAGGGCCAGGCGCATACGTTGCTGGCGCCTCAGCTGGCGCTCGAGGGTGCGCTGCTCAGGCGCGGCGCCTTCAAGGAACTCGGCGCGCTCGATCCCGCCGACCTCGCCTTCGTCAGGCTGAAGGCGAACGGCGAGGTGCAGCACGAGACGATCCTCGAGCACGACCGCAAGGCAAAGAGCGCGGTCGAGCTCTCCGAAGAGGCCTGGGCGCGGCTGGAACAGCTGCTGCTCCATTATCGCGATCCGACGACGGGCTATCTGTCGCGGGCGCTGCCGTTCCGCGAGGCGGAGGTGGACGGCGAATACGACCACCTGGCGCGCGTGCTCGAATGGTCGGCGGGCGGGGCTGGCGAGGGCGAGGAATGACGAAGCGGCGCTATCCCGTGCCCGGCGACACGGCGGAGCGGCAGGCGCGCGCCTCCGATCCCCGGAATTCCGTCTGGGTGTCGGCCAATGCCGGCTCGGGCAAGACGCATGTGCTGTCGCAGCGCGTCATCCGCCTGCTGCTGCAGGGCACCGACCCGTCGAAGATCCTCTGCCTGACCTATACGCGCGCCGCCGCCGCCAACATGTCGAACCGCGTCTTCGCCAGCCTGTCGGACTGGACGATGCTTGAAGACGGGGAGCTTGCGGCCCGCATCGCCGAGATCGAAGGCCAAAGCCCCACCGCGGCGAAGCTGCGGCGGGCGCGAAAACTGTTCGCCGAGGCGCTGGAGACGCCGGGCGGACTGAAGATCCAGACCATCCATGCCTTCTGCGAATCGGTGCTGCACCAGTTCCCGCTGGAGGCGAACATCGCCGCGCATTTCGAGATGCTCGATCCGCAGATGGAGGAGCTGCTCTTCGCCGAGGCAAGGCGCGAGATGCTGACGGGCGCGATGGCGCAAACGCCGGGCCTGGCGGAAGCCTTCGCAGTGGTCCTCGAGCGCGGCGGCGAGTTCGGGCTGGACCTGCTGCTGCAGGAGATCGTCAGGCGGCGCGACGGGCTGCGCGATTTCATCGACGGGCTGGGCGGCGACACCGCGGCCTATGCCGAGCTGTTCGAAGAGTTCGGCTTCGCCGAGGGCGAGACGGCGGAGACGATCGCCGATGCGGCATGGCCGCTGCCGGGGTTCCCGAGCGAAATCTTCGAGACCTTCCACCAGACGGCGATCCTGACCAATGCCAAGAGCGTGCTGAAGAACATGCTGCCGGCGCTGGATCACGCCTACCGCGAGCACGATCCGATCAGGCGGCTGAAGCTGCTGGCCGAAGGTTTTCTGAAGTCCGATGGCGATCCGTACAGCCCGGCAAGGGCCTTCACCAAGGCCCTGCACAACGCGATCCCCGATCTGGCGGAGCGTTATCTGGAAGCCGTGGACGCGATCCGCGCCGGCTCGGACCGGCTGGCGCTGTTCCGCATGCTGGAGGGCACGCGCGCGGCGCTTACCATCGCCGACTGGCTGATCGCACGCTACGAGCAGTTGAAGACAGGCCGCGGCTTCCTCGATTTCAACGACCTGATCACGCGCACTGCGCGGCTGCTGGCGCGCCGGGACGCCGGCGCCTGGGTGCAATACAAGCTCGACCAGGGCATCGATCACATCCTGCTCGACGAGGCGCAGGACACCAGCCCCGAGCAATGGGCCGTGGTGCGGCGGCTTGCCGAGGAATTCTTCGCCGGCATGAGCGCGCGCGACGATGTCCGCCGCACGGTGTTCGCGGTCGGCGACGAGAAGCAGTCGATCTATTCCTTCCAGGGCGCCTCGCCCGAATCCTTCGCCGAGACGGGCGCCGAGTTCTCGCAGCGCGTGCGCGAGGCGAATGCCGGCTTCGAGCAGGTCAGGCTTACCCTCTCCTTCCGCTCGACCAACGACGTGCTGCATGCCGTCGACCGCGTCTTCGCCAGCGACCAGGCGCGGCGCGGCATCACCCACGATCCCGATCCGGTCAGGCACGACGCGATCCGCTTCGACGCGCCGGGCTATGTTGAGATCTGGAACTCGGTCGGCGCCGACACTGCCGAGGAGCCCGACGACTGGACGCAGTCCGTTGACCATGCGCAGGCCCCGGCGGTGCAGGTGGCCGAGGCGGTGGCGGCGACGATCAAGCACTGGCTCGACAATGGCGAGGTGATCGAGGGGACCGGCAAGCGGCTGAGACCCGGAGACGTGATGGTGCTGGTCAGGAAGCGCGACCGCTTCGTGCATGCGCTGTCGCGCAGCCTCAAGGAGAAGCGCATCGCGGTCGCCGGCGCGGACAGGCTGAGCCTGCCGGCGCACATCGCCATCAAGGACATGATGGCGCTCGGCCGCTTCCTGCTGCAGCCCGAGGACGACCTGTCGCTGGCGGCCGTGCTGCGCAGCCCGGCCTTCGGCCTGAACGAGGATATGCTGTTCGAGCTCGCGGCCAAGCGCGATGAACGAAGCTCGCTGGCCGAAGAGCTGCGCCGCCAGGCGCCGGACGACCTGTTCCTCGCCGAGGTGGTGGCGAAGCTCGATGCCTGGGCGAACGAGGCCGCCTACAAGCCGGTGTTCGAGTTCTATTCGGGTGTGCTCGGCCGCGACCGCGTGCGCCAGCGCATGATCGCGCGGCTCGGCCACGAGGCCGGCGATATTCTCGACGAGTTCCTGAGCTTCTGCCTCGCCGAAGAGCGTGCCGGCCTGCCGGGGCTGGAGGCCTTCCTGGCGACGCTCGAAAGCGCCGGGCCAGAGATCAAGCGCGAGATGGACCAGGGCCGCGACGAGGTGCGCATCATGACGGTGCATGCCGCCAAGGGCCTGGAGGCGCCGGTGGTGTTCCTGGTCGACGGCGGTACCGCGCCGTTCAGCGAGCAGCATCTGCCCCGGCTGATGCCGTTCAATCTTCGTGACGGCGGCAAGGGCTATCTCTGGCGCTCGACCAAGGAGGTCGCCAACGGCTTCTCGCGCGACGCCGAGGCGCGCGTCAAGGAGGCCGCGGACGACGAATACCGCCGGCTGCTCTATGTCGGCATGACCCGCGCCGAGGACCGGCTGGTCGTCTGCGGCTATCACGGCAAGCGCGCGCGCAACCAGCGGACCTGGCATGCAATCGTGTGCGACGCGCTGCTGGGCATCGCCGAGACCGAGGAACTGACGCATCCGGTGACCGGCGAGCCCGCCCATCGCTTCCGCAGCAAGGTGCAGCCGGCGGTGGCGATCGACGGGGATGGGGCAACGGCCGCCGTGGAGCGGCATGCGCCGCTGCCGGTGTTCGGGCACCTGCCGCCGGACGACGACCTGCCTCGCCCGCTGTCGCCCTCGGGCGCCTCGGTGCTGATCGAGGATGCGCGCGAGCCGGTCGTGTCGGCGCGCTCGCCGGTGCTCGACGGCGAGGAGGAGCCGGGTTTCGCCGTGGCGCGCGGCTCGGCGATCCACAAGCTCTTGCAGGTGCTGCCCGACCTGCCGCTGGCCGAGCGGGAGGCAGCGGCGCGCCGCTATCTGGCGCGGGCTGTTCCGGACTGGCCGGACGGCGAGCGCGATGCCGCCTGGGCGCAGATGGAGGCGATCCTCGGCGCGGATGGTTTCGCGCCGATCTTCTCGCCTGGATCGCGTGCGGAGGTGGCGATCATGGGCGAGATCGAGGTGCGCGGCCGCAAGCGGCTCGTTTCCGGCAAGATCGACCGGCTGGCAGTGACGGCCGACGAGGTGCTGATCGTCGACTACAAGACCAACCGCCCTGCCCCCGCGCAGCTTTCGGAGGCGCCGGCGGCCTATGTGCTGCAGCTTGCGCTCTACCGCGCGCTGCTGAAGCCGCTCTATCCGGGCAGGCAAATCGCGGCTGCGCTGCTCTTCACCGAGGCACCCCGGCTGATTGCCCTGCCGGAAGCGTCGCTCGACGAAGCGCTTGCCCGACTCACGTCGGCGTGACACAAACGCTGCTTGAACGTGGGCGCCTGGACCCCACATATTGTGCGACGCGAAATCACCGAAAGGTTCTGTTCATGGCAACCGTCAAGGTCGACAACAACAATTTCAGGAAGGACGTCCTGGAGGCTTCGGAGCCTGTGGTCGTGGATTTCTGGGCGGAGTGGTGCGGCCCCTGCAAGATGATCGGCCCGTCGCTGGAAGAGATATCGACCGAACTCGCCGGCAAGGTGAAGGTCGCCAAGCTGAACATCGACGAGAACCCGGAGCTTGCCGCGCAGTTCGGCGTGCGCTCGATTCCGACGCTGATGATCTTCAAGGGCGGCGAAGTGGCGGACATCAAGGTCGGCGCGCTGCCGAAGACCGCGCTGTCGCATTGGATCGGCGGCAATCTCGCCTGAAACGGGCGATTTGTTCGAGAGCTCAGCCCGGCCTTCGTGCCGGGCTTTTTGTTGGCGCGTTGTTTTCGGCAAGATGGCCGTAGCGGACGCCGCTTCTGATCGATCCAATGAGGTTGAATGGGAGGTGCCGCCATGACCGGATCGGCCAAGGCAACGACACTTATCGCCAACGAGCGCGTCATCGTTACCGAATGGCGCTTTCAGCCCGGCGACAATACCGGCTGGCACCGCCATGCGCATGACTACGTCATCGTGCCCATGGCGGACGGAAAGCTGAAGATCGTGACCAGCGAAGGTGAAAGCTTCGCCGAGATGAAGAAGGGCGCGCCCTACTTTCGCAAGGAAGGCGTCGAGCACGATGTGGTCAGCGCCAATGACGGCGAATACGCCTTTATCGAGATAGAAATCAGATAACGCACGGTAATTCCGGTAGCATATTCTCGTCGCCCATGAGGCAGGCGGGAAAGGCTGCGGCGCCTCGTCCGTGGCCCAAGAGGCTGGCACAGTCCTGCAAAAGCGCTTTTGAATTCAGCAGAATAGCCGCTCGATCGCGGCCATTTTCGAATGAATATCCGGAAGCTGCCGCGGCAACAGAGTATATCTCTCAAGCATGACAGAGTGTTTCCAAGTGTGTCGAATCGTGTGTCGGTAACACGGAACTGCCGGGTCTCTGCCGCATTTGCTGCCTTATTCCATCCGTAACCCTGATCCGGGGCCTACTTACGGAGAGACTTCGACATGACGAGAAGAACAACCGCAGCCAGTGCGGTCGCACTGGTTGGCGCCCTCTTTGTCGCCGCGTTTACGGCTCCGGCTTCGGCACAATGCGGCAGCGCCTCCTGGTACGCGCTCTACTCCCAGACCGCTTCGGGCGAGAGAATGAATCCGGCCGATCTCACCGCCGCGCACCGCACGCTTCCCTTCGGCACCAAGCTCAAGGTGACCAACCAGAAGAACGGCAAGACGGTGATCGTGCGCATCAACGATCGCGGCCCATTCATCAAGGGACGGGTGATCGACCTCTCGAAGGCCGCCGCCAACAGGCTGGGCTTCATCAGCTCGGGCGTGGCCAACATCTGCCTGGCGAAGGCGTAGCTACCTGGCCCGGATCCGGTTCGCGGCTGTCTCGGCCATCGCCGCGGCGAGGCTGAGGCCCCACTGAGCGCGGCAATAGGCGCGGAAATCGAAGCAGGGCAGTCCCGGGCAGACCTCGAATTCGATGAGGTGGACGGTGTCGTCGGCCTCGACGCGGAAATCGATCGAGAACACGTCGCGCAGACCGAGCGCCTGCATCAGCCGGGCAGCGATGCCGCGGATTTTCGCCGCAGCGTCCGGCTGGCTGTCCTCGACCCCGACCAGCTTCGGTTCGACATAGTCGCCAGAGGCGGCGGCCGCGGCGCCGGTTTCGCCGTAGAGCGCCAGCGAATCGTCCATGGTCTGGAAATCGCCGCCTGAATCGACGAGGAAGACACCGAGCGCCTCCGGCCCGGCACCCGCGGGCACGGCAAGGAAGCTGGCGCGTACGTTGCGGCCGGGCAGGTAGGGCTGAACGACGACATCGTCGCGATAGGCTTCGAACACGCGGCGGCTGAGGTCCAGCGCATGGCCGGGCGTAGCGCAATGCGAATCCGGCCAGATGCCGATCTTTGCGCCGAGCCGGTTTGGCTTCACGAACCAGCCGCGTGCCGACGCCGGCGGCTCGACCAGCCATTGGCCTTCCCTGGCGAGACCCGCCGGCGGAACCGGCAGGCCGAGCGCGGAAAGCACGACGCCCGAGCGGAACTTGTCCTGGCAGAGCGCGAAGAGCGCGTCATCGGACCCGATGGTGCGCAGCCCGTTCAGCCGGGCAAGCGCCGGCGCGACGCCGCCGCGGAAATAGGCGATGCCGTCGGTGAGGGTCCAGACCAGCGTGCTGTCCGGGGCTCGGCGCGCAAGGTCCGCCGCCGCGTCGTCGAGCTCGCGCGGGACGAAATCGAGACCCCGGTCGGCGCAGGCTTTTTCGATCGCGGCAAACTCCGGCGCGAGGTCGGTGGATTGGGCGAGATAGGACGAGATTTCGAGCACGCGCCTTTCAGCGAAACCCTCGGCGGCGAGGCGTGCGCGGCAGGCGGCTTCGGGCTCGAAGACGAGGACCAGGGTGGATTTGGGCATGCGATCTCCGATGGTGGGTCGACGGCGATTGGCGCTGCCGGTCCGCCGTCAGCCCTTCGCGAACACTGCGTCCCATTCGGCGACGGCTGCAACGGCGCGTCCTGCCACCGCCTCGGCGCCCAGCCCCGGCGCGTAGAGGCTGGAGCCGAGACCGAAGGTCGACACGCCGATCCGGGAAAAGTCGGCGAAATCCTTCTCCGAGACGCCGCCGACCGCGCCGACGATGGTTTCCTGCGGCAACACGGCCTTGATCGCCGCGATGCCTTTCGCGCCCAGCGCGCTCGCCGGGAAGAATTTCAGCGCCGAGGCGCCGAGCGACAGCGCCAGGAACGCCTCGGTCGGCGTGAAGACGCCGGGCATGGTGACCATGCCGTGATGGTTGGCGCGCGCCATGACGGCGCGGTCGATGTTGGGGCTGACCAGCAGCCTGCCGCCGGCATCGTGGAGGTCGTCGACCTGGGCTGCGGTCAACACAGTGCCGGCGCCGACCAGCGCCGACCTGGGAAGCGATTTCACGAGAATCTCGATCGAGCGGAATGGGTCGGGCGAGTTGAGCGGCACCTCGATCGCATGGATGCCAGCCTCGAAGACGGCGGTGCCGATGCCGAGCACCTCGTCCGGCGTGACGCCGCGCAGGATGGCGATGAGACGCCGCTGGAGATTTGGAAAAGCGACGGTCATGGGGAAGGGCTTCCTGATGCGGCGCCGGCCGGGTTTGCGCCTGTCCAGCCGAGGCGTTTCGCCGCTTCGAACAGCCCGGCGCGGACCGCCTCGTCGGCGTCTGCCTGCAACAGCGTGCAGCCGGCGAGCTTCAGCGCGGCCGCGTAGAGCGAGCCGAGCGGACCGGAGGCGACGAGGATGATCTCGTCGGCCGGGCAGTCGAAGGCGCGCCGCGCCGAAGCGATCTCGGCGCCGATGAGCAGGCCGGAGAGCCTCGCCGCCGCGTCGGCGGGCTGCAGGTCCTGGAGCAGCGATGCCGCCCGGATGCGGAAGAGCGACGGGCCGACGTCGCCGCCCTGCCCAAGGGCATCCTTACAGGCGGCGACGAAGGCCGGCATGCCGGGCAGCGCGGGCGCGGCATCCTCGCCGAGCGAATGGCGCAGGATGGATTGCTTGGAGAGCAGCGAGAACAGCTCGCCGGTCAGCCAGGTGCCGAAGCGCGAGATGACGCCGTTCCCGGCTTCGACCCATTTGGAATGGGTGCCGGGCATGCAGATCACGTGGCGACCGGAGGCGAAGAGCGGCAGCACTCCGGCGAGTTGCGTTTCCTCGCCGCGCATCACGTCAGGGGCGTCGGCGCTGCGCTGGGCGAGACCGGGCAGGATGCGGATGTCACGGGTCTGTCCCGGCACCGGGACGGCGCCAGCCAAGATGCCGTCGAGGCCGGCGGGCAGCGTGACATAGGGGGCCTCGATCCAGCCCTGGCGGGCGCCGGCCATGCCGCAGACGATGACAGGCAGATTTTGCGGCGCGCGCACGGCGGCCAGGTGTTTTTCGAGGATGGGGCCGAAACCTTCGGTGCCCGCGGTCAGCATGCCTTCGCCGCTGCGACGTTCAGCCAGCACCGCGCCCGCGGCGTCGAGCAGCCAGAGGCGAAAGCTCGACGTGCCCCAATCGACGGCCGCGACGGCAGGTCCGCTCACAGATAGCCTCCGTCGACGATCAGCGTCTGCGCCGTCAGCATGCGCGCGGCGTCGGAAGCGAGGAAGAGACAGGTGCCGACCATGTCGTGGGGCAGCATGACTTCGCGGATACACTGCCGGGCGACATGCGCGGCGAGCCGTTCCTCGCTGGCCCAGAGCTTCTGCTGGCGCTCGGTGATCACCCAGCCCGGCGCCACCGCGTTGACGCGGATGCCGTGCGGGCCGAGCCGCCCGGCGAGCCCCTTGGTGAGGCCGATGATGCCCGCCTTGGCCGCGGTGTAGGACGGCATGTCGGGGTGGTTGATGAGGAAGGAGGTAGAGGTGAAGTTGACGATCGAGCCTTTGCCGGCTTGCATCATGCCCGGCGCGACGGCCTGCGCGGTGAAGAAGTGCGGGCGCAAGTTGATCGACTGGTTGTTGTCCCAGTATTCCTCGGTCACAGCGTCGATGTCGTGACGCTCGTCATAGGCGGCGTTGTTGATCAGGACGGTGACCGGCCCATGCGCCGCGATCGCCTCGGCCACCGCATTGCGCAGCGCCTCGATGTCGGTGAGGTCGGCCTTGAGGTAGAGCGGCCGGATGGCCTCCGAGCCCGCCAGCCGCTCGACCAGCGCCCGGCTCGGTTCTTCGGCGATGTCGACGAAGGCGACCCTGGCGCCCTGGCGGGCGAAGCCTTCTGTGAGCGCGGCGCCGATGCCCGAGCCGCCGCCGGTGATCAGCACCGAAGCGCCCTCGAGGTCTGGAAATCGCGCCGATGGCATCATGTCGTTCGTTCCTCCCGCATTCCGGCTCGAAGGTCCGCGCAAGGTATCGGCGATGCCCGCTTCGAGGGCAAGGGCCATAGCGGGGGCCGGCCCGTGGAATTCACTGCCGCGGGGCAAACGAATTGACCCTCCCGGCGTTGCGTGATCAAAGGCCCGAAATGGTGGACAATCCCGCCTTGGGAGGAAAATGGAATGACCGATCGTATCGAAATCGCCGGCCTGCAGATTGCCCGCGAGCTGCATGATTTTGTGACCGACGAGGCCATTCCGGGGACCGGTATCGACGCGAAGGAGTTCTGGGCCGGCCTCTCCCACCTGGTGCATGACCTTGGCCCGCGCAACCGCGCTTTGCTGAAGCGGCGCGACGACCTGCAGCAGAAGATCGACGCCTGGTACCGCGAGAACGGCGCGCCGACCGACATGGAGGCCTACAAGGACTTCCTGCGGGAGATCGGCTACCTTGTGCCGGAAGGCGTGCCCTTCAAGGTGACGACGGAGAACGTCGATCCCGAGATCGCGACCCTGGCGGGGCCGCAGCTCGTCGTGCCGGTGATGAATGCGCGCTATGCGCTGAACGCCGCGAATGCCCGCTGGGGCTCGCTCTACGACGCGCTCTACGGCACCGACGCGATCACCGACACCGGCGGCGCGGACAAGCGCAAGGAGTACAATCCCATACGGGGCGGCAAGGTGATCGGCTGGGTGCGCAGCTTCCTCGACGAGGTGGCGCCGCTGGCCAACGCGAGTTGGCGCGATGCGCGCGACTTCTCGGTCGTCGGCGGGGAGCTTGTCGTCGCGCTCGGCGGCGGCAGGCAGACAGGGCTGGCGCAGCCCGAGAAATTCGCCGGCTATCTCGGCGAGACGGCTGGGCCTGACCAGCTGCTGCTCAGGAACAACGGCATCCACATCGAGATCCGGATCGATGCCAGCTCGACGATCGGCAAGGCCGACTCGGCCAACATCTCGGACGTCTGGCTGGAATCCGCCATCACCACGATCCAGGATTTCGAGGATTCGATCGCCGCGGTCGACGCCGAGGACAAGGTTGCCGCCTACCGCAACTGGCTGGGCCTGATGAGGGGGGACCTCTCGGAGGAGGTCGAGAAGGGCGGCAAGACGTTCACGCGAAAGCTCAATCCCGACCTCCAGTACAAGGCGCCCGACGGCTCCGCCTTCGAGCTGAAAAGCCGCTCGCTGATGCTGGTCCGCAACGTCGGTCACCTGATGTCCAACCCGGCGATCGTCGACCGCGACGGGCATGACGTGCCTGAGGGCATCATGGATGCGGCGGTCACCACGCTGATCGCGCTGCACGACATCGGGCCCAACGGCCGGCACAAGAATTCGCGCACCGGCTCCATCTATGTGGTGAAGCCGAAGATGCACGGGCCCGACGAGGTGGAATTCGCGACCGAGATATTCGCCCGCGTCGAGAAGACGCTGAAGCTGCCGCACAACACCATCAAGATGGGCATCATGGACGAGGAGCGGCGCACCACCGTCAACCTCAAGGAATGCATCCGCGCCGCCAGGGAGCGCGTGGTGTTCATCAACACCGGCTTCCTCGACCGTACCGGCGACGAGATCCATACCTCGATGGAGGCCGGGCCCATGATCCGCAAGGGCGACATGCGCCAGGCAGCCTGGATTTCGGCCTACGAGGCCTGGAACGTCGACATCGGACTGGAATGCGGCCTGGCCGGACATGCCCAGATCGGCAAGGGCATGTGGGCGATGCCCGACCTGATGTCGGCCATGCTGGAGCAGAAGATCGGCCATCCTAGGGCCGGCGCCAACACGGCCTGGGTGCCCTCGCCGACGGCTGCCACGCTGCACGCGACGCATTATCACAAGGTCGACGTGCATGCCGTGCAGGAGGGATTGAAGAGCCGGCCGAAGGCGAAGCTCGACGACATCCTTTCGGTCCCGGTCGCCGTGCGGCCGAACTGGACGGCGGAAGACATCCAGAAGGAACTCGACAACAACGCGCAAGGCATCCTCGGCTATGTCGTGCGCTGGATCGACCAGGGCGTGGGCTGCTCGAAAGTTCCCGACATCAACGACGTCGCGCTGATGGAGGATCGCGCCACGCTGCGCATCTCCTCGCAGCACATCGCCAACTGGCTGCACCACGGCGTGGCGAGCAAGGAGCAGGTGCTGGAGACGCTGAAGCGCATGGCGGCGGTCGTCGACAAGCAGAACGAGGGCGATCCGCTCTACCGGCCGATGGCTGAGGATTTCGACGGGTCGATCGCCTTCCAGGCAGCCTGCGACCTGGTGTTCAAGGGCCGCGAGCAGCCCAACGGCTACACCGAGCCGGTCCTGCATGCGCGCCGGCTGGAGCTGAAGGCGCGGGACCGGGCGGGATGACCCTGCCCTCCCGCGGGGTTGGTGAAAGATGATCCTCCTCGCCATAGACACCGCCTCGGCGCTCTGCGCGGCCTGCGTCCATGACAGTGTGGCGCGGAAAGAGCTCGGCCGGTCGGTGCTCGACCTTGGCAAGGGCCATGCCGAGCAGCTGATGGGCGTTGTCCACGAGGCGATGGCGCAGGCGGGCGTCGCGTTCCGGCAGTTGGACCGGATCGCCGTCGCGGTCGGGCCGGGCTCGTTCACCGGCGTCCGCGTCGGCGTGTCGGCGGCGCGCGGCTTTGCATTGGCCTTGAAGATACCGGCGGTCGGCGTGACGACGCTCGAGGCCATCGCGGCAGAGGCGCGCGCGGGCGCCGGACCCCGCAAGGTGATGGCGGCGCTCGACGGCGGCCGCGGCGAGGTCCATCTGGCCGTCTATGACGCGGCCGGCGCGCTGCTCTTCGGGCCGTTGGCGACGACGCTGCAAGGGGCTGCCGCGATCGCCAGGGAGCACCTGCCGCTGCTGGCTGGTTCGGCGGCGGCAATGGTCGCGCAGGAGGCGCAGGCGGGTCTCGAGATCGGCGCGCAGCGATCGACCGCCGACATCGGCGTCTACGCCCGCCTCGGCGCGGCCAGGGACGCCGGCGAAAAACCGAAGCCGCTCTACCTGCGCGATGCCGACGCCAAGCCGCAAGCCGGTTTCGTCCTGCCGCGAATCCGGTCATGATTGCCGCCGGAAACGCCTGCACAGAGACAAGACGGCAACGATGCGCATACCTTTCCTGACGCCGAGGATCCGCGATTATGTGCTGGAGCCGCTGTCCCCCGCGGACAGTCCGGCGATCGCGGCGATCCACCAGGAGGATTTCGTCCGCCCCTGGACGGACGGCGAGTTCGCGAGCCTGCTCGACCAGGACACGGTTTTCGGCTTCGTCGTCCGCGAAACCGGCCGCGGCGATGCGCCGCCGGTCGGCTTCGTGCTGGCCCGGCTGGCTGCCGGCGAAGGCGAGATACTGACAGTGGCGGTGGCGCGGGCGCATCGCCGGCAGGGCCTGGGCTGGCGGCTGATGGACGCCGTGCTGCGGGAGCTGCACAGCCAGCGGGCGGAGGCGCTGTTCCTCGAGGTCGACGAGACCAATGCGGCGGCCATCGCGCTCTACCGGCGGCTCGGCTTCTTCGAGGTGGGCAAGCGTCCGCGCTACTACGAGACCGGCGACGGCAAGAGCGGCGCACTTGTCATGCGGCGCGATCTTCGCTAGCGCATTTTCGCATGAAGCATGATCTCGATCCGAAAGGCCTGCAGCCTTTCGGGGCCATGCCTTGAAGGGCGGCGCGTGGTTATGATCGGCAGGATCCGGCTGGTGGTCGCGCTGGGCTGCGTCGCAGTCTCGACGCTGGCGCTGGTTCCGCTGCAGCTTATCGCCATGAAGACGAGGCTGTGGAGCGAGTGGCGCGTGTTGCGCCTCTGGCACCAGGGCAATTGCCGGGCGCTCGGCTTCCGCATCCACCAGAAGGGCGAGCTGACGGCCAAGCGGCCGCTGGTGGTGGCGGCGAACCACGTGTCCTGGGCCGACATATCGGTCATCGGCTCGCGCTGCGACGTCTCCTTCATCGCCAAGTCCGACATGGCCGCATGGCCGGTGATAGGCTGGCTGGCGAAGCTGCAGCGCACCATCTTCATCGAGCGCGAGCGCCGGCGCACCTCCGGCAAGCAGGCAAGCGAGATCGGCAGGCGGCTGGCCGACGGCGAGGCGGTTGTGCTGTTCGCGGAAGGTACGACGGGCGACGGCAACTACATCCTGCCGTTCAAGAGCACGCTCTTCGGCGCCGCCGCCATGGCGCTCCGGGAAGGCGCCGTCGACAAGGTCTACATCCAGCCGCTGACCATCGCCTATACGCGGCTCCACGGCCTGCCGATGGGCCGCCAGCATCGCTACCTCGCCTCCTGGATCGGCGACGCCGACCTGGCGCCGCATGCCGCGGCATTGCTGAAAGAAGGGGCGGTCGACGTGGAACTGCATTTCGGCGAGCCGATCGAGTTTTTGCCCGGCGACGACCGCAAGGCGGCGACGCGGCGCGTCGAAGCCGAGGTGCGCGCCATGCTTGAGACGGCGCTCGCCCGTCCGCAGCCGAGCAGGCGCGAGGCGAAATAGCCAAAATCGTCTGTTTTTTGTCGCAGAAACCTTCTAAAAGCCGCCACATGGAACTGGACCAGATCGAGCAGGCCGGGATCGCAGACGGCGTGGATGGCGATGTCGCTACGCCGGCAGCGAGCGCGGCGAAGAAGGTCTTCGTCAAGACCTATGGCTGCCAGATGAACGTCTATGACAGCCAGCGCATGCAGGATGCGCTGGCTGCGGACGGCTATGCCGGCACGGACCGCATCGAGGAAGCCGACCTCGTGCTCCTCAACACCTGCCATATCCGCGAGAAGGCGGCCGAGAAGGTCTATTCCGAGCTCGGCCGGATCCGCGACCTCAAGGCGGAGCGGGCGAGCCGCGGGCTGCAGACGGTGATCGGCGTGGCCGGCTGCGTGGCGCAGGCGGAGGGCCGCGAGATCATCCGCCGCCAGTCGGCAGTCGACCTGGTGATCGGGCCGCAGACCTATCACCGCCTGCCCGAGGCCTTGCGCAAGGCGAGGAGCGGCCAGAAGGTCGTCGAGACCGACTACTCCATCGAGGACAAGTTCGAGCACCTGCCCAAGCCCCGGCGGGCCGAGATCGTGGGACGGGGCGTCACGGCCTTCCTCACCGTGCAGGAAGGCTGCGACAAGTTCTGCACCTTCTGCGTCGTGCCCTATACGCGCGGCTCGGAAGTGTCGCGCCCGGTGGCGCAGATCGTTGCCGAGGCGGAGAAGCTGGCGGAGGCCGGCGTGCGCGAGGTGACGCTGCTCGGCCAGAACGTCAATGCCTGGCACGGAGAAGGGCCCGACGGCAGCGAATGGGGGCTCGGCCGCCTGCTCTACCGGCTGGCGGAAATCCCCGGCCTGGCGCGGCTCCGCTACACGACCAGCCACCCCCGCGACATGGACGACGA
>DATDJN010000457.1:0-16290 GCA_036520515.1 Rhizobiaceae bacterium
GGTGACGACCGCCGTGGCGCGCGGCGACCTGTCGAAGAAGATCACCGTCGACGTCAAGGGCGAGATCCTCGAACTGAAGTCGACCATCAACACGATGGTCGACCAGCTCAATTCCTTCGCCGGCGAGGTGACACGCGTCGCGCGCGAGGTCGGGGTCGAGGGCAAGCTCGGCGGGCAGGCCCAGTCGACAGAGGTCAGCGGCGTCTGGAAGGACCTGACCGACAACGTCAACCAGCTCGCCGCCAATCTCACCAACCAGGTGCGGGGCATTGCCGATGTCGTGACCGCGGTGGCGCAGGGCAACCTGAAGCGCAAGCTGGCGGTGGACGCCAAGGGCGAGATCGCCTCGCTCGCCGATACGATCAACGGGATGATCGAGACGCTGGCGATCTTTGCCGACCAGGTGACCAACGTCGCGCGCGAGGTCGGCATCGAGGGCAAGCTCGGCGGCCAGGCCAGGGTGCCGGGCGCCGCCGGGCTCTGGCGCGACCTGACTGACAACGTCAACCAGCTCGCCGCCAACCTGACGACCCAGGTGCGCGCCATCGCCGAAGTCTCGACCGCGGTGACCAAGGGCGACCTCACCCGCTCGATCAGCGTGCAGGCGTCCGGCGAGGTCGCGGCGCTGAAGGACAACATCAACGAAATGATCCGCAACCTGAAGGATCAGACGCTGAAGAACGCCGAGCAGGACTGGCTGAAGACCAATCTGGCCCGCTTCTCGCGCATGCTTCAGGGCGAGCGCGACCTGGCGACCGTCTCGCGCCTGATCATCTCCGAACTGGCGCCGCTGGTGAACGCGCAATACGGCCTGTTCTATGTGACCAACCGCGATGACGAGGAATCCTATCTCGAGCTGGCGGCCGCCTACGGCGCCGAGAGCAAGAGCGCCATCCGCCAGCGCCTAGACCTGCGCGAGGGGCTGATCGGCCAGAGCGCGGCCGACAAGCGCGTCATCGCGCTCGACGACGTGCCGCCCGATTTCCTGCGCATCACGTCCGGTCTCGGCGAGGGGCCGCCCGGAAACGTCATCATTCTGCCTGCCCTGTTCGAAGAGGACGTGAAGGCGGTGATCGAGCTCGCCTCGTTCGGCAAGTTCAGCGATACGCACCGCTCCTTCCTCGACCAGCTGATGGAATCGGTCGGCATCGTGCTCAACACGATTGCCGCGACGATGCGCACCGAGGGCCTGCTGAAGCAGTCGCAGCTGCTGACCTCCGAATTGCAGGCGCGCCAGACCGAGCTGACCAAGAAGCAGGAGGAACTGCACGCGACCAACGAGGAGCTGCAGGAGAAGGCGCAGCTTCTGGAAAACGAGAAGAAGCAGGTCGAGAACAAGAATCTCGAGATCGAGATGGCGAGGCGCGCGGTGGAGGAGAAGGCCGAACAGCTCGCGCTCACCTCGAAATACAAGTCCGAATTCCTGGCCAATATGAGCCACGAACTGCGTACTCCGCTCAACTCGCTGCTGATCCTGTCGAACCTGCTCGCCACCAACCAGCAGGGCAATCTGAGCGATAAGCAGATCGAGTTTGCACGGACCATCAATTCTGCCGGCACCGACCTGCTCAGCCTCATCAACGACATCCTGGACCTGTCGAAGATCGAGTCGGGAACGGTCTCGATCGACATCGCCGAGGTGCCGCTTGCGCATCTGCGCCAGCACATGGAGCGGACTTTCACGCAGCTCGCCTCGGACAAGGGCCTGAGCTTCGGAATCAAGGTGGACCCGGCGCTTCCAGAGACGATCCGCACCGACGAGAAGCGCCTGCAGCAGATCGTGCTGAACCTGCTGTCCAACGCGTTCAAGTTCACTGCGGAAGGCGAGGTGACGCTGAGTTTCGACGTGGCGCAGGGCGGCGTCGGCAAGGACGGTGCGGCGACGAAGGCCTTGGCGATAGCCGTAACCGACACCGGCATCGGCATCCCCGAAGACAAGCAGAGGCTGATCTTCGAGGCGTTCCAGCAAGCCGACGGCACCACCAGCCGCAAATATGGCGGCACTGGTCTCGGTCTCTCGATCAGCCGCGAGATCGCGCGACTGCTGGGCGGCGAGTTGCGCGTTCAGAGCGCCCCTGGAAACGGCTCGACCTTCACGCTCGTCGTTCCTGTGGATGGTCCGCGGGCCAATTCGCTCGCCACTTTCGAAATCGCGCCGACGATCGAGGCTTCCGCACCGCTGGCGGCGCCCTCCGGCGCTGCCAATGCGGAACTGGCCGACGATCGGGATTCCATCGGTCCGGCCGACAGGGTGGTCCTGATCGTCGAGGACGACCCGACATTCGGCGGGCTGCTCCTCGGCCTGGCCCGCTCCGCGGGCCTGAAGGGAGTCCTGTCGACGGCCGGTGCGGGCACGCTTGCGCTCGCACGCAAGCTGATGCCTGACGCCATCACCCTGGATCTCGGCCTGCAGGACATCGACGGCTGGGTGCTGTTCGACCTGCTGCGGCACGACCAGAAGACGCGGAGCATCCCGATCCACGTGATCACCGGCGCCGAGGAGAGCGAGGTGCTGGAGCGCAGGGGCGCCGGCAGCGTCTTGAGCAAGCCCGCTTCGGCGAGCGAGATCAACGGCATCTTCGAGGATATCCATCGGCGGCAGCAGCGGATGCAGCGAAACGTGCTGGTCGCCGATCCCGATCCCGAGCGCCGGCTGGCGCTGGTCGAAGCGATCCGCGACGGCATCACCTCCGTGACGGCGATCGGCAGGATCGCCGCGAACGCCGAGGAAGTCGGCATAGCGAACTACGATGCTGTCGTTTTCGGATTCGGTCGCTCGGCGAAGGACAATGCGCAGACGCTCGACGAGATCATCTCGCATTTCGGCCAGTCGCCGTCGGGGCTTGTCTTCTTCACGCCTCATCCGGATGCTATCGCCCAGCAGTTCGCGCTTCATCCGATGCTCGCGGACATTCCTCGCGCCGACAATTTCGGGCAGCTCTCGCTGCTCCTGTCGGCGGCATTGCCGGGCGAGCCGCGGCCAGCGGACGAGACGCCCGACGGCTTCGAGAACGCCGCTCTCGCCGGAGCGACAGTCCTCATCGTCGACGACGACATCCGCAACATCTACTCTCTCACCAGCGTGCTGGAGACCTATGATATCCAGGTCCTGCATGCGGAGCGCGGCGCGGACGGCATAGCGCTGCTACGGCAGACGCCGCAGGTGGATGTCGCCCTGATCGACATCATGATGCCGGAGATGGACGGCTACGAGACGATGCGCCGGATACGCGAAACCCCTGCGATCGCGCATGTTCCGTTGATCTCGGTCACTGCGAAGGCGATGAAGGGGGATCGTCAGAAATGCCTCGACGCCGGGGCTTCGGACTATATCGCCAAGCCCGTGGACCTCGATCTTCTGCTGGCATTGCTGCGTGTCTGGATCGGACGCTCGCGCGCCGATTCCGGGCGCGCCTTGATGACCGCGAGCTAGTCGCAGCCATCATGCCGATCACCGAGAAGAAGGCCAGTGGAGGCGAAAGGCGGGCGGCGGGGGCCGAGGTCCCGAGGGTGCTTGCCGTCGATGATGACGTGCGCAACCTGCTTGCTATCGGGGAAGTGCTGGAAGGCGTCTGCGAGGTGGTGGCCGCCCGCTCCGGCGAGGAGGCGCTCCGTCACCTCCTCAAGGACGAGTTCGCCGTCATACTGCTCGACGTGCTGATGCCGGGGCTGGATGGCTACGAGACCGCGTCGCTGGTGCGCAAGCGGGAACAGTCGAAGGCCACGCCGATCATCTTCCTGACCGCGATCAACAAGGAAGACGCGCATATGCTGCGCGGCTACGACGCCGGGGCGGTGGACTACGTCTTCAAGCCGTTCGATCCCGTCATGCTGCGGTCCAAGGTCGTCGTCTTCGTCGATCTCTACGAGAAGAGCCGCGAGATCGAGCGCAAGGCCCAGCGCGAGCAGCGGCTCCTGGAGCAGTCGCTGCAGGCACAGTCCGAAAAGCTCCAGGTCGAGCGTGCGCTGCGCCGATCGGAGGCACGACAGGAGGCGATCCTGGCGTCGCTGCCGGTCTGCTTCCATGCGCGATCGGCCGAGCCGCCCTTCGCCGCCCGCTATGTGTCGAAAGGCGTCGAGCGGCTGACCGGCTTCGGCCCGGAGCGCTTCACCTCGAAAGCCGAGTTCGGTTTCAGCCGCATCCATCGGGAGGATCTCGCGGAGGTGGAGACGGCGCTTCTGGCTGCGCGCGAGGCCGGCTCCTATTCCTGCGAGTTCCGCTGGCAATGCGCCGATGGCGAGTATCGCATTTTCCTGGACCAGGGGGTCGTGGCCAAGGATGGCACGGGCATGGAGCTGTTGGGCACGATGCTCGACGTCACCGAGCAGCGCCGGCTGGAAGACATGCTTCTGCAGACGCAGCGGCTGGATGCGATCGGCAAGCTGACCGGAGGCCTCGCGCACGACTTCAACAACCTGCTCGCCTCGATCCTTTCCGGCCTGACGCTGCTCGAGCGTCAGGTCAGGCTGGAGGAGAGGGCCGCTCGCATCCTCGACATGACGCGTCATTCGGCAAGGCAGGGGACCGACCTCGTCAACCGCATGCTGGCTTTCTCGCGCAGGCAGAATCTCAGGCCTGGCTCAGTCCGGCTCTCGGCGCTCGGCGACACGATAAACGGCATGGTGGCGCCTGTGCTGGGCGGACTGGTGCGCTTCGAGTGGGACGTCGGCGATGCCTGGGCGGTCCATGCGGACCAGGGCCAGCTCGAACTCGCCCTGATGAACCTCATCTTCAATGCGCGGGACGCCATGCCGTCGGGCGGCACGGTGGCGGTGAGGGCATACAACCGGAGCATTCAGCACGCTGCGGACGATCTGAAGGAAGGTGACTATGTCGTTCTGACGATCGAGGACACCGGCAGCGGCATTCCACCCGAGCTCATCGCCAAGGTCGTCGAGCCGTTCTTCACCACAAAGCCGGTCGGCAAGGGCACCGGCCTCGGCCTCAGCACGGTCTACGGATTCGCCAAGCAGTCGGGCGGCGCCCTCAGGATACGGAGCGAAGTGGGCCGCGGAACCGCCATGGAGATCTGGCTGCCACGCTCCAGCGAGCCTGCAGGCGCGGCCGTCGAGACGGAAGACATCCCCGCCAGCGCCGCCGCCGAGAGGGACCCGGTCCCGCTCAGCATTCTCCTGATCGACGACAACCGGCAGCTTCGCGAGATGACGGCCATGTCGCTCCAGCATTTCGGCCTCGACGTGACGGTGGCGGCCGGCGGCGCCGAGGGGCTGGCGATCATAGAAAAAGAGCCGGACCGGTTCGACGTGATCGTCACCGACTTTGCGATGCCGCTGGTTTCGGGGATCGACGTCATTCGTTTTGCGCGCAACCTGCGCGCCCGCTGGCCGGCGGTGCTGATCAGCGGCTACGCCGACGCGGAAAAGCTCATCGACAGGCCGGAGGATGTGACCCTGGTCAGCAAGCCGTTCCGGGAGAAGGACCTCGTGGACAGCATCTATCTCGCCGCCGGCCATGCGGCCGGATCCGGACCGGCTACCGACCGCCTGCCGATGCCCGCCGCGCCGTCGGACGATCCCGCTGGACCGGCCGGATAAACCGGGGCGCCCGTCCGGGCCTCCCGTCCTGTCTAGGGACCTGCCGCAGCGCTCTCTTGCCGCAACGGCGCGCAACTGTCGCCGACCACCAGCGCCGGCTGGAAGACGATGTTTCTGCTTTCGGTCTGATCGTTTCGGCGGATACGGTCGACGAGCAGGCGCACCGCTTCGTTGGTCATGTCGACGAGCGGGTGCTCGGTTCGGGTAAGGCGAGGGCGCAGGCCGCCGATGCCGGGGATCGTGTCGGTCGACGCGATCGATATGTCGGCCGGGCAGCGCAGGCCGAGGTCGGCGATGGCCCGCATCACGCCGAGCGCCATGACGCCGCTTGCGGCGTAGAGCGCCGACGGGCGGTCGGGCTGTTCCAGCAGGCTGCGCGCCACAGAATAGGCCGAGTCCTCGCGGAATTCGCCCGATCGCACGTGATGCGGTTCGGGCGCCAGTCCCCTGGCCTTCATTGCCGCGAGCATTCCATCGAGCCGGCCGCGGCCGGTCGTGACGTGCAGCGGCCCGGTCACCGAGCCGATGCGCTTGTGTCCCAGGTCGAGCAGATATTCCGTCGCCTGCCGGCCCGCCGCGATATTGTCGATGGTGACGCTGTCGGAACTGTTGTCCGTCACGGTGCGCCCGAACAGGACGGTGGGGATCGGCTTGCTGTCGGATTCGCGTCTCGGATGCTGCGTGGTGTCTCCGACCGGTACGAGAAGGATGCCGTCGCAGGAAAGCATGCGCACGCGGCTGAGGATACGCTGCTCCGCCTCCGGTTTCTCGTCGCTGTTGAAGACCACCAGCGAATAGCCCCAGGCGGCGACCGCGGCTTCCGCCGCCCACACGACGCGCGAGAAGAACGGGTTGGCGAGATCGGCCACCACCAGCGCGATGAGCTGGCTCCTGCCGCGCTTCAGGCTGCGCGCGGCGAGGGAAGGGGAATAGTTCAGCTCCCTGATCGCCGCGAGGACGCGGCTGCGCAAATCCGGGCTGACATAGGCGGAATCGTTCAGGACCGCCGAGACCGTGGCGGTCGAAACCCCTGCTGCCCGGGCGACGTCCTTGATGTTGGCCATGCTATCTCAGCTAATCGGTTAGCTCACCTTAGCTGTTCCAATCAGGCTGTCCAGCGCCAATACTGGCAAAAATATGCTTGCCAAGGGCACAGTGTTGATTAATCTGGCGAAACGGTTAGGTGGTTTGTTAACCGTCAGTCGTTTGGGAGGAGTTATGAGAAATCTTGTGATTGGTGCCGCACTCGCTGCGGCAGGGTTCGTTGTTCCGGCCATGGCGCAGGACAAGCCGCTGGTCGGCATCGTGTCCATTTCGGCTACCGAGGCCAACAATGCCCGCTACATAAGCGGTGCCCAGGCAGCCGCAGCCGAGCTGGGCTGGGAAGTGTCGGTCATCGACGCCGCCGGCAGCGCCGACCAGGCGAATGCGGCGATCCAGAACTTCGTGCAGCGCGGCGCCGCCGCGATCGTCGATATGGTTTTCCCCTTTTCTTCCATCGGTGCAGGGCTCGCCGCCGCGAAGGACGCCAACATACCCGTCGTGACCTGGGGCGGCGGGCTCGGCAGCACGGTTGCGGCCACCAACGGTTCGGGCGGCCCGATGGTGATGCCGGTCAACGACCTCATGCTGAAGACCATGGAAGGCAAGGGCTCGATCCTCGCTTTGACCTATCGCACCGGCGAGGTCTGCCGCAACCGCGAGGTGGAGCTGGACAAGGCGCTGGAAGCCTTCCCCGATATCAAGCTGACTAAGAACGAGGTGCGCATCCCCGGCTATTTCGAGGATGGCGCGCAATATGCCAACGCCTGGCTTGCCTCGCATCCGGCCGGCGAAGAGAACCTCGCGATCTGGGGCTGCTGGGACGACCCGGCCATCGGCGCCATCGGTTCGCTGCGCGCCCAGGCGCGGGACGACGTCAAGGTCTACGGCGTCAACGGTAATGCGCAGGCGCTGGAGAACATCCGCAACGGCTTCATGACCGCGACGGCGTGGCAGGACAGCTACACGGAAGGTTCCGACATGATGAAGCTGCTGCCGGAGATACAGAAGGCGGGAGCCGATTGGCAGCCCAAGGCCGTCGAGGTGCCGGCGGTTCTGGTCACGAAGGATACCGTCGAGCAGTTCATCGCCGAACATCCCGATGCGATAAAGTAAGATCCGGCGTAAAAGTCGATCATGAACGCAGTCTCTGGACAGATGGGGACGCCTCCGGCGCCCCCATTCGTTTCCGCCTCGGCCGTCACCAAGGCCTATGGCGGCGCGCAGGCCCTGCGCGGCGTGTCGCTATCGATCATGCCTGGCGAGGTTCACGGGCTGGTCGGCGCCAACGGGGCGGGCAAGTCGACCTTGATCAAGGTGCTTGCCGGGCTGACCGACCCGGACGGCGGCGAAATCCGCGTCGACGGCAAGGCGGTCGCGATCGGCGACCCGCATCGCGCCAACGATCTGGGGATGAGCTTCATCCACCAGGAACTGGCGTTCGTGCCGGGCATGACCGTCCTGCAGAACATCATGCTGGGGCTCCCGAAGAAGTCGCGCTTCGGCCTGGTGGACTGGCCGGCCATCGAGCGCGAGATCGCGCCCATCGCGAGGCGGGTTGGCGTCACCGCGCCGCTGAACGCGACGGCGAAGGGTTTGTCCACCGCCGAAAACTGGCTGATCAACATCACCCGCGCGCTGGTCCGCAAGGCGCGGCTCATCGTGATGGACGAACCCACGGCATCGCTGTCGGCAAGCGAATGCCAGAAGCTGTTCGCGATCATCCGGGAACTGTCGAAGTCTGGCGTGGCCGTGCTCTACGTCTCCCATCGCCTCGACGAGATACTCGACCTGTGCGGCCGGGTAACGGTGTTCCGCGACGGCCGCTCCGTCGCCGAACTGTCTGGCGAAACGCTCAATCGAACTGGGCTGGTCGATGCCATCGTCGGCGGCGCCGTTGAGGAACTTCCACCCGTCCGTCGCGATGCGCATCGAGGCGAGGTCGTGCTCTCCGTCAGGAATTTGAAGCGCGAGCCACGGGTGCTCGGCGCGAGCTTCGATCTCCATCACGGCGAGGTGCTTGGCCTCGGCGGACTTGTGGGCGCGGGGCGCAGCGAACTCGCGCGCCTGATCTACGGTGCCGACAGGCCGGACTCGGGGGCGATGATGCTCGACGGCAAGCCGTTCCGGCCCGATACGCCCGCGGCGGCGGTGCGCGCGGGGCTCGGCCTCGTGCCGGAGGAGAGGCGTACGGAAGGTTTGCTGCTGACCAAGTCGGTCGCCTTCAATGTCAGCCTTGCCAACCTCGACTCCCTGCGTTCAAGCCCGATGCTGCCGTTCATCAGCTTCCGCAAGCGCCGCACGATGACCGAAGAGACGATACGCGAGCTTGCCATCAAGGCGCGTTCGCCTGACCAGCCCGCAGGCCGGCTGAGCGGCGGCAATCAGCAGAAGGTGGTCATCGGGCGGTGGCTGCAGTCCGCGCCGAAGCTGCTCATCCTCGACGAGCCGACACGCGGCGTGGACATCGGCGCGCGTGGCGAAATCCACCGGCTGATCCGGGAACTCGCAGCCGGCGGCATGGCCGTGCTGGTGATCTCGTCCGAGCCGGACGAACTGCCCGACCTCTGCGACCGCGTCCTGGTCATGGCCGAAGGCGACATCGTCCGGGAGCTGGCCGGCGAGGCCGTCACGCGCAACTCCATCATCGAGGCGAGCTACGCCGCAAAGCAAGAAGGGATCCCGGCATGAGCGACACCGGCTATGCAACGCGGCGTCTGTCGCCGGGCGCCAAGGCCGGCCTCGGCGTGGTCGCGCGTTATGGCACGATCATCGGCCTGGTGATGATGGTCATCGTGTTCTCGTTCCTCTCGCCGCGCGCCTTTCCGACCTACAGCAATTTCATCAACGTGTTGAACCAGGCGTCGCTGGCGATGATCATCGCGGGCGGCCTCACCATGGCGGTGATCGTCGGCGAACTCGACCTGTCGATCGGCTATGCGGCCAGCCTGCACGGCGTGCTGGTGACCGGGCTGATCGTCCAGAACCAGCTTCCCATTCCGGTCGCGATTCTCATCGTCCTGCTGCTCGGAGCGCTGATCGGCGTCGTCAACGGGCTGATCGTGACGAAGCTCAAGGTCAATTCGGTGATCGCCACGCTCGGCGTAGGCACCATCCTCGTCGGGCTTTCCTTCGCCTATTCCGCCGGCGTGCCGATCGTGTCCGGCGTGCCGGAGGCCTTCCTGCAGGTGTCGCTCGGACGCTGGCTCTTCGGCATCCCCAACCCGATCATCATCATGGCGCTGGTGCTCGGCGGCCTGTGGCTTCTGGTGGAACGCACGGCGATCGGCCAGGAGATCCAGGCCGTTGGCGGCAACCCGGCCGCGGCGCGACTTGCCGGCATCAATGTCGACCGGATCAAGATCCTCGGCTTCGTGCTGTCGGGAATGTGCGCGGCGCTGACGGGCACGCTGCTCGCGGCACGGCTGGGAAGCGGCACCACCAACGCCGCGGATGCCTATCTGCTGACCGCGTTCGCCGCCGTCTTCCTCGGTTCTGCAACGCTTCGCGACGGCGAGTTCCACATCTTCGGCACGTTCATCGGCACGTTGATCATCGTCCTCGGGTTCAATGGCCTGAACATCTTCGGCGCTCCGACCTTCTCGCAATTCGTCTTCCAGGGCGCCATCCTGATCGCGGCAGTGGGGCTGGCCAGTCTCGGCCGCTCGCTTGCCGAACGCTGAACGGGGCAAAGGAGGAACGCCGATGGCTACCGACAATCCGACATGGGATGTGCATGTCATCGAATATGCACGCTCCAAGGACCAGCCCTGGGTCGACCTGATCGCCGGCATGTACAACGACGGCGCCGTGGACCTGCCGTTCTCCTTCGTGCTGGCGCAGCGGGGCGAGAGCAATGTGCTGATCGACACCGGCTTCATGCAGGACGAGCATAGTTTCTCGCAGAAGTTCGGCATCCCGTACTGGATATCGCCCGTCAGGATGCTGGCGGAACTGGGGGTGGCGGCAGACGCCGTGACCGACATCGTCGTCACGCATTGCCATTTCGACCATATGGGCTCGATCGGCGAGTTCCCGAACGCACGCATCCATATCCAGAAGAGCGAGCTTCTGTCGTGGTACGAAGCCATCGCGCTGCCGAAGCGCTTTGCGCACCTGACCGCCATCATCGATCCCGACAACATGCGCGCCGCGCTCGAGGCGTCGATAGAGCACCGGGTCAACCTGGTGGACGGCGACAGGGACAATGTCCTTCCCGGCATCCACGTGCGGCTTGGCAGCGGCCACACGATCGGGCAGCAATTCGTCCTCATCGATACGGCGGCCGGCCGCCGCGTCATATCGGGCGACTGCGTCTATTCACGCCGGCAGATCACCGGCCACAATCATGACGGGGTCTATGTTCCACTCAACAACGCCGTCGGAAGCGTATGGGAGCAGCTGAAGACCATAGACAAGATGAACGACGCGATGGAAGGCGACCTTTCGCGGCTTGTCATCCTGCACGACGTCGAGCGGTGGAAGGACCACCCCGTGGTCAAGGAAGTCGAGGGCTTCAGGATCGTGAGATTGTCGCAGCCGTCGTAGCCAGTTCCTGCTGCGACTGACGGGTGCTCGGTCGCCCGACTGCCCCGCCCCGGGGACTGCCAGCCGGGTTGTCGGACACAAGCTGATAAGCAGGCGCCCGAGAGCGCGCCTTCCAGGCCATCGAACATGGCCGTGACTGGCGAATACGGACAACGGCCCTATCTGTTCGGTCTGGTCTGCGCGGCGCCTTCCGCGCCCAGGCGACTTCACCTTGGCCGGAATGTGTTGCAGTCTGCGCCGTGGCAGAGGAAAACTTCTTGCAAGCTGAACACCGGAAAATCCCGGAGCGGCTGGTCGTAAACCACCTGCGCAAAGCGACGGGCGAACTGCACAGTCGTCTCGAGAAGCGCTTTGACGCGGTGACGGAACTCGCTGATCCGTCACGCCGGTCGTCCGTCATGCGCCGTTATGCTGCTCTTCATGGTCCGGCGCACGGTGCCCTGGCCCGCGAACTCGAAGGCGTCGACGGGCTGGACTTCGATTCCCGCATCGGGGCCTGGAGTGCCGTGAAGTGGCCGACATTCGATGTCCGGGCCGCTCCCCCTTTCCCGGATGCGGCCGATCGCTGCGAGGCTTTGGGCGTCCTCTACGTGCTGGAAGGCTCGACCCTCGGCGGCCGATTTATCCTGCGTGAACTCGAAGCGCAGGGGATAGAAGGCCCGGAATTCTTCTTCCTGGACCCCTACGGCCGGTCAGGCGGACGCATGTGGCGGACGCTGCTGGCCGTCATCGAGCGTGAGGGCTCGCGCGGTCCTGCATGTCTCGAGGGCTTGTGCCGAGGGGCTATGCGCGGTTTTCTTCATGCCGAATGCGTCCTGTGCGGAGATTGGTTTTGATCGGGCAAGACGTCGACACGGGCGGCTGCGAACGGGAGCCGATCCGCATCCCGGGATCGATCCAGCCGCACGGCATACTCCTGGTCGTTGACCGAGGAACCGGACGGGTGACCCATGCCGCGGGCGATGTCGCGGGCAAGCTTGGCGCGGCCGACTGGCTGCACGCGCGCGTGCATGACCTGCTCGGAGCAGAGGTCGCCGAGGCGATCCTGTCGGCGGACGCGACGCTGCCCCGACAGGTCACTCCGCCGCTGACGGACAACACGTTCGACCTCAGCGTCGCGCGTGGAGACCGGCTCATCGTCGAACTGGAAGACGCAGCGCCGACCCACATCTTGGCGACGTTGCTCCCCAAACTGGAAGCCGCGGGTTCCGCTTTCGAGAAGGCGGTCGACATGGCAGGACTTCTTGCCGGAGCGGCCAGGTCATTCCGCGCGCTTACCGGCTACGACCGGGTGATGATCTATCGCTTCCTGGACGACGCCGCTGGAAAGGTCGTCGCCGAGGACGCCTCGCCGGACCACCACTCCTTTCTCCACCATCATTTTCCCGCAAGCGACATACCGGCCCAGGCGCGCGCGCTCTACGTCCGCAATCTGGTCCGGGTCATACCCGACGTCCACTACCGGCCTGCGCCGCTTCAGCCCGAACTTCCCGCTGACGATCCGCTGGACATGAGCGACTGCAGTCTTCGCAGCGTCTCGCCCATTCATATCCAATACCTGAAGAACATGGGGGTGGCGGCGTCGGCGTCATTTTCCATCGTCAAGGAGGGCGAGCTATGGGGGCTCGTCGCCTGTCATAATTTAACGCCGCGGATGCTTCCGCTCGATGTCCGCGGAGCATGCCGCGCGCTGGCAGCCGGCCTGGCGCGGCAGATAAAATCGCGCGAAGAAACCGACGCCTACCGGGAGCGGGTCCGGCTGCGGACTTTCGAGGATCGCATCGTCGAACTCCTGCTGCGCAACGGCTCGCTCGACGACGCGCTTTCCAAGCATCTCAAGGAGATACAGGAGATGCTCGACGCAGATGGCGTCGCGGTCCTGCGCGGCAACGAGGCTGTGATTGCCGGTAAGTGCCCCTCGCAAGCCGAAATCAAGTCGCTTGCCGGCTGGATTGCAGGGGGCGCGCGGCAGCCAGTCTTTTCCACCAATGAGTTGGCCGCCGACGCTGCGCTCTCCGAAGCGACGCAACCGCTCGCAGCCGGGCTCCTTGCAATGACGCTGTCGGCGGCCGAGCCCTGGATGGTGCTCTGGTTTCGCGCAGAGGCGGTCGAGATCGTCAATTGGGCAGGCAATCCGCACAAGGCGGTGACGGCCGGCCCCGATGGCGCACTGACGCCGCGAGCCAGTTTCGACGCCTGGAGCGAGACCGTGCGTGGGCGGGCGCGACGTTGGAGCGTTCCCGAAGTGGAGGCCGTCGAGCGGCTGGCCGTCGCGATCCAGAACGTCTGGCAGACCCGCCGCATTCGCGACCTCAACAAGGAACTCATGCATCTCGTCGAAGAGAAAGAGGTGCTGCTGAAACAGAAGGAGTTCCTGCTCGGCGAGGTGAACCACCGCGTCCAGAACAGCCTGACGCTCGTTTCCAGCTTCCTGTCGCTCCAGGCCCGCGAGTCCTCGGATCAGGCGACCCGTGACGCCATCGAGGAAGCGCGCCGCAGAATCTCGGCGGTTTCCCTCGTGCACCGGCGGCTGTACGGCTCTGAGCAGATACGGACCGTCGATGCGGCGCGATATGTGGAGGATCTGTTGCACGACCTTCTGACGTCATTCGGGGACGAATGGCGCGGGATGCTGACGCTCGATCTCGAACCCGTCCTCCTGCCGAATGATCGCGCCATCAGCGCGGGTCTGGTCCTCACCGAACTCGTGATCAACGCGAACAAATACGCCTATGCCGGAGCGCCGGGCGCGCTGAAGGTTGCCCTGTCCGAAAGCGGCAGCACCTTCCGCCTGATCGTCTCGGATATGGGCGGCGGGCGCGTTTCCACCAGGCCCGGGTTTGGATCGCGCATGCTCGATGCGTTGGTGCAACAGCTCGGCGGGACGCTGGAGTTCAGCGACAATCAGCCGGGCACGCGCGCAGTCCTGGCCGCTCCCATAGGCTCTTCGCTGAAGGGGTGAAATCTCGCGGGCGGCGCGCGTCCCCCTCGAACGTTCGGCTGGCGTGGAGAATGGCTGCAGCGCCGGACGTCACCCGCCGCTTCAGGGCGAAATCCGGCAATGGAACGCCGTGGCCGGCAACGTGCTCGTCGCACTGAACGAGCGGGCGGCTGCCGGCCCGCAGAAAGGCGACGCCTGAGATTCCATCCTTTCTCATGACCCATGGAACACCTTCGCCCGGCGTTTGTTGGGGTAGCTTGAACAGGAGGTCACGAGATGTTTCTGCGCGTCGACAAGCTGCAAATCGAACTGCCGCCGCCAGCAAGGCAAGATGTCAACGCCGCTTCGGCGCTTCAGGAGTTGCTGGGCGGAAAATACGGGGAGATGTCGACGCTTGGGAACTACCTGTTCCAGAGCTTCAATTTCCGCTCCAAGAGCAAGCTGCGGCCGTTCTACAGCCTCGTTGCGGCCATCACCGCTGAGGAACTCGGCCATGTCGAGTTGGTCAGCAACGGCGTGGCCATGCTGAACAACGGTCCCGACGCTCCGGAGGAGGAGGGCGCACCGGACATCACCGGCGCGCCGTTCGAGGCCATGACGCAAGCGCGCCTCGCCGCGGGCTTCCTGTCGCATGGCGGCGGCGCCGTACCGATCGACAGCAACGGCCTGAGCTGGAACAAGGACTTCATCACGACGACGGGCAACGTCATCTTCGACCTGCTGCACAACTTCCATCTCGAATGTGGCGCGCGCCTGCACAAGCTCAGGGTGTACGAAACCCTGTCCGATCCGACCGGCCGCGAAGTCTGCGGCTACCTGCTGGTCCGCGGCTCCGTGCACGCCCACGCCTATGCCCTGGCGCTGAAAAACATCACCGGCGTCGAGATCGAGAAGATGTTGCCGACGCCCAACATCCCGCTCGGCAACATTCCCGAATGCCAGAAATATCTGGACGAGGGTTCGCATCGCCGCCTCTACACGTTCAGCCCCAAGGACTACGCCGAAATCGCCGGCATTTGGGGCAATGGCGAGGGCGCGCTTGCCGACGATCCTCCCGGCGAGCTGGAGGTCGTCGAGGGCATGCCCGACGGCGGCAAGATTCAGGAACTCGTCGGCGAACCGTCGGCCTTCGCGCCGGATTATGCGCCGGAGGAAATGTACGAGATCGCTGCGAAATTATACAAGAAGTCGCGCTAGCAAGCCCGGTCGGAGCGCGTTCGCGGGAAAACCCGACTAGGCGCTCCGCCGGCGGTCAGCGTCGGCCGTAAAACTGGCATTCGACAGTTTTTCGTTCTTCTCGACCAGCGAACTCGCCGAGGTTTCGCCGAGTTCGTCGAGAATGTGCAGCCTGGCCCGGTTCAGTCTGCTCTTCACAGTGCCGATTGCGCAGCCGCATATCTCCGCGGTCTCCTCATAGGAGATCCCGAGCACGCCGATCAGCACCAGGACCTCACGATGATAGGGCGGCAACCGGTTGATTGCCTCATGGACCTCCCGGCTTCTGACCGACCATTCCTGGCTGGCTTCGACCGCGGGGCGCGCAGCGACGCAATCGGCAGTGCCGGGGGCCTCCCGCGAAGAGATCTTGACGCGCGTGTAGAACGTGTTGCGCATGATGGTGAACATCCAGGACTTCAGCCGCGTGTTCGGCTCAAAGCTGTCGAAGCTTTTCAACGCCCTGACGAGCGTTTCCTGGACAAGATCGTCGGCGTCCGTGGAATCTCTGTAGAAGGTTCTCGCAAAGGCGCGCAACGCCGGCAGCAACTCAATGATGGAAGCGTCGTCTCTTGCCGGGCCGGAGGGATCGGTCATGGCGAGGCCTCGTCGAAGCGAAGGGTTCGAACGTTCGTAACGGGCCTTCGCAGGGAACGTTCCTCGAAGCCCGGCGACACGCGTATCGGACGGCAGGTTCGCCACGCCGGGCCGGCAGCAGGAACAATCCCCGACCGGCGGAGTTGGATCGACCGTTGATTTCAATCGGAGATGGTGATGAAGGCGCTGACCTGGCACGGCAAAGGCGACATACGATGCGAGCGGGTGGACGATCCGCGGATAGAGGACGACCGCGACATCATCATCAAGGTTACCGCCTGCGCGATCTGCGGTTCGGACCTGCATTTGATGAATGGCTACATGCCGACCATGAAGTCAGGTGACGTGCTTGGTCACGAGACGATGGGCGAGGTGGTCGAAGTCGGCAAGGC
>DATDJN010000458.1:0-15872 GCA_036520515.1 Rhizobiaceae bacterium
GGCGGAGTTCGCTCCGATCGTCCTGGTTCACGGCGTCGGGATGAGCATGGCATTTTGGGCTGCTCAGGTCGCCTTCTTCGAGAAGACGCGCCGGGTCATCGTTTATGACACGCTGGGGCATGGGCGGTCCTCCTTGCTCACCGAAGACCGCGGCCTCGTCGAGTTCAGCGACCAGTTGCTGGCGCTCGTGGACCATCTCGGCCTGGGCGCCATCGACCTCGTAGGCCATTCCATGGGCGGCCTGGTGGCGCTGGAGTTCTCGCTGACCCATCCTGACAAGGTGCGCCGTGTCGTCGCGATGAATGCCGTGTTTCGCAGGAGCGAGGCGCAGAGCGAGGCGGTGATTGGCCGCGCCAGATCCCTTTTCACCACCGGAACGATGGCGGGAATCCAGCCGACGCTTGATCGCTGGTTTGGGAACCCGCCTCCCCCCGCGCACCGACCTACCGCCGAAATCGTACGCCATGCTCTCGAAACTGCGGATCCGGTCGGCTACCCCCGCGCCTACATGATCTTCGCGACTTCGGATCGCCGCCACGACGGGCGGCTGTCCGAGCTTGCGATGCCGGCATTGTTCCTGACGGGCGAGTTCGATCTCAACTCGACGCCCGACATGTCGAGCCTGATGGCGGCGCAAGCTCCACAAGGCGAGGCGGTGACGCTGCCGGGCCAGCGCCACATGATGCCGCTGGTTGCTCCGGACGAGGTGAACGCGGAACTTGATCGGTTCTTCCGTCGGATCGACGCCGACCGCGCGCAGGCGGACAAGGCTTCGGCGCCGTAGAACTGCCAAGGGTGGGGACCGACCGACCGGGCCGCCCCCCCGGCGTGCCAGGGATAACCTAGGCCTTGACGCCCAGATCCTTCTCGATGATCTTCATCGCGGCTTCACGGGCGCGCTGGATGTGGACTTGGCATGCGGCGGCGGCGGCGTTCGCATCGCGCCGCTCCAATGCGGCGACTATATCCTCCATCTCCGCAAGACTGTGCTGCGCCCTGCCCGGCATCGACATCGACGATACCCGCAGCAGCACCAGCCTGGCCTGCAGGGAACGAATCGTCTCCAGGATGAGCGGGTTGCCGCACCCTTTAAGGAAGACGTCGTAGAAGGATGTCGTCTGGCGAATGATCGCCTTCAGCTCGCCGGAGCCGAGCGCCGTCGCCAGGCTTTTCAGTGACTTTCGAAGGGCACTGAGCTGGGCTTCCGTGGCGCGCCCGGCGAACAGACGCCCGGCCGCCATTTCGAGCACTTCGCGCAGTTCGTAAATGTGATTGGCCTCGTCGACATCGATGACCGCCACCGTGGGTCCGACGTTCGGGATGTTGCGGACCAATCCTTCCGACTCGAGATGGCGGAGCGCTTCGCGGATGCTGGTGCGGCTGACGCCTACCAGTTCGCACAATTCGCGCTCGATGAGGCGATCGCCCGGAAGGAAGCGCAATTCGAGGATGGCGGTCCGGAGCACCTTAAGCACCTGGTCGCGCAGGCTTGGGCGAATCCTCTCGATCCTGAGCCCGTCCCCGTCCGAAAAACGAGCGTCTCGATCCGATACGACCGTCTTTTTCGCAGCACGCATTGCGATATCCTTCAACGTTTGGAGACGCGGCGATCCTGACTGCGCATCGGATCTGTCGGCCGAACACGAGGCTCGGAAAGGCCCGTTGCACCGATAGGCACGAATCGCGCCGGGCCCGAAGCGATCACGCTCGATTTTGATCCTCTTGCAGCGTTGCGGATGTCAAGAGCGCATCGGCCATGGCGCCTGCCGGATGCGCTCCCGACATGTCCGCGGATCACGCCGACTTGAGTTCCTCCAGGTCCTTGTAGCGGTCGCCGATCCGATGATGAGGACGCCCGCCGACGGAGGCGCCCAGGGCGACGACGATCTCGTCGGGAGCCGGCGCGTCCGGGATCGCGAAGTGGATGGTCAGATAGTGCGACCGCGCACCTTCGTCGTGCTTGTGCATGAGAGGGATCATGATCGCGGTGTTGGGTCCTCCCCGGGTGTTGGTGAAGCTCAGGTAGCTCTTGGCATCCACCGCCGTGCGGTAGAAATTTCCGAACCGGAGCGTGTGGATGAGCGCCGACGCATGCTCGATCTCGCCCGACGTGCCGACCACCGCGGCCTTGCCGTAGCCTTCGATGTCCGAACCGGCCACACGCGATGTGATCTCCTGGGTAAGGCGCTCGCCCAGCACCGGCGCGATTCGTATTATCTCAGGGCGCAAGTCCTCGACGAAACGGTCCGTCGGCCAGGGATTCTTGATAACGGCGGCGACGGCGACCAGCCTCAGGGGCTTCGCGGCAACTTTGTGACCCTCCACGAAGGTCGTCTCGTCAGTGATATGAATCTTCCTTATCAGGGTGGATTGGTCCGTCACGAAATCAGCTCCAGTGGTTGATGGAATACAATATTCCGGTAACATGGTATTTGACAATAGTTGAGCGCTGACCTAGCCCTTCGCGGCGTCACAAAGGGTGGCTGTCGAATGCCACTACAGCCCCAATCGCGTTATCGCTGCGCGTTCACGGGGTGGCGCGCCGCGACAGGAGGACGATGATGCGCCAGTACGACCACTACATCGGCGGAGCCTCGGTCCGCCCGCTCGGGGGCGGATATTTCGACACGGTCAATCCGTACTCCGGCGAGGTCTGGGCGAGAGTCGCCAGGGGCAATGCCGCAGATGTGGATACGGCGGTAGCTGCGGCAAAATCCGCCTTGAACGGCGAATGGGCGCAGTTGACGGCCTCGCAGCGCGGCCGGCTTCTGGTGCACTTTTCCGAATTGGTCGAGAAGAATGCGGAGCGCCTGGCCGAGATCGAGGTTCGCGACAACGGTAAGCTGATCACCGAGATGGGCAGTCAGTGCCGCTATCTCGCTCAATGGTATCGCCACTACGGCGGGATCGCCGACAAGATCGAAGGGGCCGTGATCCCGACCGACAAGCCGAACGTGTTGAACTACACACGTTATGAGCCACTCGGCATCGTGGCGATGATAACGCCCTGGAACTCTCCGCTTCTCCTTCTCGCCTGGAAGTTGGCGGCGGCGCTTGCCGGGGGCAATGTCGCAGTCATCAAGCCGTCCGAATTCACCTCCGCATCGACTCTCGAATTCGTGGAACTGTTCAAGCAGGCGGGTTTCCCGGATGGCGTCGACAATGTCGTCACCGGTTCGGCGCTGAAGCCGGCGCTCCGCTCGTCGTGCATCGTGAGGTCGCCAAGATCGCGTTCACCGGATCGGACACCGCCGGCCAGAAGATTTACGAGACCGCGGCTCGCGACATCAAGCCGGTGACACTCGAACTTGGCGGCAAATTGCCCAACATAGTCTTCGAGGATTGCGAACTTGAGGCAGCCGTGATGGGCGTCATCTCCGGCATCTTCGCTGCCACCGGGCAGACCTGCATCGCCGGCTCGCGACTTCTTCTCCAGCGCTCCGTGCACGACGTGTTCATGAAGCGCCTGCTCGAGGTGGCTGGCTCCGCGAAGATGGGTGATCCGATGGACCCCGCGACCAACATCGGACCGGTCACGACGCCGCCCCAGTTTCAGAAGGTGCTCGATTACATCGACATCGCCATCGGGGAAGGCGCGACTTGCGTGCTCGGGGGCAAGGCGGCGCGCGACATGCCGGGCGGGCAGTTCGTCGAGCCGACCATCTTCACCAACGTCTCCAACGCAATGCGCATCGCTCAGGAGGAAGTGTTCGGCCCTGTCCTCAGCGTCATCCCCTTCGACTCCGAAGAGGACGCCGTCACTATCGCCAACGATATCCAATTCGGCCTTGCCGCGGGCGTCTGGACGCAGAACATGGCGCGCGCCATACGCATGTCCGAACGTTTGAAGGTCGGCACCGTCTGGGTGAACACCTACCGCGCGGTGAGCTACACATCGCCTTTCGGTGGCGTGAAGCGAAGCGGGCTTGGCCGAGAAGGCGGGCTTGAGGCCGTCAAGGAGTTTCTCGACGTCAAGTCCGTCTGGCTCTCCACCGACAGCAGTGTCGCAAATCCGTTCATCTTGCGCTGACGGAAGTCGGCGGCCTCTGCGTGTGTTTCAAGCGCCCGCCCGGGTGTTCGGGGCCTGGCTGGGCAGATGGCTCACCAATTGCTGCGCGAAGGCCGGCAGGTCACTCAACCGCCGCGCGCAAATCTTCAATTCTCGTACCGCCTGGAAGGTGCTCGACGGCTTCGTTCAGCCAGTCTAGCCAAATACTGTTGGCATTGCCTGTAGTTAGCGCGTCTTCCTGACCCTGCCTCCCCTCGGTCTCAAAATCTCCTTTATTGGCTGGGATTGGTTCAGCGGGGCTTCGGGTGCGATTTCGGTCGCTAAGACTATAGCTAGACGGGCTTGATGCCCGCACATCGGGGACATGGCAAAGGTTGGTTAACCATCTTTGTCCATCCTTAACAGTTGTCGGCAATACGAGCGGACGCGGCTTTTTCGGCTGCGCCGCATCTGCGGCGACCTGCGCGGCGCGTAAGGCCGGGCTGCTGTTTGGGTGTGTGAGAGAGACGGGTGCATGGCGTTTTCGCATAGGGGGATCGGGGACAACGATCCTGGCTCGCGCTTCCTCGCGGCCGCACTTCTGACGACACTTCGCTGGGCCGCCATCCCCTGTCTGGGGATCGCGCTCGCTTTATGGTCGGCGGCGACCCTCGCCGGCCTGCATTCCGCCGCCTCCCTTGCCTATGCCGGCACGCTCGCGCCCTCCGCCCCGTCCCTGTCGATCGAGGCGCAGCTTCGCCAGTTGCCCAAACCCGCAACGCCGGAAATGGGCGGCAAGGGGATGCCCGCCGCGACTGGCGAACGCCCGGTCCGCCTCGCAGCGCTCCCGGTGCAGCAGGCCAGGCAGAAGCGGATCGCAACCGCCAGGCCGCTGCCGGCCGACCCGTTCGGCAAGGTCGTTCTCGACGCGAAGCTGTCGCGCGAGAAGCTGCTCGACGCCTTCGCGCGCGCCGGCATGGCGATCGAGGAGGCAGGCCCCGCGGAGGCCAGACCGGTCCAGGTCGCCCTCGTCATGCCGCTCACCGAACGTTTTCACCGCGCCATCGACGAAGCGGCGTCCTCGCAGGGCGACGTCGCAACCCTGTCGGACACCGCCGTTCTCGACCCGCTCTCGCCCCTTGCGCTGGGCACGATCGGCCTCGACGTCGAGCTCGCCTATGCCGCGGCCGGCGCAAGCCCCGACGGCCCCGTCGAGCTCGCCCTCGCCTCGCTCGCACTCGATCCCTACGGCATGGACGGCGACGAGACGGAGAGCGGCGCTGACATCATGCCGGACGCGGTGGAGCCGCCGCCGGCAACGCCTGAGGCCAAGCCCGGCCGCAAGCCTGCCAGGTCCGACAGGCAGGAACCGCAGGCGCTCGCCTATGCCCGCCCCGACAAGCCGGAAGGCACCGTCGGCAGGGCGTTCCGCAACCTCTTCAACACCGTGCCGAAGGCCGGCAACAAGGTCGCCATCTACGACATCTCCGCCGCCGTGGTGTACATGCCCGACGGCAGCAGGCTGGAGGCGCATTCCGGGATCGGCAAGATGGCCGACAACCCGCGCTACGTGCATGTCAAGATGAACGGCCCGACGCCGCCCAACACCTACAAGCTCACCATGCGCGAGAAGCGCTTCCACGGCGTCGAGGCGATCCGCATGACGCCGATCGGCAACCAGACGATGCATGGCCGCGACGGCATGCTCGCCCACTCCTACCTGCTGCGCGGCGGCCGAGCGGAGTCGCACGGCTGCGTCGCCTTCGCCAACTATCCGAAGTTCCTGGAGGCCTTCAAGCAGGGCAAGGTCACGCACATGATCGTGGTGCCGAGCGTCTCCAGGGCGGATGTCCGCATGGTCTCGAACGACCGCGGATAGCACGGCCAGGCCACCCTTCGTCGGGCGGAAACCGGCCTCGCCGGGGCCTTTTGCGGCGCTCGCCCCGTCGCCGCGTCCCGCCTTCCGCATTCCCTCGCCCCGCCGGCCGTGCTAGCTCAGGGGCATGTCCGCCTCGCCCAAAGGCAAGCCTCCCGGCCGCGACCTGACCAGCGGCCCGATCACCTCGACCCTGCTCCTCTTCGCGCTGCCGGTGCTCGGCTCCAACGTCCTGCAGTCGCTGAACGGCTCGATCAACGCGGTGTGGGTCGGGCGTTTCCTCGGCGAGACGGCGCTCGCCGCCACCTCCAACGCCAACCTGGTGCTCTTCCTGGTGCTCGGCACCATGTTCGGCATCGGCATGGCCGCCACCATCCTGGTCGCCCAGTCGGTCGGCGCCAGGGACCTGCCGGGGGCGAGGAGGATCGTCGGCACCAGCGCCACCTTCTTCTTCGCCGTGTCGGTCGTCCTCGCGCTCGCCGGCTGGTTCTTCGTCGATGCGATCCTGAACCTGCTCGGCACCCCGCCCGACGCGCTGCCGCTCGCCCGCTCCTATCTGCGCATCATCTTCGTCGCCGTCCCGGCGATGAACCTGCTGACCTTCGTCATGACCATCCTGCGCGGCGCGGGCGACTCGCGCACGCCCTTCTATTTCATGGCGCTCGCCGTCGTGCTCGATGTCGTGCTGAACCCCTTGCTGATCGCGGGCATCGGCCCGCTGCCGGCGCTCGGCATCGCCGGTTCGGCGCTCGCCACGCTGATCAGCCAGCTTGTCGCCGTCTTCGCCATTCTCGTGCTTCTCTACGCCGCAAGGCATCCGCTGCGGCTCGCCGGCGCCGACCTCGCCTTCCTGCGGCCCGACCCCAGGCTGCTCAGGTTCGTCGTCGCGAAGGGCGTTCCGATGGGCCTGCAGATGATCGTCATCTCGGCCTCGGCGCTGGTGCTGATGGGCATCGTCAACAGCCACGGCTCGCAGACCGCCGCCGCCTACGGCATCGCCGCGCAGCTCTGGACCTACATCCAGATGCCGGCGCTGGCGATCGGCGCCGCCGTGTCCTCGATGGCGGCGCAGAATGTCGGCGCCGGCCGCTGGGACCGCATCGGCCGCATCACTGCCTCCGGCGTCGGCTTCAATCTCGTGCTGACCGGCGCGCTGGTGGCCCTGCTCCATGTCTTCGACCGCGCCGTGCTCGGCCTCTTCCTGGCGAGCGACAGCGACGCGGTCAGCCAGGCAATGCACATCAACACCGTCGCCTCATGGTCCTTCATCCTGTTCGGCGTCACCATCGTGCTCTTCGCCACCGTGCGCGCCACCGGCGCGGTGACGCCGCCGCTGGTCATCCTGGTCATCTCGGTGCTCTTCATCCGCACCGGCTTCGCCTACGGCCTGGCCGGCCGGCTCGGCCCCGACGCGATCTGGTGGAGCTTTCCGGTCGGCTCGATCGCCTCGCTGGCGCTTGCCGCCGGCTACTACCGCTTCGGCAACTGGCGCACCCTGCACATGATCCAGGACGAGCGCCCGGCCGCCGGCGAGCCGCCCGACACCGGCCTCGGCGTTCCGCGCGAGCGTGCGGGGATGGAGCAACGCGCGGCAAGGGACGATTGAACGAGTGTCTACAGACGTCTTTCTCGCTCTGCCCAAATGACAAGGAATTCGGCGACCACGCTCCTCAGGCGCGCGAGACTGCCGCCGGCATAAAGATTCCAAAGGATTTCCGCGTCGACGCGCTGATACGCATGCCGCAAATGATTGCCGATATCGCCTATCCGCCGCCACGGGACGTCCGGCTCCAGCTGCTTCAACTCGTCTGGAATATGCCGTGATGCTTCGCTCAGGATTTCCAGGAAGCGCTCGAACGCGGCCCGCAGGACGCGATCTGCCTGCGCATCCTCGAATGTCTTGCCTTCGAGTAAGCCGTCGATCTGGTCGATGGCATCCATGATGTCCTGCAGCCGGTAAATCGTCCGGTCATTCATCAGAACACCTCGATGATGTCGTCTTCGATCGAGGCCCGGAAGGTGTCATCGAGGCTTCGGCGCATGAATGCGTTGGCCGAAATCCCCGTTGCGGTCTCGACGATCTGCTCGACGCCGATGAGATTGAGGATCGAGAACCCGCTGGAAGGATCGACGTCGAGCAACAGGTCGAGATCGCTTTCTTCGCTATGGTCCCCGCGAGCCCGCGAGCCGAAAAGCGCCACATGCGTCACGCCTTCCGCCAGAAGATCGGGGCGGAGCGTCACAAGCTTCTCGATTATGGCGTCTTTGTGCATTCCCCAAGGTAGCGTGATCGCCGCTTGTTTTCCATCCTCCGCGATCCGCTCCGGCATCTACCCCCGCATCGCCTTCAGCTTCTCGGCCGCGCTCTCGGCGAGGTCGAGATAGCGCGTCTCCAGCGCCCGCGCCTTGTCGAGCACGGGGAAGTCGTGGCCCATGCCCTCGAGCACGGTCTTCAGCTTCTCGATGAACTCGGCCTGCTTCTCCAGTTCGGAGAACAGCGCCCTCACCTGCTCCACGGTGACGTCGGGATTGGACAAGAGCTTGGGCACCGCCTTGCGCAGCTTGTTGCCGGAGCGGATTTCGTCGTCGAGGATTTTCAACCAGTCCGTCGCCACGCCGTGCTCCGCATTCCCGCCCCCTCGGCCTTGCCGCATCACATAGCGGCAGCGCGGCGATCCGCAAAGAGCGTTCGGGAAGCTGCGTCGGCATCGGTCCGGATTTCTTTCCCCTCCTTTTTCCACGCCTCCCGCACCCGCGTTACAATCCCGCCGCCCTGAAGGAGGGACGGCAGTGGACTGGAATCTGGCAATCGAGAGGAACCGTGAGGCGCTGAAGCGCATCGTGGCCACGCTCGTCGCCATGGCCGGGCCCGCGTACCCGTTCACCTCCGCCTTGAGCGGAGGTCGGCGGACGCCGGACCGCCGGGTCGGGGTCATCGCAGCGCCGCAACCTCCGGCCGACCTCGTGGGAAAGGTGAAACCCGCGTTCACCCTGTCCCGCCGCCTCCACCGCGCGATCCTTCGCCTGCTCAGGCCAGCCGAATCCGCCGTGCGGCGGCTCGTCATCGTCATGGCGCGCGGGCTGGTGGTGACGCTGCCGGCACCGCGCCCGGGCAAGCCGACGCCGGCGCCAACCTTCCTCCGCAGGCCAGGCGGCACCGGCATCCTGATGCCGCCGGGCTCCATGTCCGCCACGCGGCCCTGGCCCCGCATGCTCGCCCTGCCCCTGCTCGATCCGCTCAAGCACTCTCACCGCCGCAGGCCGGGGCAAACGGGCGTTCCCCGCATCTCGCTTCCCGGCGTCACCGTGCCGTTTCCCGTCGCGCCGCGCTATCCTCCCGCACCTGGCGATCTGCTCGACGCCACCCGCCTCGCGCTCCGTCTGCAGTCGCTCGGCGCGGCGCTTGACGACCTGCCGCGGCTGGCAAGCCGCTTCGCGCGCTGGCGAATGGCAGGAGCCGGAGCCGCGGGCACGCGACCCGGAGAACGGCGCACGGGCCGCGCCCGTCGCGTCTGGCCGTTGCGTCCAGGCCGCCCGCCGGGCCAGCGACCTGCCAACCGCCGCACCCACGATCTCCACCAAGTCCTGAACGATCTCCACGGCCTCGCCTTCGACGCGCTGGAGCACCCCGACACGTCTTGACCTCGCGGTCGCTTCCCACTGGCGCGACACGGCGCGGCCTCGCATCGGCGCGGCATGCCTTCGCACGTCCCTACTCCCCTGCCGGTCCATTCCCCCATATAAAACGATCCATCACGAAGACTCCCCCGCCCACCGCATCCGAGGAGAAAGTCATGACCGCCAAAATCACCGCCATCCCCGCCCTCGCCGCCGGCCGCACCGCCGTCATCACCGGTGCGGCGAGCGGCATCGGCCTCGCGGCTGCGAAGCGCCTCGCGGAAACGGGCATGAACGTCGTGCTTGCCGACCGCGCCGGCGCTGCGCTCGACGAGGCCGCGTTGGCCACGGCCGAGAGCGCCGGCAGCGAGAACAAGGTGCTTGCCGTCGCCTGCGACGTCGCCGCGCCGGAGAATCTGGTCGCGCTGGCCGACAGGTCGTTTGAGAAGTTCGGCGAAGTCTCCTTCCTGATGAACAATGCCGGCGTCGGCAACAATCCCGGCAAGCCCTGGGAGAACCTCGACGCCTGGAAGCGGCTGATCGACATCAATCTCTGGGGCGTCGTCCACGGCGTGCAGGCCTTCACTGGCCGCATGCTGGCGCAGGGCAAGCCGGCGATGATCGTCAACACCGGCTCCAAGCAGGGCATCACCACGCCACCCGGCAACCTCGCCTACAACGTCTCCAAGTCGGCCCTGAAGACCTATACCGAGGGGCTGGCCCACGCGCTGCGCAACGAGCCGGGCGCGAACGTCTCGGCGCATCTGCTCATCCCCGGCTTCACCTTCACCGGCATGAGCGGCGGCACGACGGCCAAGGCGCCAGGCGCTTGGACCGGAGAGCAGGTCGTCGACTTCATGCTGGAGGCGCTTGCCCGCGGCGACTTCTACATCCTGTGCCCCGACAACGAGACGGAGCGCCGCACCGACGAGCGCCGCATGGCCTGGGCGATCGGCGACGTCATCGAGAACCGCCCTGCATTGTCGCGCTGGCATCCCGACTACAGCCAGGCGTTTGCCGACTACATGAAGGGTTGAATGTCGCTAGCCGGTTTCCCAGCGCTCCAGAAAGTCCTCGATGGGCAGCGACTGCATGTCGGGAATGGCGTCGGCGAGCTTCGGCACGGGCCAGTCCCACCAGGCAAGCGCCTCGATGCGTTCGGAGATTTCCGGCGCGAAGCGCCGCCTCAGCCGCCGCGCCGGGACGCCGGCCATGATCTCGTAGGGATCGACATCGCTCGTGACCACGGCGTTGGCGCCGATCACCGCGCCGTTGCCGATCGAGACGTCAGGCATGATGACCGCCCCGTGGCCGATCCAGACATCGTGGCCGATGCGCACCCGCTTGCCCTGCCTGCGCGCCCTGAACCCGCCATCGACGCCGAGCCAGCGGAAATATTCGTTCGGCCGGTAGCTGACCTTGTGCTGGGTGATGCGCTCGATCGGATGCTCCAGCGCGTTGATGCGCGTGTTGGCGGCGATCGAGCAGAACTTTCCGATCCCGGTGTAGATCGCCTCGGCATTGCGCTCGAAATAGGTGAAGTCGCCGACATTCACCTCGCGCAGGACGACGCGTTCGCCGATCGCGGCGTAGCGCCCGAGCCGGCAGCCCTTGAGTTCGGCCGTCGGGTGTATGCGAGGCTCCGGATCCTTGAAACGCAGCTCGTCGGGTCTGTCCATGGCCGGGCTTTACGCCGCCGGCGGGCCGCCCGCAAGCCGCTCCTATTGCGGCTTGCCCTTCTCCCACACGACCTCCTGGCCGAACAGCGGCACGGTCGTCATCGACATCTTGGCCGAGCCGTCCTGCACCTGGCGCGAATGGGCGAGGTAGATCAGGGTGTCGTTCGCCTTGTCGTAGATCCGGTTCACCACCTGCTCCTTCCAGATCAGGCTGATGCCCTGCTTGAAGATCTCCTCGCCGCCCTCGCCAAGATCGATGTCGCCGATCCTGATCGGTCCGGTCTGCTGGCAGGAGATCGCCGTGTCGGAGGGGTTCTCGAACCAGTTGCCCTTCTGCAGCCGGTCGATGACGCCGCGGTCGAAATAGGCGACGTGGCAGGTGACGCCCTCGACTTTCGGGTCCTTCACGGCCTCCACGATGATGTCGTTGCCCAGCCAGTCGACGCCGACCTCGCCGACCTTCTGGGCGGAGGCGGGAACGGCGGCTGCAAGCGTCAGGGCCGCAAGCGCCGGGAAGAGCATGTGCCGCATCGAAATCTCCTGAAACCGTCGGGCCTGACTTGGGTTGTCGCCCGTCTCCTTGCAAGGCTTGGCGCAGCAACGCGGCATCATGGCTCTTTTTCGCTTCGCCGCGAAACGCTATATCAGGCGCATGAAGCAGCTTTTGCACATGCCTCCCCTGACCGCCGCGAAGATCGCGGCAGGCGTGGCATTGCTCGCCGCGGCGACAGGGGTTGCCTTCGCATCCTGGATCGACAAGGGCGCTGGCATCTTCATGGCCACCGCCGAGGCCGGGCTCGCCTGGTGTTTCTGAACCCGCCCGCTTGGATTTGCCCCCGGCATTTGGACAGTCTCCCATGATGCGTTTCATCATTTCAGGCATCCTCGTGCTGATGGCCGCCATGTTCGGGTTCATCGCCTTCCAGTGGTATGGCGCGAAATATGCGAACGAAGCCTACGGCGCGCCGTTCACACTGGTCGACCAGAAGGGCGCTCCGATCACCGAGGCCGCTTTCCGCGGCCATCCGAGCGCCGTCTTCTTCGGCTTCACCCATTGTCCGGAAGTCTGCCCGACCACGCTCTTCGAGCTCGACGGCTGGCTGAAGCAGCTCGGCGACGAGGGCAAGGACCTGCGCGCCTATTTCGTATCCGTCGACCCCGAGCGCGACACCGCCGAGATCATGGATGCCTATGTCAGCAACGTGTCCGACCGCATCACCGGCATCACCGGCGAGCCCGACAAGGTCCACGCCATGGCGAAGGACTTCGGCATCTACTGGCGCAAGGTCGATCTGGAAGGCGGAGACTACACGATGGACCACACCGCCTCGGTGATCCTGCTCGACAGCGACGGCGGCTTCGTCGGTACCATCGCCTATGGGGAAAATCCCGACACCGCGCTCGCCAAATTGAAGCGCCTGGCCGCAGAAGGCTGACCGTGCAGCAGACCCGCATCCACCTCGCCACCGATGCTGCCGGCGCCGACCGGCTGTTCCCCGCGCTCGAAGCGGCTTTCGAGGAGGACGGGCTGCCGCTCTCCCTCTTCGATCTGGACGAGGCGAACGGCATCAAGGAAGTTTCGATCTACGCCCTCGACGATGTCGACGGCGTGGAGCGCCGACTGCGTACCGTTATGAAAGGCGCCGGGATCGACGCCGATATCGGGCGCGAGATCCTGCCCGACGTCGACTGGGTCGCCAAGTCTCTGGAAGGCCTGCAGCCCGTCCGCGCCGGCCGCTTCCTCGTCCATGGCTCCCATGATCGTCACCGCCGCCGCCCCGGCGACCTTGGCATCGAGATCGAGGCGGGGCTGGCCTTCGGCACCGGCCATCACGGCACGACGTCGGGCTGCCTGGAGATGATCGAGAGGGTCGTGCGCCGGGAACACCCGAAGAACGCCCTCGACCTCGGCACGGGAAGCGCCGTGCTGGCGATCGCCATCGCCAAGCTCGCGCACATCCCCGTGCTGGCGACCGACATCGATCCGGTGGCGACGAAAGTGGCCGCGGCGAACGCCCGGCTGAACGAGGTCTCGCGCTACATCGAGACGCGAACCGCTCCGGGGTTCCACGATCCCGTCTTCGCCAGGCGTGCGCCTTTCGACCTGATCGTCGCCAACATCCTCGCCCGGCCGCTGATGCGGCTCGCGCCCGACATGGCCCGCTCGGTCAGCCCGGGCGGCTCGCTCATCCTGTCAGGCATATTGGTGCGCCAGCGCAACGCCGTGATCTCGGCCTATGTCGCCCAGGGCCTTCGCCACATCCGCACCTTCACCCGCGGCGAATGGGTGACCATCCACCTGAAGAACTGAACGGAGGCGTCAGAACCACACCCGGTTTGCGCTCCCGCGCCTGGCGAGTTCGGCCCGGCTGTAGCCATGGCGCTTCAGCGTCTCGTCGTCGAACGACAACAGCACGCCGTTGACGTAACGCTCGGCTTCGCGCTGGCGCGCTACGACGAAGGCCTTGAGGACGTTGCGAAAAAATCCGGACTTGCTGGTGGAGGCAGTCATTTTCGTTCACCCCGTTCCGAACGGCGTCAGAATTCCTCCACATCACGGAGATTAAATTCCTGGCCACCTCACGAACAGCGCCAACAATGCATGTCTCCCATCTGTTCCCGCATGAAGCCGACCGCCTTGGCACAAGGGCGGCGCGTTGCAACGGCATCGGCGGGCGGCTAGGTTCGCCCATCGATGCGGAAGGCCGGTGAAATGTTCCAGAGTTTCGACGAAGTGAATGACCCCACGCTGGGGCGTGAACGCGTGGCGCGGCTGCGCCAATGGCTGGCGGCAAGGGGCCTCGACGGCTTCATCGTGCCGCGCGCCGACGAGCACCAGGGCGAATACGTGCCCGCTCGGTCGGAGCGCCTGAAGTGGCTGACCGGATTCACCGGCTCGGCGGGTGTCGCCATCGTGCTTGCCAGCCGCGCCGTCATCTTCGTCGACGGTCGCTATACGCTGCAGGTGCGCGACCAGGCCGACCCGCAGATATTCGCCTTCGAAAGCCTGGTCGACAATCCGCCACCGAAATGGATCGAGGCTAATCTCGGCAAGGGCGCGAAGCTGGGCTTCGACCCGTGGCTGCACACGATCGGCGAGGTCAAGGCGCTGACGGAGGCCGCGGCGAAGTCGGGCGCGGAGCTTGTCCCGGTGGACATGAACCCGATCGACGAGCTTTGGGACAACCGGCCGAACCCGCCGCTGGAGCCGGTGGAGATCCATCCGATCGAGTTCGCCGGCGAGCTCGCCAAGGACAAGCTGGTGCGGCTGGCGGCGGCGATCGCCAAGGACGGCGCAACGCATGCGGTGCTGACCGATCCGTCCTCTCTTGCCTGGGCGTTCAACATTCGCGGCGCCGACGTGCCGCACACGCCGCTGGCGCTGGGCTTCGCCGTGCTCGCGGCGGCGGGGCCGCACCTCCTCTTCATGGACAAGCGCAAGCTGCCGATCCGGACCGAGGCCTATCTGACGCAACTCGCCGAGCTCCGTCCTCCGTCCGCATTGGAGGAGGAGATCGCGGCCCTCTCCAGAGACGGCGCGAAGATCGCTCTCGATCCCGCGCTGGCGGCCGACCGACTGCGGACGCTGGTCATCGACAACGGCGGCGCCGTCGTCGAGGCCCCGGACCCCGCCCGCATTCCGCGCGCCACCAAGAACGGCGCCGAGATCGCCGGCGCGCGCGCGGCGCACCGCCGCGACGGCGCGGCGGTTGTGAAGCTTCTCTGCTGGCTGGACGACCAGGCGCCGGACACGCTGGACGAAATCGCGGTGGTCACCAAGCTCGAGGAGATGCGGCGCATCACCGGCGAGGAGACGCAGATGCCGCTGCGCGAAGTCTCCTTCGCCACCATCGCCGGCGCTGGCCCCAACGGCGCGATCATGCACTATCGCGTGTCCACCGCCACGAGCCTGCCGCTCAGGCGCGGCGAGCTCTTCCTTCTCGATTCAGGCGGGCAGTACCAGGACGGCACCACCGACATCACCCGCACCGTGCCGATCGGCCAGCCGACCGAGGAGATGCGCACGCGCTACACGCTGGTGCTGAAGGGCATGATCCAGATCTCGATGCTGCGCTTTCCCGTCGGCACCCGCGGCTCTGACCTCGACGCAGTGGCGCGGCTGGCGCTGTGGAAGGCAGGTCTCGACTACGCGCACGGCACCGGGCATGGCGTCGGCTCATACCTATCGGTGCACGAGGGGCCGCAGCGGCTGGCCAGGACCGGCACCGAGAAGCTGCTTGCCGGCATGATCCTGTCCAACGAGCCCGGCTACTACAAGCCGCGCAGCTATGGCATCCGGCTGGAGAACCTCATCCTCGTGACGCCCGCCGAGGAAATTCCGGACGGCGACATCGCCATGCACGGCTTCGAGACGCTGACGCTGGCGCCCTTCGACAAGCGCCTGCTGAGGACGAGCCTGCTGACGCGCGACGAGTTGCACTGGCTCGACGAGTACCATCAACGGGTGATGCGCGAGATCGGGCCGATGGTCGGCGGCGAGGTGCTGACCTGGCTGGAAAAGGCGACGGCGCCGCTGCCGCACGATGAGAAGGATTGAGCCGGCCGCTCAGCCGAAAATCTGCCGCCCGGCGATGAGCACGGCGGCGGAGACCAGGAACAGCGCCAGCATGCCGAAGCGCAGCGACATCAGCGCGGCGACGATGAGCGCCGCCCATTCGACCGGCCCGGCCGTCAGCGCGGCCGGCGCGAC
>DATDJN010000459.1:0-9058 GCA_036520515.1 Rhizobiaceae bacterium
CCCGAACAAGGAGCCGCCCTTCTTCTTCCAGAAGAACGCCGACAACCTCGACGCCAGCGGCAGCTTTCCCTATCCGTCCGCCTCCAGCGACGTGCATTACGAGATCGAGATGATCGTCGCGCTGAAGAGCGGCGGCGTCGACATCCCTGTCGAGAAGGCGCTGGACTGCGTCTATGGCTACGGCGTCGGGCTCGACATGACCAGGCGCGACCTGCAGGGCAAGGCCAAGGACATGGGCCGGCCCTGGGAAGTCGGCAAGGCCTTCGAGCAGTCGGCGCCCTGTTCGGCGCTGGCGCCGGCCTCCAGGATCGGGCATCCGACGCAGGGCGCGATCTGGCTCGACGTGAACGGCGAGCGCAAGCAGACCGGCGACCTCAACCAGATGATCTGGAAGGTCCCGGAGATGATCAGCTATTTGTCGGGCCTGTTCCGGCTGGCGCCTGGCGACATCATCATGTCGGGCACGCCGGCGGGCGTCGGCGCGGTGAAGCGCGGCGACGTGCTGAAGGGCCATGTCGACGGCGTCGGCGACATAGAGGTCCGTGTCGTCTGACGTTTTCCTACGAGATCATGGGCGCGGGCGGTTCATCACAACCCGCGCCTATGTCCTGGTCTTGGCGGCTTCCTCGAGAATCCAGTCGCGGAAGGCGATGATGCGCGGGTCGTCGGCGGCTGCCTTCGGGTAGACGAGGAAATAGGCGAATTCGGGCGCCATCCTGACGCCGAGCTCGAAGGGCTGCACCAGGCGACCTTCGGAGAGATCGTGCGCGACCATGGCGAAGTCGGCGAGCGCCACCGCGCTGCCGTCGATCGCCGCCTGGACGGCGTCGGAGGAGGTGCCGAAGACCAAGGTGCGGCTGTCGTCGAAATCGTCGATGCCGGCGGCCGCCATCCACATGCGCCAGTTCGGCCAGGTGACGCCCTGGCGCGACCATTCGACATGCACGAGGCGATGGTTGAAGAGGTCGCGCGGGGTCTCGAGCGGCGGTCCGTTGCGCAACAGGTCCGGGCTGCAGACCGGGATGAGGACGTTGTCGAACAGGCGGTCGGCCGCCAATCCGGGATACTTGCCGGAACCGAAGCGGATGCCGACGTCGATGTCGTCGCGATCGAAGTCGCGCACCTCGTAGGAGATGTCGAAGCGCAACTCGATGTCCGGGCGCATGGCGCGGAAGCCGTCGATGCGCCGCACCAGCCATTTGGCCGCGAAATGGGCGTCGGCCGTCACCTTGAGCAGCGACTGGCCGCGCGCCAGCTTTTGCGCACGCGACACCGCGCGGTTGAGGAGATCGATGGCGTCGGCCGATGCCTCGAACAGCACCGCGCCGGCCTCGGTCAGCCGAACGGTGCGGCTGGTGCGGGCGAAAAGCGACACGCCGAGTTGCTCCTCGAACTCCTTGATCTGATGGCTGACGGCGGCGGGCGTCAGGCCGAGCTCGTCGGCGGCGCGGGTGAAATTCAGGTGCCGGGCCGCTGCTTCCAGCGTCCTCAAGGCGCGCGTGCCGGGTACGAAACGAGCCATGATCTTGAAACAAAGTTTGACGATCCCGTGAAAACTACTCGTTTCCCCTTTTGCTTTCAACGGGCGATGGTGAAGGCACGAAGAAACCGTCAAACCGGATTATAGGTCCGGAGAACTCGGATACGTCCATGTCCGCTGTGATCGCCAACTGGCTCCACGAAGCAAGGGCCGCCCTCGCTTACCCCCGCCCGCAGGTTTCCGGCCTGTCCGACAAGGATTTGCGGGATATCGGGCTAAGGCCCCGTTCACTGACCACCACGGTCTATCGCGAGATCGGCCGGCCTGGGCTCGTCGACTTCGGCTGGCGCCTGGGACGATAGACTGCAGCGCGGCGGAAGGCTGCCACGAACTCCCTCTCCGTCCAGCCTGCAGGCCTTGCCGCCTCTCTCCCGCCCCGCGGGGGAGAGGCGGCTCTTTTTTATCGCACCACCTGCAGGATCGTGCGATCCGAGAGGTGAGGCAGGAGCCGCGCCATCACCTTCGCCGTCACCGCGACGCAACCTTCAGTCGGCGTGAAGCCGGGCCGGGCAAGGTGGAAGAAGATGGCGCTGCCGCGGCCGCGCCGCCGCGGCGATATGTTCCAGTCGAGCACCAGGCAATAGTCATAGAGCCGGTCGGCCCGGCGCATGGTTTCGTGGCTCGCGCCATAGGGGATCTTCACCGGCCGGTTGTAGTTGCGGTCGTCCGGTACCTCGCACCAGCCGAGATCGGCTGGAATCGGCGCCATGCCGAGCCGCGTGCGGCGCGTAGCCACATGATCGGCCCTGAAGTAGCCCGAGAGGATGCGCATCGCGGCCAGCGGCGTGGCGCCGTCGCCCTCGCGCTTGGCGGACGAGATGCCGCCGCGCCCCAGCGCGCAGGGGAAAACCGCATGGCCGGCGACGAGCAGGCCCTGCGACTTGCTGCCGGGGCGAGCACGGACGGTGAGCCGGATCAGCCCGGTTTTCGGCCCGGCATCAGGCAGCCGGTATTTTGCTTTGCCGGACTTCCACTTATATTTTTTCCTGTATGATCCCGACATGCCCATCCACCCGGCCCGGACGCCGACGTTCCGCATAATCAAGGGTCCGGGTCAACCGAACAACCGGCTTGCCGCCATTAAGATGGACTGAAGCATGACCTCACGCACAATCCTGATCGTCGACGACGATGACGACTTGCGCTCGACGCTGGTCGAGCAACTGTCCCTCTACGAGGAATTCGAGGTCCTGCAGGAGGCGACGGCGGGCAAGGGCGTCGCCGCGGCGCGCGCCGGCGTGGTCGACCTCCTGATCATGGATGTCGGACTGCCCGACATGGACGGGCGCGAGGCGGTGAAGCTGCTGCGCAAGGGCGGCTATAAGGCCCCCATCATCATGCTGACCGGCCAGGACACCGATTCGGACACGATCCTCGGGCTCGAGGCGGGCGCCAACGACTATGTGACGAAGCCGTTCCGTTTCGCGGTGCTGCTGGCGCGCATCCGGGCCCAGCTCCGGCAGCATGAGCAGAGCGAGGACGCGACCTTCTCGGTCGGGCCCTATACGTTCAAGCCGAGCCAGAAGCTTCTGATCGACCAGCGCGGCGGCAAGGTCAGGCTGACCGAAAAAGAGGCATCGATCATCAAATATCTCTACCGCGCCGACCAGAAGGTGGTCACCCGAGACGTGCTGCTGGAGGAGGTGTGGGGCTACAATTCCGGCGTCACCACCCACACGCTCGAAACCCATGTTTACCGGTTGCGCCAGAAGATCGAGCGCGATCCTTCCAATGCGGAAATTCTTGTGACAGAAAGCGGCGGTTACAAGCTGGTCCCCTAGACCAGATCATCGATTTCACGACGTCGGTCATTCGTCTAACTCCTTGTTTTAGCGAAATTCCGTACGGAGAACCGGTTTCCACTTTTCCGGGATTTGCTCTAGCGTGATTTTGGGAATGGTAGGGGAGCATCGCAGGAGGAGCGCCAGACTGACGTTTCGGGGACATCATGGCGCTGGATGATCACATCCGCATTCTGTCGGGCGTGGGGCTGTTTGCCGGCTTCACCCAGGAGCAGTTGCGCCTGCTCGCCTTCGGCGCGGAGGCGATGTCGCTGCCGGCGGGGCGGAAGCTCTACCGCGAGGACGACGACGCCGATTCCGCCTATATCGTGGTGCGCGGCAAGGTGCGGCTTTTTCGCGAGAACGAGGGCGCGCCGGTCGAGGTGGGCATGGCGGACCCGGGCACCACGCTCGGCGAGATGGCGCTGATCGCGGATACACGCCGGCTGACCAGCGCGGAAGCGGCGACCGACACCGATGTGTTGAGGATCAACCGCTCGATGTTCCGCCGTATCCTCGAGGAATATCCGGAGACGGCCGAGGCCCTGCGGGAACGCATCATCGAGGATCTGCAGGCGCTGATCAGGAGGATAGAGCAGGTGGGGGAGCGGTTGGGCTGAAAGATGCCTCCGGCTCCTTCCGGCGTGAATGGAATTCCTCAGCCGGAAATATTTTATTGCTGTGGAATCAATTGTTTGCGCGATTTTTTCGCATCTTTGACCCGCCAATTTATCCCCATCCTTCGCACCTCGGCGATAATCCCTCGCATCGCCCTCGCGGGAACCTGGTGCGCACCGGGTATCGGGGAGGGCGGCGGTGTCCGGGTCGGCCGCGCGACGGTAGCGCGGTTTAGGGAGTCGATGCCCAAGACCTGGGCCCGGCGATATTGTCCGGCCGGCGGCGAGCGACAGCCCCGATCCGGCCCACTATCGCTGCGGTGAAAACACCGGCGGGGCGCGGGAGACCGGGCCACGTATAAAAATTGAGAGGCTTGGCCCTGCGCCCCGCTTCCCGACTTCTCCCTCCGCGGCAGGGAGCGTTCTTTGAAATGGCCAGACCGCGAAAGCGGGGCGTGGCAACGACGAAGCTTGTCCTCAGTCGAAGTCGAAGCGGGCGATGACCGGCACATGGTCGGAGGGGCGTTCCCAGCCGCGCGCGTCGCGCAGGATATCGATGTCCTTCAGGCCGGGGGCGATATTGGCCGACGACCAGATGTGGTCGAGGCGGCGTCCGCGATCCGACGCGGCCCAATCGGCGGCGCGGTAGCTCCACCACGTATAGAGCTTCTGTTCGGCGGGGATGTTCAGCCGCATCAGGTCGACCCAGCCGCCAGCCTTGCGCATCGCCTCGAAACTTTCGGTCTCGACCGGCGTGTGGCTGACGACGTTCAGCAGCTGCTTGTGCGACCAGACGTCGTTCTCCAGCGGCGCGATGTTGAGGTCGCCGACCAGGATCGCGCCGGAGGCGTCGTCGAAATCGGCGCGTATGGCGTTCATTTCGGAGACGAAATCAAGCTTGTGCCGGAATTTCGGATTGATCTCGGGGTCGGGTTCGTCGCCACCGGCCGGGACGTAGAAATTGTGGACGAGGATCGAGCGGCCGCCCGCCTGGACGCGGACTGCGAGGTGGCGGCTGTCGGGGATTTCGCAGAACTGCCGGCGCTCCACGGCCTCGATCGGACGGCGGGCGACGGTGGCGACTCCGTGATAGCCCTTCTGGCCGTGGATCTCGACGTGCCGGTAGCCGAGCGCGTGGAAACGATCGACCGGGAAGAGGTCGTTCGGGCACTTCGTCTCCTGCAGGCAAAGCACGTCCGGCGCGCGCTCCATGAGGAGGCGCTCGACGAGCGGCATGCGCAGCCGCACGGAGTTGATGTTCCAGGTCGCGATCGAGAAAGGCATGGCAGGTCCGGCGGGAATCGGGAGGCCGGAAACTGACAGGAGAGGCCCCAAACAGCAAGGCCGCGCTTGGCGCGGCCTTGGGGTGGCGTTCCTGGCGAGGGCGCCTAGCGGTTGTTGTTGTTGGCGCCGGGCTTGTTGAGCTTGTAGTTGCGGCCGTAGTCGATCGCGAACAGGTTCGGGTCGATCTTCACGCCCTGCTTGACGTTGAAGATCATGACGGTGGTGTCCTTGCCCTGCGGATCGGTGATGGTCCACTGGCGCAGGTCGTAGGATTTTGGGTCGAACATCATGGTGATCGTCGAATTGCCGAAGAACTGGCGGTCGGCGAGCTGGATCGTGGTGAGGTCGTCCTCTTCCCTGACGCTCTTCACCTTCTTGCCGGAGAGGTCGATGCGCTCGTCGAGCAGGAGCTTCAGCGGCGTCTTCGACAGCGGATAGAGGTCCATCGTGTTCAGCTTGCTGTTGTCGATGACCACGGACTTGCCGTCGGAGATGACCTTGTAGCCGGAGGGCGCCTCGTAGTTGAAGCGGATCTTGCCGGGGCGCTGGATGTAGAACTTGCCGCCGGTCTGCTCGCCGCGCGGGCCGAACTGCACGAACTCGCCGCTCATTGTGGTGACGCTGGAGAAGTGATCGGCGATCCTCTGGGCGGTGTCGGAGGCGGCGCTGGCTGGCGTCGCGAGGTTGGTTCCGGAAACGGCGACCAGCGCCGCTCCGGCGGCGAGGCCGAGCAGGGCGCGGCGCGCGAGATTGAATTTGTCAGTCCGGAAAAACATTTGCATGGCGGTGGCTTTCGTCATGATCGTACCGATTTGGGCACATCGAGTGGGGTCAGTCGATTCGATCGATAGGCAGGCAGTGGGGCCTAAGTTTGGCAATCGGGGATCGCGTTCAACCCGTTGAGCGAGGCGAAGTTCCGAGCGCGCGCGATCCAGTCCCGCTTAAAGCTTGTCTTCCTCCGTCGGGACGAGGATCTCGCGCTTTCCTGCGTGGTTCGCGGGGCCGACGATACCTTCCTTCTCCATCTTCTCGATGATCGAGGCGGCGCGGTTGTAACCGATGCCCAGCCGCCGCTGTATGTAACTGGTGGAGGCCTTGCCGTCGCGCAAGACCACGGCAACGGCCTGGTCGTAGGGGTCTTCGGACTCGTCGAAGACGCCGGACACGCTGCCGCCGCCCTTGCCGGAAGGCTCGTCGTCGTCGTCCTCGTCGTCCTCGGTGATGGCGTCGAGATATTCGGGCACGCCCTGCAGCTTGAGGTGGGCGACGACCTTCTCGACCTCGTCGTCGGAGACGAACGGGCCATGGACGCGCTGGATGCGGCCGCCGCCGGCCATGTAGAGCATGTCGCCCATGCCCAGAAGCTGTTCGGCGCCCTGCTCGCCCAGGATGGTGCGGCTGTCGATCTTCGACGTCACCTGGAAGGAGATGCGGGTCGGGAAGTTGGCCTTGATCGTGCCGGTGATGACGTCGACCGACGGCCGCTGCGTTGCCATGATGACATGGATGCCGGCGGCGCGCGCCATCTGCGCCAGGCGCTGCACGGCGCCCTCGATGTCCTTGCCGGCGACCATCATCAGGTCGGCCATTTCGTCGATGATGACGACGATGTAGGGCATCATCTCGAGATCGAGGTTCTCTGTCTCGTAGATCGCCTCCCCGGTCTGGCGGTCGAAACCGGTCTGCACTGTGCGCGAGATGCGCTCGCCCTTCTTCTCGGCCTGCTGGACGCGGGCGTTGAAGCCGTCGATGTTGCGCACGCCCACCTTCGACATCTTGCGGTAGCGGTCCTCCATCTCGCGCACCGTCCATTTCAGCGCCACCACCGCCTTCTTCGGATCGGTGACGACGGGAGTGAGCAGATGCGGGATGCCGTCATAGACCGAGAGCTCGAGCATCTTCGGGTCGATCATGATCAGGCGGCATTCGGCTGGCGTCATGCGGTAGAGCAGCGACAGGATCATGGTGTTGATGGCGACCGACTTGCCCGAGCCGGTGGTGCCGGCGACGAGCACGTGCGGCATCTTGGCGATGTCGACGATGACCGCCTCGCCGTTGATCGACTTGCCGAGCGCCAGGGCGAGCTTGGCCTTGGTCTGTTCGAAATCGCGGCTGGCGAGGATCTCGCGCAGGTAGACGGTCTCGCGCTTGGCGTTGGGAAGCTCGATGCCGATCGCGTTGCGACCGGGCACGACGGCGACGCGGGCGGCAATGGCGCTCATCGAACGTGCAATGTCGTCGGCAAGCCCGATGACGCGCGACGACTTGATGCCCGGCGCGGGCTCAAGCTCGTAGAGGGTAACGACCGGGCCGGGGCGAACATGGATGATCTCGCCCTTGACGCCGAAATCCTCGAGCACACCTTCGAGCAGTCGCGCGTTCTGCTCCAGCGCATCCTTGGAAACGGAATTGTCCCGGACGATGTTCTTCGGCTCGGAGAGAAAGTGCAGCGTCGGCATCTCGAATTTGGACGAGCCGATGAGCGAGGTCTGCGCCTCGCGCTGGACGCGAGCGCCGGGGGCGGGGCGCGGCGCGGGCGCCTCGACGCGGGCCGCCGCGTCGGAGCGGAAGCCGCGCACCTGGGCGGCGGAGGGCGCAAGGCGTGGCTCGTCGAACTCGGCCTCGTCGTCCCCGGCATGGAACTCGCCGTCAACGTCGACCGGGTCGACGGTTGTGGCGCGGTCGGAAACCATGGCCGCGAAGAATTCGGGCTCGACGCGGGCGCGGCCGTCGGCGCTGAAGCGGGCCTCGGCACGTTCTGCATGCTCGACGCGCTCCGCGGCGCGGCGCCAGCCGCTGGCGCGATCGCGCTCGTCGATCGCATACTCGTCGCGAGGGCGGAATTTCGAGGCGGTGCGGCGGATAAAGGCGCGCGCCGACAGCCACCAGTGGGCGATGGCGCCGAGCGCCAGGACGCCGGTGTTCTCCTCCTCTTCGTCCTCGTCGAGCGGCGCCTCTTCCTCGACCTTCTGCTTCGGCCTGGTCGGAGCCAGGACGACAAAGCCGTTCTTGCGCGAGGACAGCCCGGATCCGTAGGCGAAGAGATAGAGGGCAGGCCCGACCAGAAGGATCGCGAGCAGCGTCGCCAGGAAGCCCGTCGGATAACCGCTGCCGGTAAAGACGGACGGCAGCTTCAGCATCATGTCGCCGAACACGCCGCCGAGCCCCGAGGGCAGCGGCCAGGTTGGGGGCGGCGTAGCGCAGCCGGCGATCGCCGCGAAGAACAGCGCGGCGCCGAAGCATGCGGCGGCGCGCTTCGGCAGATTGTCGACGCCGCGCGCGGTAACGAAGAGGAAGCCCCAGATTACCGCGGGTACGAGGGCGGCGACGGAGGAGAGACCGAAGAACTGCATGGCGAGGTCGGAGAGGACCGCCCCGGCATAACCCATCGCATTGGTGACCGGCGCACCGGTGGCATGGCTGAACGAGGGGTCGGCGACGTTCCATGTGCCGAGGCTGGCGAGCGCGAAGGCGACGAAGGCGAACAGCCCAAACCCGGCCACGCGCCCGGCCTGCCGACGCAGGAAGGCGTGAAAGCCGTGCGCCGTGTCGTCGAGCGTAAGCGGAGCTGTAACCCCAGAACGCATGTCGGTCCCCGTAATCGCAAACGAATGCATGCGCGCGACGGCGCATTGTGGCAGATGGCGGCGAGCCTATCGACGGGAGGTTAAGGCCGCATTAACCATGGACAGCGAGGACCTCCGACATCGCGTCGGTCGTTCCACCTCACCCGGGTTGCGCGCCGTCACGCGCCGACAGATGATGGAAACATGAAGAAGCTGATCCTGGCTGCCATAGTCTCCCTTGCCGCATCGAGCGCGTTCGCCGTGTCGCGC
>DATDJN010000460.1:0-18404 GCA_036520515.1 Rhizobiaceae bacterium
CTATCTGCTCGGCTTCGGGCCGCGCACCGCCGGCGCCATCCGCGACCTCGCCGCCGCACTCTATGGCGACCAGATCAAGGGCTGAGACATGTCCCTTGATTCCGCAGCCGGCCTGCTCGGCATGAAGCGGGCGGCGGCGCCGGAAGGCGACCGGTCCGCCCGCGCGCGGCTTGCGCTCGTGATCCTCGCCGTCCTGCTGGCGGCGACCGCGCTGTTCAGCCTAGCTTCGGGCGCGTCGGACGCTTCCGTCCTCGCGCTGGTGCGCGACTGGCTCTTCCCGTCCATTTCGGCAGGCGACGCGCTGACGCTGCGCGACCGCATCATCGTCTACGACATCCGCCTGCCGCGCGTCGTGCTTGGCATGCTCATCGGAGCGGGGCTCGCCGTCTCCGGCGCGGTCATGCAGGGCCTGTTCCGCAATCCGCTGGCCGATCCCGGCCTCGTCGGCGTGTCGGCCGGCGCCGGCCTCGGGGCGATCGTCGTCATCGTGCTGGGCGCGACCGTGCTCGGACCTGTCACGGCGGTGCTCGGCATCTATACGCTGCCACTCGCGGCCTTTCTGGGAGGGCTGGCGACGACGCTGCTGCTCTACCGGATATCGACACGCCGCGGACAGACCTCGATCGCCACCATGCTGCTCGCCGGCATCGCGCTCGGCGCAATGGCCGGCGCGTTCTCGGGCATGCTGGTCTACATGGCCGACGACCGCCAGCTGCGCGACCTGACCTTCTGGGGACTGGGTTCGCTCGCCGGCGCCACCTGGGCAAAAATCCTTGCCGCCGGGCCGATCATCGCGGTCGTGCTCGTCTTCGCGCCGTTCCTCGCCAACGGCCTCAACGCGCTGGCGCTGGGGGAGGCGGCGGCCAGCCATCTCGGCGTGCCGGTCCAGCGGCTGAAATATGTGGCGATCGTCGCGGTTTCTGCAGCGGTAGGCGCTGCCGTCGCGGTCAGCGGCGCGATCGGCTTCGTCGGCATCGTGGTGCCGCATCTCCTGCGTCTGCTGATCGGCCCGGACAACCGCTATCTGCTGCCTGCCTCGGCGCTGCTCGGCGCCAGCATGCTGCTGCTTGCGGACGCGGTCAGCAGGACGATCGTGGCGCCGGCCGAGCTGCCGATCGGCATCGTGACGGCGACGGTCGGCGCGCCGTTCTTCCTCTGGATCCTCCTGCGACGCCGCGGGATTCTCGACCTGTGAGCCAGTCATGATCGAAGCACGCGACGTCTCGGTGTCCATCGGCGGCCGGAAGATCATCTCGGACGTCGACTTCCATGTAAGGCCCGGCGAACTGGCGGCGATCGTCGGGCCGAACGGCTCGGGCAAGACGACCTTCCTCAAGGCGCTCTCGACCGAGCTTGCCTATACCGGCAGCGTGACCATGAACGGCCGCGACCTTCAATCGATGAAGCCGTGGGAAGCCGCGTCTATGCGGGCCGTGCTGCCGCAGGCGACGGCGCTGTCCTTTCCCTTCACCGTGCGCGAGATCGTCAGGCTCGGCCTGACCGGCGGGCGCTCCGGGGTGCTGCCGGGCGAGCACGAACGATTGCCGGAGCGGGCGCTGGCCCGCGTCGACCTCGAGGGTTTCGCCGGCCGTTACTATCAGGAGCTTTCCGGCGGCGAGCAGCAGCGGGTGCAACTCGCCCGCGTGCTCTGCCAGGTGTGGGCGCCGGTACTGGACGGTGTGCCGCGCTACCTGTTCCTCGACGAACCTGTCTCCAGCCTCGACATCAAGCACCAGCTCATCATCATGAACCTGGCGCGCGACTTCGCTTCGCGCGGGGGAGGGGTGGTCGCCATCCTGCACGACCTCAATCTGACGGCCATGTATGCAGACCGCATCTTCGTCATGCACCGCGGGCGGCTGGCCGCGGCAGGCTCGCCGCAAGAGGTGCTCAACGACGAGCTGATCTCCAGCGTATTCGAGTGCAGGTTGAAGGTCGGTGTCCTGCCCGCGGCGGGAGTCCCCTTCGTGCTGCCGCAGTCCGCAGCGCTTTAGCTGGCTGCCAAGGCCTGGGGTTGTTTCGGCAGCTCGATGCCGAGCAGGCTGCGCATGTCCGGCCGCTTGGCCACGAGATCGGCGATCGAGTGGCGCATCAGCACCTCGAAGAAGGCGTTCAGCGCCTCGCGCAGCGCCGAGTTCAGCGCACAGGAATCGACCAGCGGGCACTCGGCAGCGTCGCTCTCGAAGCACTCGGCCATGGCAAAATTCTCTTCGGTCACGCGCACCACGTCGAAGAGCGTGATCTGGTCGGCGGGACGGCCGAGCCTGACGCCGCCGTTGCGGCCGCGCACCGTCTCCACCAGCCGGGCTTCGACCAGCGGCTGGAGTATCTTGAACAGGAAAAGCTCGGAGACCGAATAGGCGTTGGCGATCTCCGGAATCCGGCTCAGGCGGCCGTCATTGGCCGCGCAATACATCAGTATGCGCATCGCGTAGTTCGTCTGTCGCGTCAGCCGCATGGGTCAAGGTCCTTGCAGAGCATGGGTCGGTCCGGGATATGGCTACTCCTTAGAACAATTCCAGACAAGAAGCCAGTAAAGTTGAACAAGAGCATCAGCTTTAGTGGCGTTTCCGACGGAATTGTGCGCGTTGCCGGGGGCAGGCAACGAGCATGAACCGGAACTCGTTTCGCAACCGGCGTTTTCGCTCCATATCTTCCGGGAGAATTATCACCGAACGGGAGCGGATCTCATGTCGTCAGCGGCCGGATACGCGGCTACTCCTTCAGGCATGCAGGATGCGGAAAAGCTCGCCGCGCTCCGGCGCACGAAAGTCATGGCCACCGGCGCGCTGTGCCTCTGCGTCGCGGTGTTCGCACTGGCGAAGTCGTTCGAAGGCCAGTGGCCCTGGCTGTCCTTCGTCGCCGCCTTCGCCGAAGCGGCGACGATCGGCGGCATAGCCGACTGGTACGCGGTGGTCGCGCTGTTTCGCCGGCCGCTCGGCCTGCCGATCCCGCATACCGCCATCATCCCCTCCAACCAGGGCCGCATCGCCGACAACCTCGGCCGCTTCATCGAGGTGAATTTCCTGGCGCCCGGACCGGTGCGCGAAAAGCTGAGGGAGGTCGATTTCGCAACCCTCGTGGCGGACTGGCTTTCTGGTCCGGAGAGGGCCGCAGGCCTGTCGCGCTTCGTCACGCGCCTGGTGCCGCAGGCGCTGACGGCGGTCGAGCAATCCGGCCTGCGTGACTTCGTCAAGCAGCGCATGATGGCCGAGATCGAGAAGGTGAAGGTGGCGCCGCTGGCGGCCGACCTGCTGTCGGCCTTCACCGACGACCGCAGGCACCAGAAGCTGCTCGACGAGTTCACCAAGGTGGCCGGACGCTTCCTGAACGATGAACAGGCGCTGGCCACGATGCGCGAGCGCATTCGCGAGGAACTGCCGTCGCTCTTCAACCTGTTCCGGGCCGACGCATACCTCTTGAAGAAGATCGTCGCCTCGGCGGGCGCGCTGCTCGAGGAGGTGAGGGCCGATCCCGATCATCCGATGCGGCAGGAGTTCGACCGCTTCGTGCACGGGTTCATCGATCGGCTGCGCAACTCGAAGGAGTATGCGAGGCGCGCCGAGAGGATGAAGCACGACCTGCTCGCGCGGCCGGAATTCGGCGACCTGATGCAGGACGTCTGGCGCAGCATGCGCACCTTCGTCGAGCAGGATGCCAAGGCCGACAACTCCGTCATCGGCAGGCATCTGGCGTCCATGTTCGTCGACGTCGGCCGCCATCTCGCCACCGACCCGCAGATACGCGCCGACATGAACGAAGGTTTCGTCGTGGCGCTGACCTCCTTCGTCGAGAGCCAGAAGAGCGGGGTTTCCACGTTCATTGCCGATCAGGTCAAGCGCTGGGACCTTGGCCAGCTGACGCGTCTCATCGAGATCAATATCGGCCGCGACCTGCAATATATCCGCTTCAACGGCATGCTGATCGGCGGGCTTGCCGGCGTGGCGCTGCATATTGTCGAGCGACTGTTCCTGGCGGGCTGAAGGGAGATCACGGTGGTTGACAGGCGGGATCGTTCATGGTTTCGACGCTGACTCGGAGGGCCGGATATCCCCGGTACGTCGCTGGCTGGCGCAGGGAGGCGCATGTCGAGAGCGGGTCTCACATTCGAGGGATTGAGGGCGCTGACCGGTAGGGAACTCGGCGTCTCGACCTGGATAACGGTCGATCAGGGGAAGATCGACCAGTTCGCCGATTGCACCGGCGACCGCCAGTGGATTCATGTGGACCCCGAGCGTGCGCGCAAGGAGAGCCCGTTCCGCAGGCCGATCGCGCACGGCTACCTGACCTTGTCGCTCGTCAGCGCCATGATGCTCGACATCGACATGACGCCCGAGAACACGCAGGCCGCCTTTGTGCACGGTTTGGATTCGGTGCGTTTCATCGCGCCGGTCCGATCGGGATCGCGCGTACGCATGCGCTCGAGCCTGGTGTCGATGGAGGATCGCGGACCGGGCAAATACCTGGTCAGAACCGCCAACACCGTGGAGGTGGAAGGCGATCCTCGGCCCGCGCTGATGGCGGACGTCCTGATCGTTCTCTACGAGAGGCGCAGGAAGCCGCAGGCCTGACCTCAGTCATTCCCGCCGGAAGCGGCCGCCCTTAGCGCGAATGCTCCGGTCACAACCGGTCGATCACGCCGATGCCGATGCCCTCGAAGCCGCCCATGGCCATCAGCGCCTGCGGCGCGCCGTCGAGGCCGATGCGCTTGCCGACCAGGAGTTCCGGCTTGAGCTTGCCGGTGCGGATCATCTCCATCATCGACTGGTAGCGGAAGGCCTGCATGCCATGGCTTCCCCGGATTTCGAGCTCGAAGGCGATGACCCTGTCCATCGGGATCCGGGGCCTGGCGTGCTCGCCAAGCATCAGCCCGACCTGAACGTGGCGGCCGCGGCGGCGCAGGTTGGAGATCGAGTTGCAGCAGGTCGCCGGATGGCCGAGCGCATCGATCGACATATGCGCGCCGCCGCGGGTGATCTCCTTTATCGCCTCCACCACATCCGGCGTCTTCGAAGCATTGACGGTCGCGACCGCGCCGATCTTCCTGGCAAAATCGAGCTTCTCGTCGGTCAGGTCGACGGCGACGACATTGGCGCCCATGGCGCTTGCGATCATGATGGCGGACAGGCCGACGCCGCCGCAGCCATGCACGGCCACCCATTCGCCCGGCGTGACGCGGCCCTGGTCGACGACTGCACGGAAGGAGGTGACGAAGCGGCAGCCGAGGCTGGCGGCGGTGGCGAAGTCCATGCGCTCCGGCAAGGCGACGAGGTTGGTGTCGGCAAAGTCGAGCGCGACGTATTCGGCGAATGAGCCCCAGGCGGTGAAGCCGGGCTGGAACTGGTTCTCGCAGACCTGGTGGTTGCCGGAGGCGCATTCGAAGCAGCGGCCGCAACCGGCGACGAACGGCATCGTCACGCGGTCGCCTTCCTTCCAGCGGGTGACGCGGCTGCCGACGGCGGCGACCCTGCCAGCGAGTTCGTGGCCGGGGACATGCGGCAGGCGGATGTCGGGGTCGTGGCCCATCCAGCCGTGCCAGTCGCTGCGGCAAAGGCCGGTCGCCTCGACCTTGACGACGACGCCTTCGGGCGAGGGCGTCGGGTCCGGCACGTTGCCGATGACAGGGGTCTCGCCGAATGCCTCGAAGATCACCGCTTTCATGGTCCGTCGCCTTTTCATGCTGCCGCAGTGCCGTTACGGCGTCGGGATCGCGCTGTCCACAAGACTATGATGGAGGCGATGCGCCGGCGGCCCGGGGCAATTCCGTTGGGTCACGAGCGGCAGGCGCTCTCCTGTGGGTTTCCGCCGATCGGGCGCGCATCCGCATGGCCAAGATGCTAGACCGCCCGGCACGCTGCATCGACCGATTTCGAACCGGGGGATGGAATGAAAGTTGATATCGACATGGGGACGGCCTCCGGCAGGACCGCGGCCATGCTCGATCTGGAGGAATTGCTCGCGACCCGTCTGCTCGTCCAGGGCAATTCGGGCTCCGGAAAGTCGCATCTCCTGCGTCGCCTCCTGGAACAGAGCGCTCCCTGGGTGCAGCAGATCATCATCGATCCGGAAGGCGACTTCGTCACGCTGGCCGACAAGTTCGGTCACGTCGTCGTCGATGCGCAGCGCACAGAGGCCGAACTCACGGGTATCGCGGTGCGCATCAGGCAGCATCGCGTCTCGGCCGTGCTGAACCTCGAAGGGCTGGACGTCGAGCAGCAGATGCGGGGCGCGGCGGCATTCCTGAATGGCATGTTCGATGCCGACCGCGAGTTCTGGTACCCGGTGCTCGTCGTCGTCGACGAGGCGCAGCTTTTCGCGCCTGCCGCCGCGGGCGAGGTGTCGGACGAAGCGCGCAAGACCTCGCTGGCAGCGATGACCAACCTGATGTGCCGCGGGCGCAAGCGCGGCCTCGCCGGCGTGATCGCCACGCAGCGCCTGGCCAAGCTGGCGAAGAACGTGGCCGCGGAAGCCTCCAACTTCCTGATGGGCCGCACCTTCCTCGACATCGACATGGCGCGCGCGGCCGATCTTCTCGGCATGGACCGGCGGCAGGCCGAAATGTTCCGCGATCTCGCCCGCGGCAACTTCGTGGCGCTCGGGCCAGCCTTGTCGCGGCGTCCGCTGCCGATCGCAATCGGCACGGTGGAGACGTCCGCCCGTTCGGTCAGCCCCAAGCTGACGCCGCTGCCGGAAGTCGTGGAGGACGTAGAGAACCTCATCCTGACGCCGAGCCCGGAAGAGATGCGCCAGCCGGTCCGCCGCCATCGTCCGCCGCCACCGGCAGCGACCGCCGACATCATGGCGCAGCTCGCACGGTCGAAGCCGGAGCCGGAAGCCGCAGCGGAGCCGGTCTTCGCCATCATCGACGAGGCAGAGCGCGAGGAGACCATCGCCGCGATCGTCGCAGAGATAATCGACGACCCTGACACGGCGTTCCGGACGGATGCTGTGCTCTACCAGGATTTTCTGGTGCGTTGCCGCATCAGGCGGCTGCAGGGCGAACCGGTCGGCCTGCCGGAATTCAGGCGCAGGCTGGCGATCGCCAAGGCCCGCATCGACCGCGAATTCGCGGCGGGCGAGCCCTGGCAGCACGCGCTCGCGCTCTCGGCCAGTCTGCCGGACGACTTGCAGTCGGTCTTCCTGATCGTCGCCAAGGCGGCGATTTCAGGCGAGCCCTGTCCACCGGATACGGCACTCGCGCGCGCCTACGGCACGCATTCGGCGCGCCGGGCGCGCCGGCTTCTCGCCTATTTCGAGGAGCAGGGGGTGGCGGTGGTCCGCACCGATTTCCACGGCAAGCGGATCGTCGCATTTCCCGATATCGGCTGCGAGACGGCGCCGGGGGATCCCGATGCCGGCGAGGCGCCGCCCGCCCAGGCGGCAGAATAGGTTCACCGAAACTTCGACGGGTCCGCGGCCTGTCGGCGGAACGCCGTCGCAGAGCAGGCGAGAAAATGCTTTTCCGACAGCGCGTTGTGGATATAGGCTGCGATTCAGCCGGGAGGAGATCGGCAGGTACCTAGGCAAGACCGAGGGAGGAATCATGTCCAACGTATCGTTGGTGGTGAACGGCAAGAGCGTTAGCGCGACGGTGGAGGACCGAACGCTCCTGGTCCAGTTTCTCAGGGAGAATCTGGGACTTACGGGCACGCATGTCGGCTGCGACACGTCGCAGTGCGGCGCCTGCGTGGTGCATGTCGACGGCGTGGCGGTAAAGTCCTGCACGATGCTCGCCGCGCAGGCTTCCGGCTCGGAAATCCTGACGATCGAAGGACTCGCCAACGGCGCCGAGCTGCACCCGATCCAGGTGGCGTTCAAGGAAAACCATGGACTGCAGTGCGGCTTCTGCACGCCCGGCATGCTCATGGCGGCGACCGACATGATCGCGAGGCACCCCGAGGGACTGGACGAGAAGACGGTCCGGGCAGAGCTCGAAGGCAACATCTGCCGCTGCACGGGATACCACAACATAGTCAAGGCGATCCTGGCGGCGTCTCAAGCAATGGCGAAGGGCGGAGCGGGCAGCGCGAAGGCGGCCTGACGATTTTCCGGGTGTGGACAGACTCCGCATGCCGGCCGGGGCGCGACGCGCAGAAGCCAGCCAATTCCAGAAGCCTGGCCTGCATCACACCGGACGATCCGCGGAAATCTGTTCACTTCATGGTTCGGGAGGAGAACTCTGATGGGAATTGAAGGAATTGGTGCGCGCGTTGCGCGGAAAGAGGACAAGCGCTTCATCACGGGCGCCGGACGCTATGTCGACGACATGGTGGTGCCCGGAATGAAGCATGCGGTGTTCGTCAGGAGCCCGCACGCACATGCCGAGATCGGCTCGATCGACGTGGCGGCGGCGAAGAAGATGCCGGGCGTCATCGACGTCTTGACCGGCAAGGAGCTGAAGGCCGACGGGATCGGCAATCTGATCTGCGGCTGGATGATCCATTCCAGGGACGGCACGCCCATGAAGATGGGCGCATGGTCGCCGCTCGCGGTCGACCGGGTGCGCTATGTCGGCGACGCGGTGGTGGTCGTCGTCGCCGAGACGAAGGGGCAGGCGAGAGACGCCGCCGAAGCGGTCGAAATCCAGTACAACGAGCTGCCATCGGTCACCGATGCGTCGAAGGCGATGGATGCCGGCCAGCCGCAGATCCATCCGGAGGCGGAGAACAACCTGATCTTCGACTGGGACCTCGGCAATGCCCCGGAGACCGCAGCGGCCTTCGAGAAGGCCGCGCATGTCGTAAAGCTCGACCTCATCAACAACCGGCTGATCCCGAACGCGATGGAGCCGCGCGCGGCGCTCGGCGTCTACGACAAGGCGGAGGAGCACTACACCTGCTGGACGACGTCGCAGAACCCGCATCTCGCCAGGCTGGTCATGAGCGCCTTCTACAACATCGCGCCGGAGAACAAGCTGCGCGTCATCGCGCCCGACGTCGGCGGCGGCTTCGGCTCGAAAATCTACATCTATCCCGAGGAGATCGTCTGCCTGTGGGCGTCGAAGAAGACCGGCGTACCGGTGAAATGGGTGGCCGACCGCACCGAGAGTTTCCTCTGCGATGCGCATGGCCGCGACCACCACACGCATGCCGAGATGGCCTTCGACCAGGACCACAAGATCCTCGGCTTCAAGGTCGACATGCAGGTGAACCTCGGCGCCTACATGTCGCTGTTCTCGTCGGTGACGCCGACCTATCTGTGCGCCACCCTGCTGTCGGGCCAGTACGACATCCCGGCGATCCTCGCCAACGTGAAGGCGGTCTACACCAATACGGCGCCGGTCGACGCCTATCGCGGGGCCGGCCGCCCGGAGACGGCCTATGTCGTCGAGCGCATGATGGAGGTGGCGGCGCGGCAGTTCGGCATCAGCCCGGCGGAACTCCGACGCAAGAACTTCATCCGCAGCTTCCCGCACCAGACGCCGGTGGTCCTGACCTACGACGCCGGCGATTTCGATGCTTCGCTCGACGCGGCGCTGAAGGCTTCCGACCATGCCGGTTTCCCGGCGCGCCGGGAGGAGGCGAAGAGACGCGGCAAGCTGCGCGGGATCGGGCTCTCCTGCTACATCGAGGCCTGCGGCATCGCGCCTTCGGCGGCCGTGGGCTCGCTGGGTTCGGGCGTCGGTCTCTGGGAGAGCGCCGAGGTGCGCGTCAACGCGGTCGGCACGATCGAGGTGCTGACCGGATCGCACAGCCACGGGCAGGGGCACGAGACGACCTTCGCGCAGTTGGTCAATTCCCGCTTCGGCCTGCCGATCGACCAGGTGTCCATCGTGCATGGCGACACCGACAAGGTGCAGATGGGCATGGGCACATACGGCTCGCGCTCCGGTGCGGTCGGCATGAGCGCGGTCGTCAAGGCGCTCGACAAGGTGGAGGCGAAGGCGAAGAAGATCGCGGCGCACCTGCTCGAAGCAGACGAGGGCGACATCGTCATCGAGAACGGCGAGCTCAAGGTCGCCGGCACCGACAAGAAGGTCCCGTGGTTCCAGGTCGCGCTCGCCTCCTACACCGCGCACAACCTGCCCGCCGGCATGGAGCCGGGGCTGAAGGAGACTGCCTTCTACGACCCCTCGAACTTCACCTTCCCGGCGGGCTGCTATGTCTGCGAGGTGGAGATCGACCCGGACACCGGCGTGACCGAGATCGTGCAGTTCGTCGCCGCCGACGATTTCGGCAACATCATAAACCCGATGATCGTCGAGGGACAGGTGCATGGCGGCATCGCGCAGGGCATCGGGCAGGCGCTGCTCGAGGGCGCGGTGTACGATACGGGCGGGCAATTGCTGACGGCAAGCTACATGGACTACACTATGCCGCGGGCCGCCGACCTGCCGTCCTTCAAGGTGTCGACCTCGAACACGCCGTGCCCCTCCAATCCGCTCGGCATCAAGGGCTGCGGCGAGGCCGGCGCGATCGGCTCGCCGCCGGCCGTCATCAACGCCATCACCGACGCGCTGGGTCACGAGAACCTGACGATGCCCGCTACGCCGCAGAAGGTGTGGGCGGCTGTTCACAAGCATTGAGGAGGACGCACCATGTATGCAGTCAACTACCACCGCGCTTCCTCGGTTGCCGAGGCGGCGACGCTGTTGAAGAACGGCGATCCGAAGCTCCTGTCGGGCGGCATGACGCTGATCCCGGCGATGAAGACGAGGCTCGCCGCGCCGTCGGACCTGGTCGACATTTCACGCATAGCGGAACTCAAGGGCGTGAAGGTCTCCGGCAGCACGGTGACGATCGGCGCGGCGACCACGCATGCCGAGGTGGCGGCGAACGCCGAACTGAGGAGGGTGGCGCCGGCGGTTGCCGACCTCGCCTCGCATATCGGCGACCCGCATGTGCGTCACAAGGGCACGATCGGCGGCTCCATCGCCAACAACGATCCGGCAGCCGACTATCCGGGAGCTATGCTGGCGCTCGCCGCGACCATCGTCACCGACAGGCGTGAGATCGCGGCGGACGACTTCTTCACCGGGCTCTTCGAGACGGCGCTGGGGGACGGCGAGATCGTCACGGCGGTGCGCTTCGAGGCGCCCGACAAGGCGGCCTATGAGAAATTCCGCAACCCGGCCTCGCTCTATGCGATGACCGGCGTGTTCGTCGCCAGGACAGGCTCCGGCGTGCGCGTCGCGGTGACCGGGGCGGGCGAGAACGGCGTGTTCCGGCAGAGCGCGATGGAAGCGGCGCTGGCGCAGAATTTCGCGCCTTCGGCGGTCGACGGGATCAGCGTGTCCCCGGACGGGCTGATGAGCGACCTGCACGCTTCGGCCGAATACCGGGCCAATTTGGTGAAGGTGATGGCGAAAAGGGCGGTGGCCAAGGCATAGTCACCGTGCCGCTTGAGGAGCGGATGCGCGACCTTCACCCTTAGGCGACTATCGCGCGAACCTGCTGAAGGGTGATGGCGGCAGTGGTCTCCTGCTGCGTCATGTGGGGGCCATCGTCGGGCTCGCAGCCTGCGCGCCCGACGCCGCCACGTGTGCAGGAGCGGTCGCCGCCCTGCAAACACGCCAAAATTTGCTCACCGCGTCAACTCGCGACACGGGGATTCGGATGCACTTCAATCCATCCCTCAATCCGCTCCGTCGCTCTTCGCACGCTCGATGAATTTCGCTGCGACCGCCTTGCCGAGGGCGGCGCCGGCTTCGTTGTCCATCGGGTAGTGGATGCCGGCCCAGACGCGGGAATCGCCTGCTTCCTTGCCGGCCGTGCGGATGAAGTCGGCATGGTCGGGGAAGAGGTATGCCAGGACCTCACATCTGGCAGTGGAGAGCGCAGAGTGGTTCGACGGATAGCTCGGATGCGACGGCACTGCGAACAGCGGCGTGATGCCGGGATCAAGCATGTGGGGCCGCAGGTACCAATAGGTGTACTTCCCGTCGTTGCTCGCGATGAAGGTGTCAAAATGGACCGCCGAGAGCATCGCGTAGGCCCGCGCGGCGCGCGGCGGATTTGAATCCGTCTTGTCCTCGAACATCCACTTGCTGGCATAGCCGTACCAGTCGGTGAACAGGCCGGGCGGGCTCTGCCAGTAGAAGGCCTTGGAGTTGTTGGGGAATTTTCGCTCGAACTGCCGCATTTCGTCGACCTGGGCCCTCACCGCCGCCGACTGGCAGTCGGGCGGGGCCGGAGGCCTGAATTCATCGGGCGACGCCAGTACGAGCGGCTTCCAGTTCGGCATGGTGGCGTTGACGGGTTTGTCGCCGACCCACTTGCACGGCCCGGTCGGCACCGTGCCCGTCCACTTTGCGTCGGAGCCGTCGGCCTTTGCGCGAGCGATCACCTGCTCCGCGACAGCCTGCCCCAAGTTGAGGCCGGCGGTGGTATCGCTCGGGAACTGGACGCCGGCCAGGACGCGCGACTGCGCCGCTTCCTCGGCCATTGCCTCGAACGCCTCCGTCTCGTCGGGGAAGAAATAAGCAAGAACCGTCGCGGCTGCTCCGGCGGCGGCGGCATGCTCGGATGGGTAGGAGGGGCTGCGCGGCGTCGGCAGCACAGTCGGCAGCGAGGCATCCGCCTCGCTCGGGCGCGGCCGATCGTAGAAGTATTTCGCGTCCCACGCCGCGATGGTGGCGTCGTACATAGCGATCGTCAGATAGGTATAGACGCGGTGCGCATTTGGTATCTGCTGGTTTTCGAGCAGGCGATCGTTGACCAGCTCGATCCACCGGTAGCCGGGCGAGCCGGCATCCCAGAAGGTGATCGTGTCGGCGGCTGCAGGATATTTCTGCGCCAGGACATCCCGCATTTCGGCCAATTCGGCCGCCGTGGCGGCGGCGTCGGGCGGCGGGGGAACCCTGAAATCCTTGCCGGACGCGATTACCCACGTCTTCCAGGTTCCCGCTTCTGGCTCGATCAAATCCGACTGGGCGAAAGCGCAGTTCACCGAGAAGAGGATGACCGCGCAGGTCTTGCCGAAAGTGCTAAGCATGTTGGGCCTCCCACGAATGGCCCCCGCCCAACGCGACAGGTTTCCCGTTTCGACGGCTCGTCCTTCTTTATTTTAGCTATGCCTAATTATACGCCGAGGCGCTGCCGAACAAAAGGATCAAATAAGCGCGGACCAAGCCCCATGTCGGCTGCGTCTGTGCCCTGTCGCGCTTTCCGGGAACCAACCAAACCAGGCTTGGTAGCGTTCGGGCACCGTTCAAGGAGGAACACGACAGGAGGACGACCTATGAAACTCATCTCATCATTGCTGCTGGCAGCCTCGCTTTCGCTGGCCGCCGGCTCGGCGATTGCCGCATGCCCTGACAGCTCGGCGTCCGCCATTGACCAGAACAAGACCGGCGTGATCGCGAAAGATGGCACGAGAGCGCCGCTGGACGCGCGCGGAGCCAGGCGCCAACACGGTCGCGAAGGACGGCTCCACGATGCCGCTCGCGACCGAGGAGGGCGGCGGCAACAAGGACGTCGCCATCTCCGAGCAGGACTCAGGCGCGAGAGATATCTCGCCCCGAATCCTCAGCGCATGCTGAAAAGCTCCTGATGGAAGTGCGTCGCCACGGGAAAGCCGTGCGCGGCGAAATCCCGCTTCAGGGCGACGCCGAACGGGATGGGGCCGCAGAACCAGATGCTTGCGTCGCGCCAGCCGGGAACCTCGGCGCGGATGCGCTCGCCATCCAGGCGGCCATCGCGCCCGGTGAGGAGAAAATGCAGGCGCACGCCTGCCGCCGCGGCGTCGGCCCTCATGTTGCGCTCCGCCTGCTCGTCATAATCGGTCGTGGGATGCAGGAGGTCGATCGTCCGCCGTTCGGATCGGCCGCCTTCCTTGCGAAGCCGTGCAAGGTTCTCCATCTCGGCGATAAAGGGCGTGATGCCGATGCCGGCGCCGATCCAGATCTGGGGAAGGCCGTCATCGAAGGTGAAGCACCCATAGGGCCCTTCGATCGTCACCTCCTGGCCGACGCGCAGGCTTTGCCGGAGCCGGCTGGTATGATCTCCCAGTTCCTTGGTGAAGAACCTGATTCGGGGACGGGCGGCGTCCCACGCCGAGCCGATCGTATAGGGATGGGCGCCCTCCGACACATCCGACGTCGCAAAAGCGAACTGGCCGGCCTTGTGGCCCGGCCAGCCGTCCGCCACGTCGATCTCGGTTTCGACGACCCGCACGCCCGGGTAATAATGAAGCGACGCGATCCTCCCCTTGACCTGGCGGCCGATCCCGACGCGCCGGAACAGCACGATGACGGCGGCCGCGGTTCCGCCGGCCAGCAGCAACGCCATTGCCACGCCGAGCGGCGTCGCCCAACTGGCGAAGTTCATCAGGACCACGGCGTGGAACACGAGGAAGAGATAGACGACAGCCAGCAAGCGGTGCGTCTTGTAGAAGAAGCGGTAGGGGATCAGCCTTATCAGCGCGATGGCTATGAGCAGGACCGCGGCGTAGAAAGCCCACTCGCCGACGCCCTCCGCGCTGCCGCGCAGGCCCCTGAAAAGCTGTTCGATCTGGTTGCCGGCGGGGGGACGCGGGCCGCGCATCGGGCGTTCGACCAAGCCCCAACCGACAGCCCAGCGCGGCCCTTGCGCCCACAGCCAATGGGCAGTCGCGACCACCAGCGCGGCGATGCCCAGCCATTTGTGCAGACGATACATCTTGTCGAGGCCGTCGAGCCATCGCTCCGGCCAGCGGGGCCGCAGCGCCAGGATCATGGCCACGCTCATGCAGCTCATCGCGATCACGCCGGTGTATTGCATCATGCTCGAGCGGAGCGCGAAGATACCGGTCGCGGCAAACACCTGAGGCTCCGCGGCGATCCACATCGCGGTCAGCAACGCCAACATGCCCCAGAAGACATATTTGATGGGTCGCATGGCCTCGCTCCTCCGGGAAGCCTCAGGTTCATGCTGCCCGGCGCGCATGTCTTTGACTTGAGTCAAGATGCGATGCCGACACAGGAATGGAGGCGACGGGGAGCTCCTGGCAGTGCGCCTTACTGCCTTGCCGCCGCTATCGTCGCCTCTGCGAGGGCGCGGTCGGTGAGGGTGTTGCGGTATTCGCGGTCGAGGTCGTCGCCGCCCATGCCGACCCTGGGGTTGCGATAGTCCATGCCGCTCGGCACGTCCTTCAGCGCGGCGAAATGCATCTCGACGAGCCCGGTCGCGCGGCGGACGTCGGCGATGTTTCCGGGCGTCAGCCCGCCGCAGCCGAGGATGACGATGCGGTCGCCGGCCTGCCGCACCAGCTCCGCCAGCAGTGGCGCGCCCTCGACCGCGGTGTCGCGCTGGCCGCTGGTCAGCACGCGGCCGACCTTGCAGCGGACCAGGGCCTCGAGCGCAGCGGCCGGATCGCGGGTCATGTCGAAGGCGCGGTGGCAGGTGACGGCGAGCGGACCGGCAGCTTCCACCAGCGCGGCCATGCGTGTTTCGTCAATCGTGCCGTCCGGATTGAGGCAGCCGAACACCACGCCGGCGACGCCAAGCGCACGCAACTCCTCCACGTCGGCGAGCATGGAGCGGAACTCGGCTTCGCTGTAGAGGAAGTCGCCGCCGCGCGGCCGCACCATGACGTGGAACGGCACGGTCGCCAGTTCGAGCGCGACGCGCACCGTCCCGAGGCTCGGCGTGATGCCGCCTTCCAGCAGGCTGGCGCAAAGCTCGACGCGGTCGGCGCCGGCTTGCTGCGCAGCGAGCAGGCCGTCTATGCCTTCGACGCAGAGCTCGATCAGGGGCAGGGTGCGTTGCAGCGCATTCGGCGATAGGGGCACGGGCGGTCTCCGGTGGAAACGGTTCTCCCCCGGCGTAGCACCGACGGCAAAGCGGGCCAAGCCGCGGCGCAACGCAGCCGGGGTCGGCAATCCGTCGCCTTAATGTGATTTGCCAGGGGCGAGCCGCTTGCCCAGTCTCTGATCCTTGTTGCCGAGGCGCCCCATGGACGAAATCAGGCGGGTTGCTTTCGAGTGTATCGGGCGCGCCGTCATGTTCGGATCGCTTGCGATCGGCTGCGTCATGATCGGCTTTTCCTTCAACCCGGTTTCGGCGTTCCGCTCCGGTGCCTTGCTGACATTGATCATGGCGCTGGTGCTGATCTGGAAAGCGACGACCGCGGGAACGACGAACCCCAGGCACACGGAGGTGTGGCTCTACCTGGACGAGAAATCGCGTCCGGTCGATGTCGCCGCGCAGCGCGTCTTCGGAACCGTCATGCGTGACGTCTACGCGCTTTTTGCCCGCGCCGCATTCGGCGTCGCCGCAGGCTTCTTCCTGCTGTCGCTGATGTTGATGCTGTTCGGGCTGCAGGCCTACGTGCCTCCGCACAGGTAGGGCAGCCGGTGGGGTCGACCGTAGGCCGCCTATTCCAGCGACTTCAGGAAGGCGATGAGGTCCTGGATCTGGTCCGGCTCGAGCATGAACTCAGGCATGCTCGGATGGCCCGTGCGGATGCCTTCCGCAAGCGCCTCCTCCAGGGTTTCCACCGGGTAGCGCTTGTGAAGATCGCGGAAAGGCGGGGCCTCCGGCAAGGGGCTGGGGCCTGCGGGATCGATTGAATGGCACTGGGCGCAATTGGTGCGGGCGAACACCATGCCGCGCTGTTCCGAGGGGGTCTGGGCCAAGCCGGAGTCGAGGGCGGGCAGGCAGAGGATGAGCGCGAACCCAAGGCGAGACGCTTTCATGCATCGGTCCTTCCGCGGTTTCATCGCTTTTACGTCACGCATTTCCGGGGAAACCGGTTGCCGCACTTCCTGGACTTCCTGCAGCGATCGGCGGGTCGGCTGTCAGGAAATCAGTCGGCGCCTTCCATGTTCTCGACGGAATTGGCTTCGGTCGCGAGGACCTCGACGTCCTGGTTGCGGCCGCCGACGACGGTGAAGTCGCGCTGGTAGATGCGGTCCTTGTTCTTGGCGATGATGGTGTAGTCGCCCTCGGCCAGCACAAGCGAGGCGAAGGCGCCGACCACTTCGCGCACCGGCTCGCCGCCGGAGGAAAGGACGGACCACGACGTGTCGGCGATCGCCTCGCCGCCGGCCTCGCGCACAAGCTTCATGGTGAGCTCGGCGGCGTGATGCTCGACGGTCGCCTCGGTGAGCTTTCCCGCCTCGATGCGGATGTCGGAGCGGATGACGGCGTTGACCGAGCCGTAGGTGGAGACGATGTGGTAGGTGCCGGAATTCAGCCGCACCACCGATTGCGGGCTGACGTCCGGGATGATCAGCGCGCGATCGCCATTGCTGTCGGCGTCGGCCTCGTAGATCGAGAATTTCAGCTTGGCGGGCGGGATGCGCACGCCGCCGGCGAGGGTGGCGTCGAGCTTCAGGCCGCCGGCGTCGAGCACCAGGCTCTCGCTCTTGGAATCGCGGCCGACGGTGATGCGCTTGGTGGCGCCGGCGCGGCCGTAGGAGGCATGCACCAGGTATCCACCGGGTGCGAGGTTGAAGACGGTGGTGCCGCCCTCGGCAGACGCGATCAGCGGCAGCTTGCCGTCGGGACCCGCTGCCTGGTCGAAGACGCGCCAGACGAGGCCGCGCGAAATGTCATCGCCTTCCTCGGTGAGCTTGGCCGACAGCGTGATCTCGCCGGCGGTTTGCAGCGCAAGGGGCGAGGACGGATCGGTGGCAGGCGCGAAGCTGGTGATGGAGGGCAGCGACAGGTCGAGCACGGGGGCGGAGGTTCCACCGCCGAATTCCTGCGCGCCGGCCTTGGGCACGCCCACCAAGGCGGGCAGGACCGTGAAAACGGCCGCGCCAAGAAGCACGACAAAAAGACGGAAATCCCCTCCGGTCATGCTTGCCTTGTCCTCCAACCAGATGGCAATTTCAAGGCTAATTTCCGGCGCTACATTGCCGCGCGTCCGTGCGGCCGCGCAAAAAGACGCTGTAGCTTTTTTTCTTGGCGCATGATCCTTTCCGAAAATCGATTCCGATTTTCGGGGTCATGCGCGGCCGCCGCACGCTTCTCATGCCTGCCGCCGCGCTTCAGCCAAACGACGCCCGGAGACATGCGCATGGCATCGCCCATCCTCGACCTGCTTTTGACCCGCAACTCGGCGCCGATCCCGGAACTCAAGGAGCCGGCGCCTTCCGACCAGGAGATCGAGACGATCCTCACCGCCGCGACGCGCGTTCCCGACCACGGAAGGCTGGCGCCGTGGCGCTTCATCCTCTACCGCGGCGACGCCAGGCAAAAGATCGGCGAGGGGCTGGCCGCGCTTGCCGAGAAGCGGGAAGGACCGCTGCCGGAAGCGCGGCGGAACCAGGAGCTGGCGCGTTTTTCGCGCGCGCCGCTGGTGATCGGCGTGATCTCCAGCCCGAAGGAGAACCCGAAGATCCCGCAATGGGAGATGTTCCTGTCCGGCGGCATGGCGGCGATGAACCTGATGCTCGCCGCCAATGCGCTGGGCTACGGCACCAACATGATCACCAACTGGTATTCCGAGACCGAAGAGGGCCGCGCGCTGCTGGGGCT
>DATDJN010000461.1:0-6147 GCA_036520515.1 Rhizobiaceae bacterium
GGCGGAAGCCGATGCCGCCGAGCGGCTGGTCGCCGGCGGCAATGCGCCGAGGCTGCAGGCCGACCAGGCGCGCGCAGCGCTCGCCACCGCAAAGTCGCAGCTCGAGAGCGCCAAGGCCGAACTCGCGCAATACTCCATCCATGCGCCCTACAATGGTCTTATAGACCGTGTCCCGGTGCAGCGCGGCAGCGCAATTCTGGCCGGCGCCGAGGTGGCGACGCTGATCAACCTCGACCCGTTGCTCGCCATCGGCGAAGTGAGTGAACGAGACCTGCGTTACCTGAAGCTCGGCGATGCCGCCAGGATCAAGCTGGTCGATGGCACCGAGACCGAGGGCACGCTGCGCTACATCAGCCGCGACGCCTCCTCCGCGACGCGTACGTTCCGCATCGAAGTGGCGATCCCCAACGAAGACAAGAAGCTGCCGGCCGGCATGACGGCCGAGATCACGCTGCAGGCCGACCCGACCGATTCCGTCATTCTGCCGCGGTCGGTCGTCACGCTGTCGGCGGACGGTGACCTCGGCATTCGCGCCGTCAACAAGGACAACAAGGTCGTATTCTTCCCGATCGACCTGGTCGACGACACGCCGACCGGTCTTGTGCTGGCCGGCATTCCGGCCGACGCGCGCGTCATCGTGGCGGGTCAGGACCTCGTAACCGAGGGCAACGAGGTCAATCCGGTCGAGGCCGATGCGGCCACCCTGCGGAAGCTGGTTGGCCAGGACCCCAACGGAACCTGAGCCCGATAGGATCAACGGAACACCCGCCACCATGGATATCGTCAAGCTAGCGATCCGCAATGCGCGACTGACGCTCTCTGTGCTGGCGTTCCTGGTGATCGCCGGGGCGCTTGCCTATCAGGCCGTGCCGAAGGAGGCCGAGCCCGACGTCGCCATTCCGATCATGTATGTGAGCCTGATCTATCAGGGCATCTCGCCGGAGGACGCCGAGCGGCTGCTGCTGAAGCCGGTCGAGGCGCAGCTCAAGAGCCTCAAGGGGCTCAAGGAGATGAAGTCGAACGCCTACCAGGGCGGCGCCAACGTCGTCGTCGAGTTCGATCCCTCCGTCGACCTCGGCGATGCGCTCATCGACACGCGCAACAAGGTGCAGGACGCCAAGCGGGACCTCCCGGCAGGCGTCGAGGAGCCGACCGTCAACGAGGTCAACCTTTCCGAATTCCCGGTCGTCTTCATCACGCTTTCCGGCGACATTCCCGAGCGCACTATGACGGCTTCGGCCAAGGTGTTGCGCGACCGCATCGAGGAAGTGCCGGGCGTGCTGGAGGCCGAGATCCAGGGCTCGCGCGACGAGCTCGTCGAGGCGATCATCGACCCGGTGAAGCTCTCCTCCTATGGCCTGCAGCTCGACCAGCTGATCCAGGGCATCGGCCAGTCGAACAGCCTGGTGGCAGCCGGCGCCATCGAGGGCTCGGAGGGCAAGTACGCGGTCAAGGTGCCGGCGCTGATCGAGACGCCGGAAGACGTCGCCAACCTTCCCGTCGTCGCCGGGCAGAACGCCGTCGTCAGGGTCCGCGATCTCGCCACCGTGCGCTCGACCTTCAAGGATGCCGAGACGATCGCCCGCATCGACGGCAGGCCGGCGATCACGCTCGCCGTCAAGAAGCGCATCGGCGCCAACGTGGTCGAGACGATCGAGGGGGCGAAGAAAGTCGCCGAGGAGTTTGTCGCGCAAAGCAAGGACGCGCTGCCCGACCTGCAGGTGAGCTACACCCAGGACAAGTCGGTCTTCGTCAACCAGCTGCTGTCGGACCTGCAGAACCATGTGCTGATCGCCGTCATCCTGGTCTTCATCGTCATCCTCTACGCGCTCTCCGGCCGCGCCTCGATGCTGATCGGCCTGGCCATCCCGTCCTCCTTCCTGATCGGCATCCTGCTGCTCGCGATGATGGGCTACACGATCAACATGATCGTGCTGTTCTCGCTGATCCTGGCGGTCGGCATGCTGGTCGACGACGCGATCATCGTCACCGAATATGCCGAGCGCCGCATGTCGGAAGGCATGCCGAAGGAGCAGGCCTTCGAGGAAGCTGCCAAGCGCATGGCCGGGCCGGTCATTGCCGCCACGCTCACCCGCATCGCGGCCTTCTCGCCGCTGCTGTTCTGGCCGGGCATCGTCGGCGACTTCATGAAGTACCTGCCGATCACGCTGATCGTCACGCTCGCGGCGTCGATGGCCTATGCGCTCATCTTCGCGCCGTCGATCGGCGCCATCATCGGCAAGGCGCCGCTGCACGACGAGCACGAAAACCGCGACGGCGTCTACATGGCCATCGTCAGGAAGGCGGTGACCTACCCGATCACGGCCATCGTGCTGGCGCTCATGCTGCTCGGCGGCGGCCTCTATTCCTATGTGAAGTTCGGCAACGGCGTCGAGTTCTTCCCGATGGTCGAGCCGGACTACGGGCTGCTCTACGTGCATGCCCGCGGCAACCTCTCGCTCGAGGAGATGGATGCGGCGACACGCACCGCCGAGGAGCGGATGCTCGGCTGGCCGGGCATCAAGTCGGTGCTGACCAAGGTCGGCAAGACGCGCGGCGGCGAGGACATCCCCGAGGACGTCGTCGGCGTCATCAACTACGAGTTCATCGACTGGCGCCAGCGCGACTCCGCGCACAAGATCCTCGACGACCTGCGCGTCGCCATGGCCGGCATCCCCGGCGTCGACGTCGAGGTGCGGGTTCCCGACGCCGGCCCGCCGACCGGCAAGGCGATCCAGGTGCAGCTGTCGGCCGCCGACCCGACGGGCCTCAACGACTACGCCAAGAAGGTCGCGGCGGCGGTCGCCAGGGTCCCCGGCGTCATCGATCTTACCGACGGCCTGCCGCCGCCCGGCGTCGACTGGGCGCTCGAAGTCGACCGCTCGAAGGCGGCGCAGTACGGCATCAGCCCGATGGCGGTGGGCACCGTCGTCCAACTGGTGACGACCGGCCTGAAGCTGACGGACTACCGTCCCGCCGGCACAGACGATGCCGTCGACATCCGCCTGCGCCTGCCGGAGGACCGGCGAACGCTGTCGGCGCTCGACGACCTGCGCATCGAAACGGCGCAGGGCTCCGTGCCGATCTCCAACTTCGTCACACGCAAGCCGGAGCCGACCGTCGGCATCCTGAACCGCATCGACGGCAAGCGCACCATCACCATCCAGGCCAATGTCGCCACCGGCTTCCAGGTCGCCGAGGTTCAAGCCGCGGTGGCGAAAACCGTGGGCGACATGGCGCAGCCCGGCATCGACTGGAAGCTGGCCGGCTCCAACGAGGACAGCGCCGAGGCCGCGGCCTTCCTCGGCAACGCCTTCGGCGCGGCGATCTTCCTCATCTTCATCGTGCTGCTTGCGCAGTTCAACAAGTTCACCAGCGTGTTTTTGGTGCTGAGCTGCGTGGTCATGGCCGTGATCGGCGCGCTGCTCGGCATGCTGCTCACCGGCCAGACCTTCGTCATCGTCATGTCGGGCATCGGCTTCATAGCGCTTGCCGGCGTCGTGGTGAACAACAACATCGTGCTGATCGACACCTACGATCGGTTGCGCGAGGAGGGCTGGAACAAGCTCGACGCCATCCTGCAGACCTGCCGCGAGCGCGCCCGCCCGGTCGTGCTCACCGCACTGTCGGCGATCCTCGGCGTGCTGCCGATCGCCTTCGGGCTCGGCCTCGAACTCTTCCACCACGAGACGACGATCAACGCGCCGTCGACGCAGTGGTGGATCGCGCTGTCGTCGGCGATCGTCTTCGGCCTCTCCTTCGCGACGGTGCTGACGCTGATCGTCACGCCGTCCATGCTGATGGTGTTCACGCGCGACACGCCGCGGAAGGGCGAAGAGCGCAGGACCCTGTTCGGCCGCCTGTTCCGGCGCGGCCGCAGGGTCGAGGAGCCGGTCGGCTCGACGGCGCCTGGCGACGAACCCGCCGTCGCCTACCCGAAGGCAGCCGAATAAGCCTTCGCGGCGAACGGCCTCGGCTCCGGGGCCAGGCCGGATTTACCGTGTTGAACGTAGGCCCATTCTCACCGGACGCCTCGGGAACAAGCCGCGGCCTTGCGCATTGTGGTGCCATTGCAACACCAAGCGAGGGCTGAAATGACTTTGACGACCATCCTGATCATCATCCTCATCCTTATCCTTCTCGGCGCCATCCCCGCATGGCCGCATTCCCGGTCCTGGGGCTACGGGCCGTCCGGCATCGTCGGCGTCATCCTCGTCATACTGCTTATCCTGGTGCTGATGGGCCGCGTCTGAACGAACGCTGCCACCTGGACGCGTCGGCGGAAACGCCGGACGCATCCCTCATACAGCTCGAAAAGGTCGGTGAAGTGGCCTGCGGCCGCTTCAGATCGGCAGGACGGGATCGCTGCTGTCGGGCGAAAAATCTGCCGTCCTGGTTATGCTGGAGCCCAGGAACACCAGCATGAGCAGGATGGCTATTGCTATGTAGATCGGCGAGAAGCCGGTCCGCTCGCCGACGAATCCGATCAGCGAGGGAGCCACCAGTATTCCCGAATAACCCATGGTCGTCACGACGCTGACGCCAGCGCCGGGGCTCGTGTCGGGCTGGTTGCCCGCCGCCGAGAAAAGGATCGGGATCGTGTTGGCGATGCCCAGCCCGGCAACCGCGAAGGCGCCGATCGCCAGCCACGGCCAGGCCGACAGCCCGGCAACCAGCACGCCGGCGGCCGCGACGAGGCATGAGACGCGAAACGTGGCAACCGCGCCGAACCTCTTGCGCACGCCGTCGCCGAGGAAGCGCATGATTGCCATGGCGCCGGCGAACGCCCCGAAGGCCAGGCCGGCGGTCGCGATGTCGCTGCCGAGTTCCTGGTTGAGGTAGAGCGCGCCCCAGTCGAGGACGGCACCCTCCGAATTCATGCAGAGCAGCGCCATGACGCCGACGATGTAGATGCCCGGCCGGCGCGGGAGGGAGAATGTCCTGTGCTGCTCGGCTACCGGCAGGTCCGCCACCAGATGGCGGATTGCCAACGCGGTCATGATCGCGGCCGCGACCGTCACGATCACCGCATGCGACAGGTGCCCCCAATACTGGATCATCAGGCCGCCGGTGCTGCCGCCGACGAAGCCGCCAAGGCTCCAGAATCCGTGCGAGGAGGACATGATGGGACGGCCGAGCCGCTTCTCCACCGTCACCGCGTTGGCGTTCATCGACACGTCCGTCGCGCCGAAGGTGCCGCCGAATATGACCATGGCCACCGCCGCGGTCGCGACGCCGGGCGCCAGCGCGACCAGGAGCAGCCCGAAGCAGCAGGAAATCGCGAAAAACGTCGTCGCGGCCTTTGAGCCGTGTTTCGGGATCAGGTGCCCGGCCCATACCATCGCGCCGACCGCTCCGGCGCCGAACAGCAGCAGCAGCAGGCCGAGGGTGAACTCGGTGATCTGCAGCCGGACGAGGAGAACGGGAATCTGCGGGGCCCAGCTTCCCAGCACGAAGCCGTTCATGAAGAAGATGGTGGCGACCGCCCAGCGGCCGCGGATGGCAGTCGAAATCGGGTCGGAAGTATCCACGGCCAGGCGCATCCCATCGGTCGGAAAGCGCGGAACCTAGATCGGTTGGCCGCGGAGTCAACCTGAAGGGAAGCGGAAACGTTGGACCAATGACGACGACCCGTCGCCGAAAGGTCCAGGCTCAGCTGGATTCGGTCGAGGAACGATTCCCCTGGGGTTTGGCAATGATCCGGCCGTAGCTTCGCCTTGCATGGCTTGCGCCGACAAGATCACGACGTACCCGCACTTCGATGTCTTCTTTGACAGGCTTGGGCTCGACGCCGGCCAACCTGCGATACATCATCATGGCGATCGCCGATGGGACGGCGACATAGAAGCCCAACGGGACCGCAAACAGCGTGAGCACACTGAGGGCAATGGGCGTGACCAGACCAGCGACGCCATAGGCCAGCATCGACGTCTTGTCCAATGCCCGGCAAACGTGGTGACACATGAAGATCATCACCGCGAAGGGGATTAGGCCGTAAACGACCAAGGCGAGAAAGGTGGCACCGGCGAAGCCCACCACGTCGAGAATCTCGTTGGCCAGCGAGGCCATGTCCCTTCCCTCGGCGTCGAAGACGAGACGCATGACTGCCGCCGAGGCACCGGCGGCCTTGCTGAGGAAGGTTCCACC
>DATDJN010000462.1:0-2036 GCA_036520515.1 Rhizobiaceae bacterium
GCGGCTCGGCGATGTCGGCCGCGCGGCAGACCATGATCCAGCGCCGGTACCAGATCGCGTCGAGGTCGCGCCGGTACTCGCCCGCATCGACATAGGCGCCTGACGGCAGCGTCGCCTCGATCTGGCGCAGTCCGTGATAAAGGTCCTTCCCGGCGGCATCAGGCATGGTCCGGCTCCTCCGCGCCAGCGGATACCCGGGCGCGCCAATTGTCAATTCGCGCCGGGAACCGTCGGCAAATTGGTTTGCCGGGTTGCGCTTCCTCGACTATAGTTCGCGACGTCGACGGTTCCGGAAGGACCGAGAGGGAATGCGGTGAGGGCTCTTTGCCCAAAGCCGCGGCTGCCCCCGCAACTGTAAGCGGTAGCTCTTTCCAACGGCCACTGGGGCGAATGTCCCGGGAAGGCGGGGAGGGCGCAGAAACCGCAAGCCAGGAGACCTGCCGGCGACGCAAACTTCTCATGCCCTCGGGTGGAGGGCGAAAGGACGGGACATGAACACTGCAACTACCGCGCTCGGCGCAACGGTTTCCTCGGGTTCGCGCGCGACACAGCTCGGCCTCGTCGCCCTGCTCGGCCTTTTCGTCGTCGGCTTCCTCGGCTTCTCGCACATGGAAGTCGTCCACAATGCCGGTCACGACTACCGGCACTCCATGGCATTCCCCTGCCACTGAGCAGTTCCAGCAAGCGGAACCCGGTTTCCGCGCGGACTCGCGACAACCAAGAGTAGGGACCTATCATGAGCATCTTCCGTAACGCCGTGTTCACCGCGGCGGCGGCTGGCCTGTTGGCCGGCCTCATCCTCGCTGCGCTGCAGACATTCGCAACCGTTCCGCTGATCCTGCAGGCGGAGACCTTCGAAAGCGCCGGCGAGACAGCGCATGACCATGGCGCCGCGCCGGCGGAAGCCGCGCCTGCCGGCACCGCTGCCGTTGCGCCTGCCGAATCGCACCACCATGGCGAAGACGCCTGGGGGCCCGAGGACGGCTTCGAGCGCTTTGCCTACACGGTCGGGATCAACATCGTCAGCGGCATCGGTTTCGCGCTGCTGCTCGTCGCCGTGTCCGAGTTCGCCGGCGGCGTCGCCAACTGGCGGCACGGCATGATCTGGGGCTTTGCCGGCTTTGCCGTCTTCACGCTGGCGCCCGGCCTCGGCCTGCCGCCGGAACTGCCGGCCATGCCCGCCGCCGATCTTTTCGCCCGGCAGGTCTGGTGGATCGGTACGGTCGCGGCGACCGCCGCGGGCCTGGCGCTCATCGCCTTTTCCGGACGCGCGCCGCTCGCCATCCTCGGCGTCGCGCTGATCGTCGCGCCGCACGTCATCGGCGCGCCGCAGCCCGAAAGCCACGAATCGCCCGTTCCCCACAGCCTCCACCAGCAGTTCATCGTGGCGTCCACGGTGACGAACCTGATCTTCTGGCTGGCGCTCGGCGGCATCGTCGGGCTTGTCCGCCAGCGCTTCCTCGGCCAGCCGGAAAAACTCGGCAAGAGCTTTGCCTGAGGCGTCAGGCCCGAGCCTGACCTTTCTTCTCGGCGGCGCGCGTTCCGGCAAGAGCGCACACGCCGAGAAGCTCGCCACGGCGCTTCCCGCGCCGTGGACCTACATCGCCACCGCGCAGGCTTATGACGACGAGATGGCCGAGCGTATCGCGCTCCACCGCGCGCGCCGCGAAGAGGGCTGGTCGACGCTCGACGCGCCGCTCGACCTTGCCGGCGCGCTTCGCTCCGTTGCGGACGGTCAAACGGTTCTCGTCGACTGCCTGACGCTCTGGCTTTCCAACCACATGCTCGCCGAGCACGATCTCGATGCGCTGTCTTCCGAACTCGCCGCCGTGCTCGCCGCTCCGCGCGGTCCGTGGTTCGTCGTTTCCAACGAGGTCGGCTCGGGCATCGTCCCTGACAATGCGCTCGGCCGCCGTTTCCGCGATGCCCAAGGGCGGCTCAACCAGCGTGTCGCCGCCGCCGCGACCCATGTTCTTTTCATGGTCGCCGGCCTTCCCATGCAGGTGAAATGATGAAGCCCATCGACCAAAACGAAG
>DATDJN010000463.1:0-5309 GCA_036520515.1 Rhizobiaceae bacterium
GCGGACGGCCAGGTCGTGTTCTTCCTCGCGTTCGAGATAGGGCGCGCGCATCGCAGCCTTGACGAGGGTCCGGTCGAGGGTTTCGTGGGCCACGCAGCGCTCCTGTTGCTGACGCACCATCGGCGAAGCCGATGCCGCGCCCGCGCAGCACCCGGAAGGCACGCGCACAAATCGCAAACGCCAGAGGGACGTAAATGTTCCAAGCTGGATGCGAGTGCCAGAATCTCTCTGACCCTTGCCAGGCACCGGAAACCACCCTTGCCAGCACGATATGCGCGTCCGATAACCGTGCCTGGCAGGGAGGTAACGCTCGGTGCCCCCATGCCATTTGAGGAATTGATGGGGAGAAGGATCGTGAAGCTTGGAATTCTGACTGCGCCCTTTTCGGATGCGACGCTCGACAATGTCGCCGACTGGGCTAGTTCCGAGGGTTTTCAGGCGCTCGAGATCGCCTGCTGGCCCAAATCGGACGGTCCGTCGCGACGCTATGCCGGCACCGGCCACATCGACGTAGCCTCGATCTCGGCTTCCCAAGGCAAGGCGATCGTCGCCAAGCTTAAGAATAAGTGCCTCGACGTATCGGCCCTCGGCTACTATCCGAACCCGCTGCATCCCGACAAGGCGCACCGCAACGCTGTCATCGAGCACCTGAAGAAGGTCATCGCTGCCGCCGGAAAGATGGGAGTCGGGCTGGTCAACACCTTCTGTGGCGGCGATGCTTCACAGGATATCGAGGCGAACTGGAAGGAGGCCCGGAAGGTCTGGCCTGACATCATCGCCTTCGCGCGCGACAACGGCGTAAAGCTCGCCTTCGAGAACTGCCCGATGATCTTCAGCTATGATGAATGGCCGGGCGGCCACAACATCGCCTATTCGCCCTACATATGGCGGCGTATCATCGAGGAGTGGAGGGGGGAGGTCGGCATGAACTACGACCCATCGCACCTCGTCTGGCAGATGATCGACCAGGGCCGCTTCATCCGCGAATTCGGCGAGCACATGTTCCACGTCCATGCCAAGGATTTGATGATTGACCGCGACGGCCTCTACGAGCGCGGTATCATGTCGATGGGCATGGGCTGGCAGATTCCGCGCATGCCGGGTCTCGGGGAGGTCGACTGGAACGGCTTTTTTTCGGCCCTTTACCATGCCGGCTATGACGGGCCGGTCATCATCGAGCACGAGGATCGCCGCTTCGAGGGCAGCGACGAAGCCGTGAAGCGCGGCTTCTTGCTTGCTCGCGACGTGCTGAAGCCGCTGGTCAAGTAGCAGGCTGTCCAGCTTCCTGTCCGGTCGCAGCTTGAATGCGGCCGGACAAATGCGTATCTCGGGGCGGCTTCCGCTCACTCGGAGAACCATCTTGTCGGCACTGGACCGTTTTCTAGGCGACTCGCCGCTTCGCGTGCTGATCAAGCTCGCCGTCATCTCCTTCCTTGTCGGCGTGGTGATGAATGCCTTCGGCTGGTCGCCTTTCGACGTGCTCTACGGCATTCGCGATTTCTTCCTCGATATCTGGCACACGGGCTTCCGGGCGATCGAGCGTTTCCTCGGCTATTTCCTGCTCGGCGCCGCCATCGTCGTCCCGGCCTTCATCCTGCTGAGGCTCTTCAGCTACCGCCGCTAGACCAGTCAGTGTGTAGGACTGCCTTCTAGAGCGCCTTGTTCGCCCAATCGAGGACGTGGCTGTCGCGGATTTCGGAGAGCGAGGCCAGCCCTTGCCTGTCGAGGAACTTCGAGAACCCTCGCACGATCCGCCCGGGCAGGGCAGGGCCGGCATAGATCATGCCGGTGTACAACTGCACGAGGTCCGCGCCGGCGCGGATCTTTTCCAGCGCCGTTTCAATGCCGTCCACCCCGCCGACGCCGATGATGGCGAGATCCGGCCCAAGTAACCTGCGCATCTTCGCCAGCACGACGGTCGAGCGCTCGAACAGGGGCTTCCCGGAGAGGCCGCCGGCCTCTGCGGCATGCGACGGCGACTTCAGCAGGGAGCGCGAAATCGTCGTATTGGAGACGATGACGCCCTCGATCCCGTTCGCCAGCACCTCGGCGGCGATGTCTTCGAGGTCCGCCTCGTGGAGGTCCGGCGCGATCTTCAGGAACAGCGGCACCTTGCGCTTCGCCTTTGATATTGCCGCATCCCGCGCCGCGACGGCGCGCGACAGCAGTTCGGCCAGGCTCTCGCGCGCCTGCATGTCGCGCAGGCCGGGCGTGTTGGGCGAAGAGATGTTGACGGTGAGGTAGGAAGCCAGCGGCGCGAAGCGCTCGACGCCGAGCTCGTAGTCGCGGATGCGATCGGCGCTGTCCTTGTTGGCGCCGATGTTGACGCCGATGGCGCCCTGCCGCCATGCGCGCGCCGCAAGCCGCCGCTCCGCCGCTTCGTGTCCCTCGTTGTTGAAGCCCAGCCGGTTGATCACGGCGCCGTCAGCGGGCAGCCGGAAGATGCGCGGCTTCGGATTGCCCGCCTGTGGCAGGGGCGTCACCGTGCCGACCTCGGCGAAGCCAAAGCCCAGCGTCAGCAGCGCGTCCGGCACTTCGGCATTCTTGTCGTAGCCTGCCGCCATGCCGAGCGGATTGTCGAACGCGATGCCGGCGACCGTCGTTCGAAGCCGCTCGTCGTAGCGCGGCGATTTGGCCACCGGCAGGCCGGCCTTCAGCGCCTGGACCGACAGGCCGTGCGCGGTCTCTGGATCGACGCAGAAGAGCGCCCGCCGACCCAGCCTTTCCAGCACCTCGATGATCATGTCATCTCCGCCGGGAAGACATGAACGCCGTCCGCGCCCATCGGCAGCGGCTTGACCCAGAGCACGGCTGAAAGGTCGAGCGGCGCATAGAGATGCGGGAAGAGCGCGCCTCCCCGCGAGACCTCCCATTTGAGCGTATCGCCGAGTGCCGCGGGGTCGACTGCAACCAGCAGCAGGTCCCGCTGGCCGGAAAAATGTTTGGCCGCGGTCTCCTCCGCCTGCGCGGCGGTGGAGAAATGAATGAAACCATCGGCATGGTCGACGGGAGCGCCGTCGAAGCGTCCGGCGTTCTCCGCCGCGCGCCACATCGCTTCCGGGCAGATCTTGTAAATGATGCCTGTCATGAGGATGGGCTATAGGCCGTTAAGGCGGGGCGCGGAAGCCGGATCGCCGGCCATGTCCCCAATTTCGGCGCAAAGCGCGCCGACACTCGCACGACGTACCACCCAGGTGGACCACGGCTTCGACCGCATCAAGCGAATGGAGGCTGCCATGCGCCCGATCGCCCTCACATTGCCCCTCCTGCTTGTTCCGTTGCTCGGCGCGTCCGCCGACGAGCCTGATCGCTACCGTCTCGAGAAGTCGCCGAACGGCTATGTGCGCATGGACACGCAGACCGGCCAGATGTCGATCTGCGAGGAGAAGTGGGGTGAACTCGTTTGCAGGATGGCGGCCGACGAGCGGACCGCCGTGGAGGACGAGATCGAACGGTTGCAGACCGAGTTGCAGGCGCTGAACGACCGCCTGACGGCCGTCGAGGCGCTGGAAGACCGCGTCGCCAAGCTGGAGAACTCGTTGGCCTCCCGCATCGAGAAGAGCCTGCCGAGCGAGGAGGATTTCAACAAGACCATGGGCTACATGGAGCGCTTCTTCCGCAGCTTCATGGGCATCGTCCGCGACTTCGAGAACGAGAACTCCAAACCCGTGGAACCGGGCACGAACAAGACCTGAACCATGCATCGGGGGGCGACACAGGCATTGTCGCTTGAAAAAGACTGCAACCCCCGCATAATCGGCGGCAGCGTTGACGCAACTCGAGGCGCGGCGCAGCGGGAGGGGTATTTGTCGCCTGGCTACAAGTTCGTGATCGCGGACGACCACCCGCTTTTCCGCGGTGCGCTGAAGCAGGCGCTGGCGGGCGTCAGCAACGTAGCAACCATCCTCGAGGCCGGCGATTTCGACAGCATCAAGACGATCGTTGCCGGCAACGACGACATCGACCTCGTGCTCCTCGACCTCGCCATGCCGGGCGCGGCCGGCCTTTCCGGGCTGATTTCGCTGCGTGGAATCAACGCCACGGTGCCGCTGGTCGTGGTGTCGGCGCACGACGATCCCGAAACCATCCGCCGCGCGCTGGAACTCGGCGCGTCGGGTTTTATCTCGAAATCGGCGAGCATGGAGGAGATCCGCAGCGGCGTGGAGACGGTGCTCAACGGCGGCGTCACCGCGCCTGAGGGCATCGACCTCGGCGTCGAGCGCGATCCGGATATCTCCGACCTGATCAAGCGGCTGCAATCGCTGACGCCGCAGCAGACCCGCGTGCTCGGGATGCTTGCCGAGGGGCTTCTCAACAAGCAGATCGCCTATGAACTCGGCGTGTCGGAGGCGACGATCAAGGCGCATGTCTCGGCGGTGCTGCACAAGCTGGCCGTCGACAGCCGCACCCAGGCCGTCATCCTGCTCTCCCGCATCGGCGCCGATCCTCTGCAAGCCGCAAGCTGACCTGCCTCCTGCCCGTCGCAATTCCGCACCAACAACGGCCTCCACTCGCCTGATCGCTCCCGCTATTCCGCCGCCGCCGGCGTCATGCGGCGCAGCCGCGTCATCAGCGAGCGGAGCACGGCGGGCTTCAGCGGCTTGTTGATGACGGAGACGTCCATCCGGTCGGCGGCTGCACGCACCTCGTTGGAACGGTCGGCGGTGACCAGCACCGCCGGGATCGCCTGGCCGAAGCGGACTCGCAGCTTGCGGATGAGATCGAGACCGGTCTCGCCGTCGAGATGATAGTCGGCGAGGATGATGTCGGGCGTCGCAAGCCGCCCGGCCTCCTCGATCGACTTCGATCCGGAATGGGTAGCGACCGTGCAGCCCCAGCCCTCGAACAGAAGCTGCATGCCGTCGAGGATGCGCAAATCGTTGTCGATGCAGAGCACGCTCATGCCGTTGAGCGCGGCGGTTGGTTGCGGCTGCGGGGAGGCCTCGGCGAAGGCCGCCGGCTCGGCCGCATCCGATATGGGGAGGAGGACCGAGAAGCGCGTTCCCTTGCCGCGGCCGGAATCGACTTGCAGTTCCAGTCTCAGCACGCGTGCGATGCGGTCGACGATCGACAGCCCCAGGCCTAGCCCCTGCGCCTCCCTGGCGCCTTCCTCCAGCCGCGTGAACTCGCCGAAGATCGAAGACAGCTTGTCGATCGGAATGCCGATGCCGGTGTCGAAGACCTGGAGCTCTACCAGTTCTCCGCGTCGCCTGACGCCGACCAGGATGCGGCCGGTGCGGGTGTATTTCACGGCGTTGGAGACGAGATTCTGGATCAGCCGCCGGAACAGGTTGCGATCAGTGCAGACC
>DATDJN010000464.1:0-3966 GCA_036520515.1 Rhizobiaceae bacterium
GAAATGATACCAACAGGATTTGATTGGCAATGTGCTCCCCCTCAAGAACGCACAAGGCAAGGAGGGAAGCTAAACACTTTTGCGCCTTTTAAGCCAGCGGCCAAAGGCTGCCGTATTCTGCTTGGGCGTGATCGGCCTCACCAATCCGCCGATAAGTAAGGCGCTTGCCTTCGATCGTGGCGAGCAACCAGTTGTGACGCTCGCGGGCGGTAACTTTCAACGCGAGGCGACGGTTGTAGCGGAAATGGAACTCGGCAGGGTAGCGGTGCAGGTGAGCTTCGCCGCAATGCTGATAGACGCCGATCATGCGGCGCTTGAAGACAGAGAACACGTTCTCAATCGTGTTTGAGTGAACCACAACACCCCCCTCGCGGCGGGCATACTCGCCAGCGGAATGCTTAGCGATGAGGTGAGCGACGTATCCCTCGCCAGTGCCAGTGCAGAGGCGGCTCCCGTCGGTGTAGAGGTCCAGGTGCGGTCGGCGTTGCGAACGAGCAAGTCGCGCACGGTTTCCTTGTTCACATCGTTCAAGTGGAACATGTGGAACTTGCCTCGCACGAAATAGGAAAATAGTCCTTGACACCGTGACGGTGGTTTGGTAGGGTCCTGCTATCGTCGGAAAATTGCGAGTGGTTGACGGGGACGCGGTGAGGCTGCGTTTCTTCCCGGCGCTCGACCCTTCGACGGGCTCAGGGCTAGGGTCGCCGGCGGCATGCTGGACCCTTGCCACAAGATCATCCCCCTTTCATCGGAGAGACCGAATGCATCCTCCCCTCACCCCGGAGAAGAAGGAGGGTATGCGCGAGTTGCGCGACCTGCAGACGCCGAGCTTCCCGCGGCTCGCCAAGATCGCCGGCTGCCATGTGACGACGGTGCGCGAGATCGCGGCCCGCGAGAACTGGCCGAAGCTGCATGTGCCCAGGGGCACAGTGATGCGGGTTGCCAGGGTCAAGGACCTGCAGGAGGAGGCGGCGGGGCGCGAAAGGGCGGAGCTCCTGGCGGCGATGGACGGCGCGGCCGACGAGCCGGTGGAACTGCCGCCCGGCGATATCGGCGCGCTGGTCGTCCAGGAGATGCGGGCGATGCTCGCCGTGGCGCGGCACACCGGGACGATCGACAAGAGCCGCGCCGACGCGCTGTGGTCGGTGATCCGCGTCGCCGAACGCGTCGGAAAACTGCAGCCCGAACTGGGCCACGAAGAAGAAATGAGAAGCGATGACGAACTCGCCGAAATCCTCGCCCGCGTCGACGAGCGCATCGTCGAACTGGCTCGAGACTACGCAGAGAGGCTGGTCGCAGGACAAGCTGACGCCCAGGGAGGGTGAACGCGTCCTCGACACGTGGCTCGGCGACGTGCATCCGGGGCAGTACCGGCCAGCGCCGGTGCCCGCCTGCTGGCTGGTGACGGGCGGGCGCGGCTCGGGAAAGACGAGGCTCGGCGCCGAATGGGTGAACGGGCTGGTGCGCGGGCTGCGGCCGTTTTCGATCGACCGGCACAAATATGGAATGATCGCGCTGGTGGGCGAGACGCTGGCCGGCGTGCGCGAGGTGATGATCGAGGGGGCGTCGGGGATCCTGGCGGTGAGCGGCAGATGCCGGCCGCGCTACGAGGCGTCGCGGCGGCGGGTGGTCTGGCCGGGGGGACAGCTTGCGCATGTGTTCTCGTCGGAGGACCCCGAAAGCCTGCGCGGGCCGCAGTTCGACGCGGCCTGGTGCGACGAGCTCGGCAAGTGGAAGAACGCGGAGGCGACCTTCGACATGCTGCAGTTCGGGCTGAGGCTGGGGCCGCGGCCGCTGCAGATCATCACCACGACGCCGCGGCCGACCAGGCTGATGAAGCGGCTGATCGCCGATCCCCAGGTGGTGCGCGACAGGCTGTCGACACGGACGAACGCGAAAAACCTGGCGAAGGGTTTTGTCGAGGCTCTGGCGAGACGCTACGGCGGCACGCGGCTTGGCCGGCAGGAGCTGGACGGCGAGCTGATCGAGGATCGCGAGGACGCGCTGTGGTCGCGCGAGATGCTGGCCGAGGCATTCGTGGCCGAGGCGGGCGAGATGCGGCGGATCGTCGTGGCGGTCGACCCGCCGGCGAGTTCCAGGAAGACGTCGGACGCGTGCGGGATCGTGGCGGCGGGGCTCGACGGCGAGGGCAGGGCGGTGGTGCTGGCCGACGCGACGCTGAAGGCCGCGAAGCCCCAGGCATGGGCGGCTGCCGCGGTGGCGCTGTTCCATCGGCTGGAGGCGGACGCGATGGTCGCCGAGGTCAACCAGGGCGGCGACATGGTGACGGCGGTGATCCGCACCGTGGACGAGACGGTGCCGGTGAAGGCGGTGAGGGCGAACCGCGGCAAGTGGCTGCGCGCCGAGCCGGTCGCGGCGCTCTACAGCCAGGGCCGGGTGAAGCACGCCGGGCGTTTTCCCGAGCTTGAGGACGAGATGTGCGACTTCGGTCCGGACGGGCTGTCGGGCGGGCGGTCTCCGGACCGGGTGGACGCGCTGGTCTGGGCGGTCGGCGAGCTGATCCGCGATGGCGGCGAGCCGAGGATCAGGGATTTTGTCTGAGGGGAGCAGGGCAGCAGCCCTACTGCCTTACTGCCCTTTTCAAAAGGAAAACACATGACTTGGAACTGGCCCTGGAAAAGGGACGGCGGACGGATCGTGGCCGAGAAGAAGAGCGGCGCGGGGTTCGTCGCGCTGCATGCGGCGGGCGAGGCGCGCTGGACGCGGCGCGACTATGCGGCGCTGGCGCGCGAGGGGTTCATGAAGAACCCGGTGGTGCATCGCTCGGTCAGGCTGATCGCCGAGACGGCGGCGGCGGTGCCGTGGCTGCTCCGCGAGGCGGGGGAGGAGCTCGACCGGCATCCGCTGCTCGACCTGCTCGAGCGGCCGAACCAGCGGCAGGCGGGCGCGAGTTTCGTGGAGGCGCTCTACGGGCACCTGCTTCTGTCGGGCAACGCCTATGTCGAGATGATCGCGGCGTGCGAGGGGGCGCGCGAGCTGCATCTCCTGCGGCCCGACCGCGTGTCGGTGCTTACCGACCAGGCCGGCTGGCCGAGCGCGCTCGACTATCGCGAGGGAAGCGCGAAGCGGCGGATAGCGGTGGGGCAGGCGGGTGAGGGCGCCGTGCAGCTGGCGCTCTTCCATCCGCTCGACGACCATTACGGCTTCGCGCCGCTGGAAGCCGCGCTGATGGCGCTCGACATCCACAACGCGGCGGGGCGCTGGAACAAGGCGCTGCTCGACAATTCGGCAAGGCCGTCGGGCGCGCTGGTCTATGCGCCGAAGGAGGGCGGCAACCTTTCCGACGAGCAGTTCGACAGGCTGAAGGCGGAGCTCGAGGACGGCTATTCGGGCGCGGCGCGGGCCGGACGGCCGCTGCTCCTGGAAGGCGGGCTCGACTGGAAGGCGATGGGCCTGACGCCGAAGGACATGGACTTCATCGAGGCCAAGCGCGCGGCGGCGCGCGACATCGCGCTGGCCTTCGGCGTGCCGCCGATGCTCTTGGGCATCCCCGGCGACAACACCTACGCCAACTACCAGGAGGCGAACCGCGCCTTCTACCGCATGACCGTGCTGCCGCTGGTGGCGCGGACGGCCAAGGAGCTGTCGGCCTGGCTGACGCCGGCCTTCGGCGAGGGGCTGACGCTCTGGTACGACGCCGACCAGGTCGAGGGGCTGACGGCCGAGCGCGACGCGCTGTGGGCCAGGGTGGGGGCGGCGGGCTTCCTCAGCGACGACGAGAAGCGCGAGGCGGTGGGGTACTCGTCACGGAGCTCGTGACGGCGACCATCAACTGTAAGATTCACAGGAAAATCGATGTCCGAAGTGACGCAGGACGCCTGGCTGTGGGCGGTCAAGGGGGCAGGCGCGGTCGCGGGGTCGGCGGTGTCGCTGGCCTACATCCTGCCGCAGGGCAGGCGTGACGCGGCTGCGCGCTTTGCCGTTGGCGTGGTGTGCGGCCTGGTC
>DATDJN010000465.1:0-13720 GCA_036520515.1 Rhizobiaceae bacterium
ATCAGATTCTGTTAACCATTTGCCGGTTAACGTTGCGAATCGCGAATCCGAGCCGGGCGCGCGGCGGGGCGGGCCTGGATTGATCTGTCCCCGAGAACAGAGGCCCAGAAGGGGATTGGCATGCGCGTTCTGCTAATCGAAGACGACGGCGCTACTGCAAAGAGCGTCGAGTTGATGCTGAAGTCCGAGAGTTTCAACGTCTACACCACCGACCTCGGTGAAGAGGGCGTCGATCTCGGCAAGCTGTACGATTACGACATCATCCTGCTGGATTTGAATCTGCCGGATATGTCGGGCTACGAGGTTCTCCGGTCGCTCCGGGTCGCCAAGATCAAGACCCCGATCCTCATCCTCTCCGGCCTGGCCGGCATCGAGGACAAGGTGAAGGGCCTCGGCTTCGGCGCCGACGACTATATGACCAAGCCCTTCCACAAGGACGAGCTCGTCGCAAGAATCCATGCGATCGTCCGTCGCTCGAAGGGCCATGCCCAGTCGGTCATCACCACCGGCGACCTGATAGTCAACCTCGACGCCAAGACCGTGGAGGTCGGTGGCCAGCGCGTGCATCTGACGGGCAAGGAATACCAGATGCTCGAGCTGCTCTCGCTGCGCAAGGGCACGACGCTGACCAAGGAAATGTTCCTCAACCATCTCTATGGCGGCATGGACGAGCCGGAGCTGAAGATCATCGACGTCTTCATCTGCAAACTTCGCAAGAAGCTCGATGCCGCATCCGGCGGTCAGAACTACATCGAGACGGTGTGGGGCCGCGGCTACGTGCTGCGTGAGCCCGAGGACCTCCGCGAAAGCGCCTGAACGCCTCGCCATAGTGCTCGCATAGAGCATCGCTCGACCCGGCTCCGCCGGGTCTTTGCTTTTCAGGCTGTTGAAATCATTTGATGTTTGCCGTCAGGCCGCGTTCTGGAGCAGGCGGAAGCGGTCGAGGAGCTGCGGCCGGTTGAACGGCTTCAGCAGATAGCCCTGCGCACCTGCGCGCTTGGCGCGCATGATGGCCGCGATGTCGACCTCGGTCAGGCAGACCGCGATCTGGGGCTGCACGGGGCTGTCTATGCCGCGCACCCGCCGGATGAATTCCACCGTCGTCATGTCGGGCAACGCGCCGTCGACGACGATGATGTCGGGCATGTCGCCGACGCACATGGCGACGGCATCGAAACCGGTCGACGCTTCGATGATCTGCAGGTCCGGGCCGCCGAGAATGCGCTTCGCGACCTTCCTGATGACGGATGAATCATCAACGAACAGGCAGCGCTTCATGTCCAGGGTTCCCGTGCGGCCGCCGTGCATGAGGCAATCGGCGTCGTCGGCAACCATAGCCCGCACTATGTAAACAAGCGGGAAAGGGGTTAGGTAAAGTTTTTGAAAATATGACGCAGCGGCAGACTTTTTCTCCAGCCTGCCGCCCCGATACTTGCTTGGGTACCGTTTCGTTAAGGACGTCCAGTATTAAAGCGTTAAGAACTCCGTCAGGCGGCGGTCAGCACGACCTCTTCGGCATTGGCGTGGATCGAGATCGTCATGTTGGCCTCGCGCGCCAGGAGCAGAGTGTAATAAGGCTGCACGGCATGCGCGTCGATCGGCTCCTCCGGCTTGCGCCCGGAGTGCAGTTCGAGGAATTTCGGCGGCACGCGCAGCATCGGGCCGCTCGAGGCGAGCGTGAACTTGGGCTTGGTCTCGACGTCCTCCAGCGTGACGGTGATCTTGCCGCCGCGCGGGATAGCGGCCAGCGCCACGAGGACGAGGTTGAGCAGCAGCTTGACCTGGTTCTTCGGCAGCAGCGCCCGGGCGCCGTTCCAGACGACCTCCGGCTTCTCGTTGGCGAGGAAGGCGTTTGTTACGGCCTCGGCGTCGCCAGTGTCGATCTGCATGCCGGCCGAGCCTGCCGCGCCGAAGGCGATGCGCGCGAACTGAAGTCGCGCGGAGGCATTCTTGGCGCTCTGGCGGATTAGGTTCATGGCGTCCTGGTCGGCGCCGCCTTCGTCCAGCAGTTCAAGCCCGTTGTTGATCGCACCAACGGGCGAAATGATGTCGTGGCATACACGGCTGCACAGGAGAGCCGCCAAATCGGGCGCTGAAAGCGTAAATAGTTCAGACATTATCGAGATATCCCCTGAAATCGACAGGCCAGTTCCGCCTCCCAATGCGAATCACGTCGGTACCCCCGGCAAGGATAGGTATACGGCATGCCGGAAAGCGGCAAGGAAGCGCGCTCCACCAGCGTCGATGCGGGACCGGTGCGACGGCTGCGACAGCCTCCGATCCGCCATCTTCGCCATGCTTAACAGTTGGAAAAGGAATGAGGCATAGTTTGTCCATGATTCCCATAAGGCGGCCACAAGAGTCGCAGCGGGGCAAGGCGTCAGCGAGTAAGGCTCCCGGACGGAGATTTGGAAGCATGTTTTCCCGACTGAAGAACCGGATATCGTTCCGGATCATCGCATCGCTGTTTGCACTGGTGTGCATGCTGGCTTTCTCCGCGGCGCCGTCGCGGGCGCAGGAGTATACGGCCGAAGAGATCGTCGAATCCGGCCACCGCTTCTTCGGCGCGACATCGGGCGGGCTGGCGAGCGTGATCGAGCACATCTTCGCCTCCTACGGCCTGCCGAACGGCTACGTGCTCGGCGAGGAGGGGTCCGGCGCGATCGTTGGAGGCCTGACCTACGGCGAAGGCTCGCTCTACACCAAGAACGCCGGCGATCATAAGGTGTTTTGGCAGGGTCCGTCGCTCGGCTGGGACTTCGGCGGGCAGGGCTCGCGCACGATGATGCTGGTCTACAATCTCGACGACGTGCCAAACCTCTATAACCGCTTCGCCGGCGTTGCGGGTTCGGCTTACGTCGTGGCCGGACTGGGCTTCAACGTGCTGAAGAACGGCAACATCATGCTGGTTCCGGTGCGCACCGGCGTAGGCGCCCGCCTCGGCGTCAATGTCGGCTATCTGAAGCTAACAGACCGGCCGACCTGGAATCCGTTCTGAGCGATCTTTCCCTGCGCCGCTCGCGGAAGCGTGCGCAATTTGCGGGCGGCCGGCGGCCGCCCCTTTTCATTCAGCGGCGGCCGAACATGCCTTCGCGGTGAGCCCGCATTAATTCTCGCAACGGCACTGGATTTCGTGCCTCGCGCCGTGGCAAAAGCGGTGCTGGCCGACATTGCCCGCGAGCACGGAAGAAGCCATGCAGTCCAGCCTCGTTTTTGTCCTCGGCTTCCTGTCGGCCGGCTTCATCGCGCTGATCGTGGCGCCGATGGTCTGGCGCCGAGCCGTGGCGCTGACGAAAAAGCGCATCGAGGCCTCCGTTCCCCTGACGCTAACCGAGATTCAGGCGGACAAGGACCGCATGCGCGCCGAATTCGCGATGGCAACGCGCCGGCTGGAGATCAATTTCAAGAACTTCCGCGAGAAGGCGGCGGCGCAGATCGTCGAGATCAACCGCAACCGCGAAGAGCTGAAGCAACTGATGGCCGAGCGAACCGAGCGCCATGAGGCGTTGCAGCGGCTGGAAGTCCAGGCGGGCCAGGTGCGCGCCGAACTGCGGCGCCGCGAGGACGAGCTGCAGCTCCTCACCGGGAAACTGGAGCAGGCGGAGAACCTGTTGGAGCAGCGGACGCAGGAGATCGAAAAGCTCGGCCGGATGTATGACGACGCGACCTTCGCCGCCTCGAACCGGCAGGTCGAGATCGCGGCGCGCGAGAGCGAGATTGAAAAGCTCAACAACGACATGGCGACGCTGCGCAGCGAGCGGCGCGAGATCGACCGCCGCAGCCAGGAGATCGCCGCCGAGAACCAGGCGGCGCGCGAAACGCTGAAGGCCGAGCAGGAGAGGGCGTTGGCGCTGGAGGCGCGGATCGAGCGGCTGCTCGCCACCGTCGCCGACCGCGACGAGAAGATCGACCGCGGCGAACGCGAGATGGCGCGCATGCGCGACGCCGTCAAGGCGAGCACGGGGGCCGGAGGCGAACTGCAGGCCCAGATCGCGGCGCTACAGGCCGAAAAGGCCAAGCTCGAAGGCGAAAAGGCAGAGATCGCCGAGCAGCTTGCTACCTACGCTACGGGTGCGAAGCAGAAGGAAACGGAGAAGCTGATGGCCAAGCTTTCGGCCGACCGCGACCTCCTGGAGGAGCGCCTGAAGATCCTCACCCGCGAAAACCGCAAGCTCAAGGTCGACGTCGCCGTTCACGAACGGACGAAGTCGGAAGAATGGAGCGGCGAACGGCGGCAGAGCGCCATGCTGCGCGAGCAGATGAACGACCTCGCGGCCGAGGTGGTCAAGCTCACGGCAACACTCGAAGGACCGGGATCGCCAATTGAAAAGGCGCTTGGCCCGGCCGGCGAGGCCGACAACGACGCCGGCAGGAAGATCACCAGCCTTGCCGACAAGGTGCGCGCGCTGCAGAAGGCAGCCGCTTCGGGCTGATTATCCTTTGTCGCTGAAGTGGTGGAGCGCGATCGCCGAGGCGGCCGCGACGTTCAGGCTGTCGAAGCCCTCGGCCATGGCGATGCGGACGGTTTGAAGCCGCGACAGCAACTCGTCGGGAAGCCCGTGGCCTTCGGTTCCGAGATATAGCGCCAGCCGGTCGGGCCGCGTGGCGTCGCGGATGTCGGCCGCGCCCGAGGGCGAGAGCGCGACCTGGCCGAAGCCCGTGCGGTCGAGAAGGGCGGCGATCGAGCCCGCATCGGCGCCGACGGCGAAGGGCACCTTCAGCGCCGCGCCGACCGAGACGCGGATCGCCTTGCGGTAGAGCGGATCGCAGCAGGTTTCGTCGAGCAGCACCGCGTCCGCGCCGAAAGCCGCGGCGTTGCGGAAGATGGCGCCGACATTGTCGTGGTTGGAGAGGCCGACGAGGACGACGACCAGCGCGCGTTTCGGCAGCGAAGCGATGAGCGTTTCGGCGCTGTCGGCGTCGCGCTTGCGACCGACCGCGAGGATGCCGCGATGGATGTGGAAACCGGCGATAGCGTCCATGACAGACTGCGACGCAGCATAGATGGGCAGCGACGCCGGCGCGAGAGTGAGCGTATCCGCCAGGCCTGCCAGCCTGTTCTCCAGTACGAGCACCGATTCCGCCTCGAAGCGGGCCGCCGCGAAAAGCACGTTGAGCACGACCTTGCCCTCGGCGATGAAGCGGCCACGCCGACCGGCGAGGTCGCGCTCGCGGATCGACAGGTATGGTGCGACGCGCGGATCGGCCGGATCGTCGATGCGAATGATTTCCATGCTCAGCGTCTGGCAGGCTTCCAGCGCGCCAGCAAGACCGAGTTCGCCACGACCGAGACGGAAGAGAAGGCCATCGCCGCGCCTGCGAGCACTGGCGACAGCAGCCCAAAGGCAGCGAGCGGGATGCCGACCAGATTGTAGGCGAAAGCCCAGCCAAGATTCTGGCGGATGGTGCGCCGCGTCCTTGCCGCGATGTCGAGCGCTGCCGGCACGAGCCGCAGATCGGGCCGCATCAGCGTGATGGGCGCGGCCTCGCGTGCGACGTCGGTGCCTGACGAAAGCGCTATGCCGAGCCTTGCCGTCGCCAGCGCAGGCCCGTCATTCACGCCGTCGCCGACGAAAGCGACGTCGTTTTTGGCTTTCGATGCCAGCGCCTTGAGGGCCGCCACCTTCTCTTCAGGCTGGAGGCGGGCGCGGATGTCGTCGATGCCGATGGCGCGGCCGACGGTTTCAGACGCGGCTTCGTTGTCTCCGGTCAGCATGACCGTGCGCAGGCCGCGTTCGTGAAGAGCGGCAATCGCTGCGTGGGCCTCGGGCCGTGCTTCGTCGGCGAAGCGCAAGCCGCCAGCGAGCCGACCACCTGCGACGACGAAGGCAAGCGTGCCGACGTCCCCCAGCTTTCGCGTCAGGGCAGCAATCTCGTCGCTTCCCACGCCGAGGCTTTTCGCCAGGCGTTCGTTGCCGACCGCGACGGTCTGCCCCTCGACGATACCTGTAAGACCCAGGCCGGGAAGCGCGCGCACGTCATGCGCCGGCACAGGCAGAATGCCCGACGCCTCCGCATGGGCGGCCAGCGCCTTGCCGAGCGGATGCTCGCTCTTGGCCTCGATGGAAGCGGCGAGGCCGAGCAGCCGGTCGTCGTCTCCATCGAGCGAGGCCAGGGCCGCAACCGCAGGTCGGCCGAGTGTCAGCGTGCCGGTCTTGTCAAAGGCGACCGTGCCGATCGTGCCGGCCCTTTCCAATGTCTCGATATCGCGGATCAATATGCCCGCGCCGGCTGCAGAGCCCGTCCCCGCGACAAGCGCGGTCGGGGTCGCCAGGCCGAGGGCGCAGGGACAGGCGATGACCAGCACGGCAACGGTCGCGGCCAGCCCGCCTGCAGGATCGCCGAACACCAGCCACCAGACGAGGAAGGTGGCTGTTGCGACCGCGAGGATGACGGGCACAAAGATCGCCGAGATCCGGTCGACGAGCTTCTGGATCGGGGCTTCGCCGGTCTGCGCTTCCTCCACCAGCCGCGCCATGCGGGCGAGGCGCGTGTCGGCCCCGACCTGCGTCACCCTCACCTCGAGCGCCGCCGCGCCGTTGATCGTGCCGGTCAGGACAGCGTCGCCTTCGCCGCGCTCGACCGGCAGGCTTTCGCCAGTGACCAGCGCTTCGTCCACGGACGAACTGCCGCTGACGACGATGCCGTCGCTCGGGAAACGCGCCCCCGGCCTCACCAGCACGATATCGCCGGCCCGGAGGCCGTGCGCAGGTACCCTACGAGTGCCGCCCGGCGTGACCAGCTCGGCCTCCGCCGGCTGCAACCGGCCAAGTGCCGAGAGCGCTGCCCCGGCGCCGCGCCTGGCGCGCGCTTCGAGATACTTGCCGAGCATGACCAGCGTCAGCACGACGGCGGCTGCCTCGAAATAGAGATGGGCATGCGTGTTGCCGCGGATCACCTCGAAGAGAGAGGCGAGGAAGGCGACGGACGTGCCGAGCGACACCAGCACCGCCATGTTGGCGCCGCCGCCGCGCACGGCGTTGAAGGCCTCGCGCCAGAAGCGCGTGCCGGAAACGGCGATGACGCCGGCAGCGAGGGCGGCTTGCGTCCACGGGCCGATCCAGGGATGGCCGGTGCCGAGCATCATCGGCAAGGTCGCGGCCACCAGGACAAGCGAGAGCACCGCCGAGATGGCGAAGCGGAGCAGCGTCCACCGCTCCTCGGCCAACCGGGCGGCTTCCCGCTCGGCGTCCGCCGCGCGCTGTCGCGCTTCATCGTTGCTGCGCAAAGTGGCGCCGTAGCCGGCCTTCTCGACAGCCTCGATCAGCTTCTCGACCGCGACATCGCCACTAATGTCGAGGTTGGCGCGCTCCAGCGCGAGATTGACCTCGGCGTCGGCGACGCCGTCGATGCGCGACAGGACCTTCGCCACGCGCGCCGAGCACGCGGCGCAGGTCATGCCCGATATGTCGAGAGCTATGCGATTCATGGCTGGATGGGTTCAGGCTTCGAGCCTGGCGTCGTAGCCGGCGTCTTCGACGGCCGCGATCAGCGTCGCGGGGTCGATCCCGGCAGACGCCTCCACCGTCGCACGGCCGCCATCGAGGTCGACCGAAACGGCGGTCACCGAAGGGGCGGCCTCGAGCACACGGCGGACCGCGTTGACGCAGCCCGTGCAGTGCATGCCGTCGATCTTGAGTTGAATCGTCATTTTGCTGTCCCTGGTTCCGATTTTCCCGGAGATAAGGGTTCCAGCAAATGGAAGGTCAAGGCCGCCGGCAGAAATCGGAGCGCAGGCGTCAGGCCTCGCCGAAGATTCCGTCCAGCGTCTTCAGGACCTGCCTGACGGCGTCGGAGTTGCACGAGTAGTAGATCATCTGCCGATCGCGGCGCGTGTCCACAAGATCGAGGCTGCGCAATTTCGCCAGATGTTGTGACAGCGCGGATTGGCTGAGAGCAACCTTGTCGGCGATCGAGCCGACCGTCATCTCGCCATGCAACAGAAGGGCCAGGATCGCCAGACGCTTTTCGTTGCTTATAAGATTGAGGAATTCCGCCGCCTCTTCGGCGTTGTCCAGCAGTCTCTTCGAAACCATCCGTCCCCCTGCGCCGATATTCGTCCGGACGGCGAGGGCAAACAGTTGCGAATTCCAGGCTATCCGGCGGAAACGACGGAGTCGCGCCGCATCTCCATGCAACCTAACGTAATGACATCAAATCTCAAGACGCGAAAATGCAAGTTTGGAGTGAATCTTAAACCTGTGATGTAATTGCCTCACGCGCCTCCCTTGCCATTTCCACCAATGCCATCCTCATTTCCTGCGCATCCTTCAGTTGCGAGGGGAAGAAAACGCGTCGCGATTCCTCACCCGCGGCAAGATCGAAGCCGTCGACGTCAATGCCCGTCATGATCCAGCCGCCGCCATCGGACTTGGCGAAGTAGCGGGCATAGTTGGCGATGGCGTCGAGATGGTCGTCGTTCATGTGGTCGACCGCCCGCTGCTCGGAGGCGGCGAGCGCGTCGACCACAGGTCCCTCGACCACGATGTCGTTTCGGGTGAGCAGATATGCCTTCCCGAAGCCGCCATTCAGGCTGGCGCGTTCGATCTCCAGGCGGAAAAATGAGAAGTCGCCGAGACCGACATACAGCTTCGCCTTGGGATTGCGGTTGAGATAGCGCCGCTCGGCGCGGGCGCGCTCCGGCGTTCCGGGCTCAAGCTTCACCGCGCGGCAGACCAGCGTGATCCTCGGATGGGCGAGGGGATCTCCCTTGCCGGGCTCGCCGACCATCAGGGAGCAGCGCTGGTCTGCAAGGATCGCCTTCGTGTGAGCGGAAAGCTGCGAGACCAGGATGAGCGGCGTGCCGTCAACGTCGGTTGCGACGCCGACCCGGCTCGCCAGCGGCGCGCCGGTTTCCGGCTCAATCACAGCGAGCGCGCCGTGGCGAGCCGTGCGGGTGAGCGTCTTGGCAAGCCGTATAGCCTCGGCGTCAGTCTTGCGGATCACGTCCTTGGGCTTTTCGTCCATCTCTCTCGCCAAAAGTGGATTTTGTCGGGTAATTGCGCGGTGCGCCGTGGCTTACAAATGTGGCCGGGGCTGTAGCGGGACAAGCACTTAGCCGCTCAGGCCGGCGTCGGACAGCGTTCCGGAACCGTTGCATGGTCGGCATGGCACACCTCACCCCTGAAGCGGGCGAGTGCGCCGGGTTCGATCTCCACGGCGAGGATGCGGTTGAGATCGACCGGCCTCGGCATGGAGACTTGGCCGCGCGGAATGCGCTTGAAGCCGAGCGGGCCATAATAGGGCTCGTCGCCAACCAGAACCACGGCCGCGGCGCCGGCCTTTTCGGCCGCTTCGAGCGCGATGGCGACCAGACGGCGACCGATGCCGATGTTCTTGAAGGCCGGACGCACCGCAAGCGGCCCGAGCAACAGCGCGCGGCCTTCGCCGGCAGCAATACGGGTCAGGCGGACCGAAGCGACGACGGCGCCGTCGTGCATGGCGACGAATGATAGCGACCGCTCATGCGGGCCGCCTTCGCGAATCTTGTAGGCTGCGCGTACGAAGCGGCCAGGGCCGAAGGCTTCTTCGTTGATGTGTTCGATTTCGGCATCGTGCGCCGGGTTTTCCGGCAGGTAGGTTACGTCAGAGGCGTTCATGGTCTCGTCCGGTCGAAGAGGAAGGAATGCCGCGAAGGCGCGGCGGGCCATCGGCGCCTTCAGGCGCGGGCTTCCATTCGTCGTCGGGTTGTCCGGATCGCAAGCATGGCGCGCCGCTAACATCATTTCGGAGGTCCGTCCATGGCTTTTTTCGGATCGATGACCGGGCGAGTACGTTTGCGATGCATATCGGTGACGGACTGTCACGGCCTGTCGTCCTGTCGCCGAGCCGCGGGGCGCAGTATATTGGAGGGAAAGCAGCGAAGGACGGTCATGGGACTTCTTGTCGAAGGCAAATGGGTCGACCGCTGGTACGACACCAAGGAAAGCGGCGGACGCTTCGTCCGCCAGGACGCCAAGCGGCGGAACTGGGTGACGGCGGACGGCAAGCCTGGGGAACGCGGCAAGCGCGGCTTCAAGGCCGAACCCGGCCGTTATCACCTCTACGTCTCCCTCGCATGCCCGTGGGCACACCGAACGCTGATCTTCCGCACGCTGAAAAAGCTCGAAGACGTGATCTCTGTCTCGACCGTGCATCCTTACATGGGCAAGGACGGCTGGACCTTCGTCGCGGAGGACGGCGCGACCGGCGACACGCTCTACGGCCTGGACTTCCTGCACCAGATCTACACCAAGGCCGACCAGGCCTATACGGGCAGGGTGACCACGCCGGTTCTGTGGGACAGGAAGGAGGAGACGATCGTCTCCAACGAATCATCCGACATCATCCGCATGCTGAACTCGGCTTTCGATGAGTGGGGCGACGCGTCGCTCGATTTCTATCCGCAAGCCCAGCGCGAAGAGATCGACCGCATCAACGAGTTCGTCTACCCGTCGATCAACAACGGTGTCTATCGCACGGGTTTCGCCACTACGCAGGAAGCCTATGAGGAGGCCTTCACCGAGCTGTTCGATGCGCTGGACCGGATCGAACAGCGCCTGTCGAAACAGCGCTACCTCGTCGGCGACCGCATCACGGAGGCCGACTGGCGGCTGTTCACCACGCTCGTACGTTTCGACCCAGTCTATGTCGGGCACTTCAAATGCAACCTGAAGCGGATCGCAGACTATCCGAACCTGTCCAACTACCTGCGCGATCTCTACCAAGTGCCGGGCGTGGCCGAGACGGTCAACCTGCATCACATCAAGTCGCATTATTACGGCAGCCACACCACCATCAACCCGACGCGCATCGTTCCTGTCGGGCCGACGATCGACTATGCGGCGGCGCACAACCGCGAGCGGCTGGCCAAGGCAGCAGCCGCCTAAGACCGACCCTACCAATCCGTCGATACGGGTGCGCCGCCGAAGACCTCGGCGATGCGCCGCAACGTCGCTGGGGTCGTCTGGTCGGGCAGTCGGTCGAGCGGGAAGAAGCCGGCTTCCGCGATCTCGCGGTCCGGCAGCTTGGGTGACGCCTGACGGTAGCTCTCGACCAGATAGAAGGCGACGTGATCGCGGCGGCTGGCCCTGCGGTTGAAGTGGATGGATTTCAGAGCAGGCGAACCGGCGAACTCGATATTGCCTTCCTCGAAGAGCTCTCGCCCGAGCGCTTCGATAGCCGTCTCGCCGACCTCGACGCCGCCGCCCGGCAACTGCCAGCCTGGCACGTAAGTGTGGCGGATCAGGAACACGGAGTTGCGGCCCGCGTCATGGACCAACCCGCGCACGCCGAACGTCATCGGCCGCCTCAGCAGAAAATAGAGGTGGAACAGCCTGCCGCGCAGGCCCGGCCAGCCGTTCTGCCCAAACGGATCGGCGGACCGGGCCTCCGGCGGCGCACTTCTCGTCACAATGAGGTTCCCGCAGCTTGGCGCGGGTGGAAAGGCTGCCCGGCGTAGCCTAGAAAGACACGATGTTCAGGCTCGCCCATGTCTCCGATGTCCATCTCGGCCCCCTTCCCGATGTAACCTATCGGGACCTCGCATCCAAGCGCATGGTTGGCTACGTCAACTGGCAGCGCAATCGCCGCCATATCATGCATGACGGCGTGATCGGCTCGATCGTCGCCGACATCAAGGCCGCAGATGCAGATCATCTCGCGGTCACCGGCGACCTGGTCAACCTGGCGCTCGACGGCGAGATCGAGCTGGCGAGGCTCTGGCTGGAAACGCTGGGACCGGCGGAGGACGTGTCGGTGGTACCGGGCAACCACGACGCCTATGTGCCGGGCGCCTTCGACAAGGTGTGCCGCTCCTGGGGCGCCTGGATGACCGGCGATGGCCAGAATGCGCCTACCGACCGGCATGCCTTTCCCTATCTCCGCGTAAGGGGCAAGGTCGCGCTGATCGGCGTTTCGTCGGCGCGCGCCACCGCGCCCTTCATGGCGAACGGCTTCTTTCGAGAGGACCAGTCGCACCGGCTGGGCGCACTGCTCGACAGGACGGCGAAAGAGGGTCTGTTCCGCATTGTGATGATCCATCATCCGCCGGTGCGCGGGGCGGTGGCGCAGCACAAGAGGCTGTTCGGCATAGGCAATTTCCAGAAGACGATCTCCCGCCACGGCGCCGAACTCGTCCTGCACGGCCATTCACACGATCCGACGCTCTACTGGATCAACGGTGTGGGCAAGCAGCGCGTGCCCGTGGTTGGCGTCGCGGCCGGCGGTCAGGCGATCGGCGGCCATCATGCTGCCGCGCAATGGAACCTGCTGGAGATTTCCGGGGAACCGGAAGCCTGGGCGCTCAGGCTGATCCGCCGCGGCCTTTCCGGCCCGACCTTGCCGGTCGGCGAATTGTCGAGGATGGATCTGGCCGGCGAGCCCGACCAGGTTCCCGTCATCGACGCTGGGCAGACAAGCTGACCGAGGGCGGTCGGCTCAGGGGGCTGAACCGAAGCTGGCGATCAGCCGGTCCCAGAGCGCCATGACCGAAGCGATGAGGCCTACCAGCGCGCCGGCGGCCACGAGTCCCAGTCCCGACAGGAAGGCCGGCCAGCCCCCGCGGCGGACGATCGTCGTTTCCTCCTCGGGTTCGTGCTTGTGCAGCCCTGGGATGGCAGGTTGGACGCCGCCTTCCATCAGGCGCTCGCGCTCGATCAGGCGCTCGGCGACGTAGCGCGCGACCTGGTCAGCGACTGGCTTGATCGCGGCATCCTCGGCGAGCACGACGCGGCCGGCACGGGTGTCCTTGACGAACCGATAGGTGCGGCGGTCGCGCGCCATGGCGACATGGCTGACCACGTCGATCCACAGACGCGGCTGCAGGCCGGAGGAGATGGTGAAGTCGAAAAGATCGATATCGGCTGGCACCTCGTCAAAAAGGGGCGCCAGCTCGACGGCCAACAGCTCCAGCCGCGTGCGGCTCGCTTCGCGCAGCTCGACGACAACGTCGTCGCGGTCGGCGACGGCGTTTTTCACCTCGCGGATGACATCGGCCAGCCTCCGCGCCTGCGCGGCCGGTTCCTGACTTTCAGCCTTTTCGCTCATCGCAGCGGTGTTCCCAGCCGGTCAACGGGGTTAACAAACCGCTAACATAGACTTTTTTCCGGCGAGAGTCTCACGCGACAGGGACTGCCTGTCGCGTGAGTTGCGATCGAGGTGGCCGGCTCTGCTACCGCGCTTCGAGAATGCGGTTCGCCGCCGACACCACGGCTTCGAGCGACGCCGCCACGATGTTGGTGTTGATGCCCGCGCCGAACATCACGCCGCCGGGATATTCCATCTCCATGTAGCAGATGGCCGCCGCGTTCGAGCCGTGCTGGATCGAGTGCTCCGAATAGTCCCGAACCGAGAGCTCGACGCCGAGATGGCGGGAGAGCGCATCGACGAAACCGTCGATCGGGCCGTTGCCGGTGCCCTTGATGACGATCTCCTTGCCATTGTCGAGGATGGTGGCCTCGACGATGCGGCGTCCCTTGGATTCCGTGTCGGAATAGGTCTGGTGGTCTGAGAACTTCAGCCGTCCGTCGGGTTGGTCGACATAGACCTGGCGGAAGCGCTCGTAGATGCGCTTCGAGGAAAGCTCCTTGCCTTCGGCGTCGGTGATCGCCTGGATATCCTTCGAGAACTCGATCTGCAGGTTACGCGGCAGGTTGAGTCCGTAATCCGCCTGCAGGACATAGGCGATGCCGCCCTTGCCCGACTGCGAGTTGATGCGGATGATCGCCTCGTAGGAGCGGCC
>DATDJN010000466.1:0-3611 GCA_036520515.1 Rhizobiaceae bacterium
TGCCGCTCCTCCAGCTCGGCATGGGTAAAGCCCTGCCAGTCGCCGAAATGCACCTCCATCAGGCGGGCATCGACGCGGTAGCCGCGCGTCGGCAGACCCATGGCGGCGCGGACCAGTTCCATCGTCTCACGCGTGCGCTTCAGCGGGCTGGCGACGAAGTCGAAGTCGTCGGGTTTGTCCACCAGTTCGGCGAGACGACGGCCGTTGCGGGCCGCCTGGCGGCGGCCGAGCTCGGTCATGTCGGTGTCGGCCTGCCCTTGCAGGCGGAGCTCGGCGTTCCAGCCGGTCTGACCGTGCCTGACGAAATAGCAGAGCGGAGACATGCGGGAGCCTGTCGTTGCGGGCTGTCCGCGCGGCTCAGTCCTTGACCGTGGAGATGTCAGGCGCGTCCACGGCCTTCATGCCGACGACGTGATAGCCGGAATCGACGTGATGCACCTCGCCGGTGACGCCACGCGACAGGTCGGAGAGGAAGTAGAGGCCGGCGTCGCCGACTTCCTCGATGGAGACGGTGCGGCGCAGCGGCGCGTTGTACTCGTTCCACTTCAGAATGTAGCGGAAATCATCGATGCCCGAGGCGGCGAGCGTCTTGATCGGCCCGGCCGATATGGCGTTGACGCGGATCCTCTTCGGGCCGAGGTCGACGGCGAGATACTTCACGCTGGCCTCGAGCGCGGCCTTGGCGACGCCCATGACGTTGTAGTTGGGCATCACCTTCTCGGCGCCGTAATAGGTCATGGTCAGCATCGAGCCGCCGTCGGTCATCAGCTTCTCGGCACGCTGCGCGACCGCCGTGAAGGAATAGACCGAGATGTCCATGGTCTTCAGGAAATTGGCGTGGCTGGTGTCGACGTAGCGGCCGGTCAGTTCCTCCTTGTCGGAGAAGCCGATGGCGTGGACGAGGAAGTCGAGCTTGCCCCACTTCTCCTGGAGCCCCGCGAAGACGGCGTCGATGCTGGCCATGTCGGTGACGTCGCAATGGCCGGCGACCAGCGCGCCGATCTCGGCCGCCAGCGGCTCGACGCGCTTCTTCAGGGCGTCGCCCTGATAGGTCAGAGCAATCTCGGCGCCCTGCTCGGCAAGGGCTTTTGAAATGCCCCAGGCGATCGAGCGGTTGTTGGCCACGCCAAGGATGAGGCCCCTCTTGCCGGCCATCAGGCCCTGACCTACCACCATATGGGATTCTCCGTCTCGAAATCGCGCGAGTTGCCTATCGCACAGGCACTTCAAGCCTTCAAGCCGCTTGAAAGGCATGACAGGCGGCGATGGGCAAGGAGTAGGGCATAGGCGTTCGCCGGGGCAACCGGCCGTTCAAGCCCCCACTCCTGCTGCCTCCTTCCTATTCCCTGCGCATCAGCGTTTCCAGCTCCGCGTCGCCGCTTTCGGGCAGCATGACGCGGACATGGGCGTAAAGATCGCCATGGCCGCCCGTCTTTTCCGGCAGGCCGCGCCCCTTGAGGCGCAGCACCTTGTCGGAGCTCGACCACGCGGGAACCTTGACGGCGATGCGGCCGGTAGGCGTCTCCACCGCGAGTTTCGCACCGAGCACCGCCTCCTTCAACGGCACCGGCAGGTCGACATGCAGGTCGCGGCCCTCGACCCGGTAGCGCGGATGCCGGCGCAAGCGGATCTTCACCAGCGCGTCACCGGCGCCGCCCGGCCCCGGCTCGCCCTGCCCTTTCAGGCGGATTGTCTGGCCGTCCTCGATATAGGCAGGCAGCTTCACCGCCATCTTGCGGCCATCGGGGAACATGGCGGTGACCTTCGGCGCGGTGGCGGCCTCCTCGACGGTGACGTCGAGCGTCACATTGACATCGCGGCCGGTCGGCGCCTGGCGTGCGCCGGCACCTGCGGCCTGCTGCCCAAAGCCCTGGCCGAAGATCTCGGAAAAAATGTCGCCGGCACCGCCGCCGAACGGGTCGCCTCCGGTGCTGCGGAATTCGAAGCGGGCGCCGCCCGGCCCGGACTGCTGGCGGCGGAACCCGGCGAAGGGATCGCCGCCGGCCCCGCCTGCACCGGGATGGAAGCCCTCGAAACCCTGGAAACGCGGCTTGCCCTCGGCGTCGATCTCGCCGCGGTCGAACGCCGCCCGCTGCTTCTCGTCGCCCAGTATCTCATAGGCCTGGCTGGCCTGGGCGAAGCGGTCCTTGGCCTTGGCATCGCCGGGATTCTGGTCGGGGTGATGCTTCTTGGCGAGCTTGCGGTAAGCCGACTTTATTTCCTTGGCCGAGGCGTTCTTGGCAACGCCCAGCACCTCGTAGGGATCGCGCATGGTCTCTGCCTCGATTACCGGTTCTGTGGCTGTGACTATAGGGGGTTAAGTCGCCTTGATATATGCGTTTGGCTAGGAAGAAATTCCAGTGCCTGGAACGCGGCGTCAGAGCGACTCGAGACTTATCATGCGCCAGGCGCCGGAAGCGACCATGCAGGCCTCGCCCTTGTACATGCCGACGCCGTCGAAGCTTTCGCGGGTGGCGCTGAACGTACGGCAGAGCGTGCCCTTGCCCCTGATCTCGGCGAGACCCGATATCTGGCCCCGCGCACCAGTCTCCGCGTTGGCCCAGGGCAGCGGCGCGCCGGCGAGCGTCTCGATGTCGGCCGAGGTGACGGCGTTGCGGATCGTGGCCTCGTCGGACAGGCGCTCCACCTCGACCGAGGTACGCGGCGCGGCCACATTGCTGGTGTAGAAGGTTCGGTCGACATCGGCCTTTTTCAGGGTGAAGCCACCCGAACCGCAGGCCGAAAGCATGACGCAGGCGCAGAGCGTGGCCGCAACGGAGCACGCGCGCAGGACAGGACCGCCGAAAATCGACGGCTGATCAGCTTGCGCGGCGCGCGACAATCGGCATTCTCCCCGCAAACAGAAATGGGCCAAGTCGTTAAATCATGACTGATACAGAGTTAAGAAGTGGTGACTTCACCGAGGCTGCCGAGCCGTTCCGGCTGTTCGGGAACTGGCTGGAGGACGCCACCAGGAGCGAGCCGAACGACCCCAACGGGGTGGCGCTGGCGACCGTCGACGAGGACGGCATGCCCGACGTGCGCATGGTGCTGCTCAAGGGTTTCGACGAGGACGGCTTTGTCTTCTACACCAATTTCGAGAGCGCCAAGGGGCGCGAAATCCTGTCCTCGATGAAGGCCGCCATGTGCTTCCACTGGAAAAGCCTGCGCCGGCAGGTGCGCGTGCGCGGGCCGGTCGAGGTGGTGAGCGACGAGGAAGCCGACGCCTATTACGCAACGCGACCGCGCGGCAGCCGAATCGGCGCGTGGGCGTCGAAGCAGTCGCGCCCGCTGGAAAGCCGCTTCGCGCTGGAAAAGGCGGTGGCGGAGTACACCGCCAGATATGCGATCGGCGACATTCCCCGGCCGAAGCACTGGTCGGGGTTCCGAATCGTGCCGCAGCAGATCGAGTTCTGGCACGACCGGCCATTCAGGTTGCACGACCGGGTGGTGTTCACGAGGACGGCCGACGGCGGTTGGGGGAAGACGCGGCTTTATCCGTAGGGGGACGGGCCTGCGGGAGGGGCGGGAGTTCGGGCCGCCCCCTCCACCGCCTTCGGCGGTCCCCCTCCCCCGTAAACGGGGGAGGATCAGGTGCGACGCTTCCGGTT
>DATDJN010000467.1:0-8916 GCA_036520515.1 Rhizobiaceae bacterium
GGTGCCGTTCCGCGAGATGGACCCCAAATTCTATCGCCAGCGCGTGTCCGACCCGACCGGTGAAAAGCCTGGCACCGTGGTCGTCGACACGGCGGCGCGCTTCCTCTACCTGACCGAACCGGGCGGAACGGCGATGCGCTATGGCGTCGGGATCGGCCGCGACGGCTTCGCCTGGCAGGGCAAGGGCATCATCCACTGGCGCCAGCCCTGGCCGCGCTGGAAACCGCCGGCCGACATGATCGCCCGCCAGCCGGAGCTCGAGAGATACTCGGTCGCGAACGGCGGCATGGAACCGGGCGTCAAGAACCCGCTCGGCGCCCGCGCCCTCTACATCTTCCAGAACAACCAGGACACGCTCTACCGCCTGCACGGAACCCCGGAATGGCGCTCCATCGGCAAGGCCGTTTCGTCTGGATGCGTGCGGCTGGTCAACCAGGACGTCATCGACCTCTATCGCCGCGTGCCGCACCACGCGCCGATCGTCGTGCGCCAGTCGCCACTCGCCGTGGCGTCATCCGAGACTTAGAGCAATTCCAGCAAAAGTGCGCAGCGGTTTTGCGTCCGGAATTGCGTAAAAACAAAGAGATAGAGGATTTCCGCGATTCAGAGAAAAGCGGAAATGATCTAGCGGCGGGTTCGCGAACCCTGGTCGGGGCCGGTCCGCGCCAGGCCTGCGTCGGACGGGAAACTGCCCGTCCGATGTAAGCTCATCGCGGTTCGCAGTGGCAGCAACGATGGTTCCCACGCGGACCCGGTTCGTAATAAATCGACTTCGCTCGAAGTGCTCTCCCCCAAACGACAGCTACGGAGCGGCATAAGCTCCCGAACGCCCCGCACATACACCGCACGATTACGACGGTCATTTTCGAAACGACTGATTTCCTCGCGAAATACTTTTAGTCGCGATCCTTTACCTCCCTTCCGATCTGGGGCGTCCGCAATCCCCACCAGAGAAAGGAAGGACGTGAATGGCTCAACTGGTTTGGTTTGTGACCGGCTCCACGCGCGGATTTGGGAGAGCCCTCGTGACCGCTGCTTTGGAGGCTGGCGACGCCGTGGCGGCAACCGCCCGCCGTCCGGAACAGCTCTCCGACCTGAAAGCAGAGTACGGCGATCGGATTGTTCCGATCGCCGTGGATGTCACTGATGCGGGCGCGGTCCGCTCGGCGCTTCAGGCAGCCAGGGATTACTTCGGCCGTATCGATGTTGTCGTAAACAATGCGGGCTACGCGAATCTGGCCCCGGTCGAGATCGCTGACGAGCAGGATTTCCGCACCCAGTTCGAGACGAATTTCTGGGGCGTCTACAACGTCAGCAAGGCGGCAATTCCACTCCTGCGTGACGGAGGCGGCGGCACGATCATCCAGTTTTCCTCAGTCGGGGGCAGGGTCGGCGGCAGTGCCGGACTCGGCTCTTATCAGGCCGCGAAGTTCGCCGTCGATGGCCTCAGCCGTGTGCTCGCCACGGAAACCGAGGCGTTCGGCATTCGAATCTTGGTCGTCGAGCCCAGCGGTTTTGCCACGGATTGGTCGGGCTCCTCCATGGCTGTAGCTGATATCCCTCCCGAGTATGAAACGAGCCTGGGGGAAAGATTGCGGTTCATGCGCACCTCTGATCTCCTGCGCGCGGGGGATCCTGTCCGTGCGGCCGGAATTTTGATCCGGATCGTTAGGCGGCAGCATCTGCCGACCCATCTCCTGCTGGGCGCCTACGCGGTCACTTCGGCTCTCGACTACACGCGCAAGCAACACGCCGAAGCTGAAGAATGGGCAGGCGTAAGTCGCTCTGCGGACTTCATAGAGCCCTATCCCGTCGAATTTCCGGAAGACGCGGCTCCCTGAATGGATTCCTCCGGGAACGCCATCTGAATTTCGAGAGATGCAGCGGGAAAAGCCCGCGCCGCGTCAGATGATCTTGCCGGTCCAGTCGACGATCTCGACCGCCGCCTGTCCGAAGGCGGCGTCGAGGGCTGCGACATAGGCTGCATTGCCCTGTCCGGCGATCGGAGCCGTCGCGGTGAAAACCTTTCCGGCCCGCACCGTGCCATTGCGGTCGTTGAGCAGCCGGACGAACAGCTCGACCTCGGCGCTGGCGCCGCCGTCGACCCGCACCTGGAAGGAGCGGATGTCGACGATCACCTGGTAGTCGATCGCCAGGCCCTCGCCCGGCCTGCCAACGCCGCGAAACTCGCCTGACCGCTGGAAGGTCTCGGCCAGCTTGGCCTGCACGACCTTCGGCAACCGGTCGGCCCACTGCGCGCCCTTGAGAAACTCGATGTTGCCCGGCGCCGGCGAGATCACGATGTTCTGGCCGTCGAGTGCTTTCAGGGCGGACGGCTCGGCGATCAGAATCTGCCGGGCGCTGCGTCCGCGCCCGTCGCCCGCGGCCGGCGCCGTCAGCTCATAGGTGTCTAGCGGCTTCGAGCCGCCGCTGAGCAGGGCGCAGCCCGACAGCAGGATCGACAGAGCCAAGGTACCCGATATCAGCCTGACTGAATCCAAAACGCGTCCCCGCACCGCCGCTGCGCCGAAGCCGATCATTTCCCTGTCCGATTTCTTGCGGGCGGCAGCCATCGATGTCAACGCCGGATGCGGCCGTCATACTGGCGGACCGTCCCCTCTCCGCCCGTGATGATGCGCTGCGGATTGCGGCCAAGGTCGGTGATCGCCTCCTCGATGCGGTTGACCGACCGGCGCGTGTCCTGCACCAGCGCATCGACGTCCCGCAGGCCTTGCCCGGAGAAGCGGCTGAGCCCGTCCAGTATGCCGGCCAGCCGCGAATTCAACGTATCGGCGACCTGCTTGAAGGATTTCAGGGTCGCACTGGCGTCGGCCATCACGCCCTCCGCCTCGCCCGAGCCGAGCAGCTTGTCGACCTTGACCAGTATGCCGTCCACCCGCGTCGACGCCTGGTTCAGCCTGCCGGAGATTTCGCGGGCGTCGCTGATGACCTTGTTGATATCCTCGGCGCGCGGGCGCAGCTCGCCGGTGAACTGCGCTATGTCGGCGGCCGCCTTGTCGGCGCTGGCGCTGGCCTTCGCGATGTTGGAGAGCGTCGTGCGCACCGTTTCGGTGTCGACGCCTTCCAATATGCCGTCGACCTTGGTCAGCGTCTGCTCGGCCTGTTTCGCGAAGTCGTTGATCGTGCCGACCGCCCGGTCGACGCCGCCGACGATCTCGTCGAAGCGCGAGCTCTGATCCTTGAGGTTTTCGGTGAAGGTCTCGACATTTCCGACGATGTTCTGGATCTTCTGGCGGTCGACCGCCTTCAGCAGGTCTTCGGCGGCGCTGAGCGTGCCGTCGAGCTTTCCGGAAACGCCGGCCAGTTCCTCCGACAGCGCCGATACGCTCGACAGGAACTTGTCGATGCCGTCCGAATTCCTTGCCAGGGCATCGGAGAATTTCTGCGCGTTTTCGGCCGTCTGCGTCAGCGGCCCCCGCACGTCGCGCGTAAAGCCCTCCAGGTCGGTCAGCACGTTGTCGGCCCGGGTGAAGATGTTTTGCGCGGTCTGCAGCAGGTTCGTCACCGCCGACGGCTTGGCGGTAATCTCGGCGATGCGATCGTCCCGCTCGGCCTCGTCGAGCAGGTTGGGCTCCCTGATATCCGCGCCCTTGAGCTCGATGTTGGACTGGCCGGTCAGTCCGGCGATGCCGATATCGGCCTGCGTCGACTTGGTGATCGGCGTCAGCCGGTCGATCTCGGCGTCGGCGATGGCCACCGTCGGGTTCAGCACGTCGATGTAGACGCGCCGGACGTCGCCGACCCTGACACCGTTGAAGAGAACCGCGCTGCCGCGGCCCAGGCCCGAGGCGGAGCCGGGTATGCGGATGCGCAGCATGGCGGTCTCGCCGCGGTCGCCGATCGCGGCCGCCCAGTAGACGAAAACGAAGGCGGCGACGATCGCCACCAGCGTGAAGATGCCGACGATGACGTAGTTGGCTCTGGTTTCCATTCCGGCCCTTGTCCCGTCCCCGGTTCTCTCAGCCCCGCCCGCGCGCCGCGAGGTCGAGCTGGCGCGCGCGCTTCCCCCTGAAATACGACTTCACCCAGGGCTCCTCGCTGGCGAGCATATCTTCGATGGTCCCCTGGACCAGCACCTTCTTCTTGCCGAGCACCGCGACCCGGTCGCAGGTCGAGAACAGGCTGTCGAGGTCGTGGGTCACCATGTAGACGGTCAGGCCCATCGTGTCGCGCAACTTCATCACGAGCTCGTCGAAGTCGGCCGCGCCGATCGGATCGAGGCCCGACGTCGGCTCGTCGAGGAACACGATCTCGGGATCGAGCGACAGCGCCCGCGCCAGCGCCGCGCGCTTGATCATGCCGCCCGAAAGCTCGCTCGGATATTTCAGCCCTGCATCGGCCGGCAGCCCGACCAGTTCGAGCTTCAGCAGCGCCAGTTCGTCCATCAGCGTCTGCGGCAGGTCGAGATATTCGCGCATCGGCACCTGGATGTTCTCCATCACCGTCAGCGCCGAGAAGAGCGCGCCGTGCTGGAACAGCACGCCGACCCGCATGTCGACCCTCAGCCGCTCCGCCTCGGTCGCCTTGTCGAGATCGACGCCGAACAGCTCGATCTTGCCCGACCGCTTCTTGTTGAGGCCGAGCACGGTGCGCAGCAGCACCGACTTGCCCGAACCGGACGCGCCGACGAAGCCGAGGATTTCGCCGCGCATCACGTCGAGCGACAGGCGGTCGAGCACGACATTGTCGTCGAAGGCGGCCGTCACGTCGCGCACCGACAGCACCACCTCGTCCCAGGCGGCGGCTGGCCGGTCGTTGCGCATCTCGATGCTTGCCGCTTCGCTCATCCCGCTTCCTAGAAATCGATCGCCGCGTAGAATATGGCGAAGGCGCCGTCGAGGATGATCACCACGAAGATCGACTTCACCACCGACGCCGTGACGTGCTGGCCGAGCGATTCGGCGCTGCCGCCGACCTTCAGCCCTTCCACCGCGCCGATGATGCCGATGATCAGCGCCATGAACGGCGCCTTGATCAGCCCGGCGAAGATGGTCGACACGTCGATTGCCGAGCGCAGCCGGTCGATGAACTGGATCGGCGCGATGTCCGAATAGAACCACGACACGACGATGCCGCCGGCGAGAGCCGCGAAATTGGCGAGGATCGTCAGGCAAGGCAGCGCCACCACCAGCGCCACCAGCCGCGGGAACACCAGGACCCCGATCGGGTTGAGCCCGATCACGGTCAGGGCGTCGACCTCCTCGCGCATCTTCATCGAGCCGATCTCGGCCGTGATCGCGCTGCCCGAGCGTCCCGCGATCATGATCGCGGTCATCAGCACGCCGAGTTCGCGCAGCACCAGGATGCCGACCAGGTCGACGACGAAGATGTCGGCGCCGAAATAGGAGAGCTGATAGGCGCCCTGCTGGGCGATGATCGCGCCGACGATGGTCGACATCAGGAGCACGACCGGGATGGCGCCGACGCCCATGCGGTCGATCTGCGAGAAGATCGCCGCCATGTTGATGCTGTGGCCGCGGCCGAGCTTCATCTGCCCGCCGCGTATGGTGGCGCCGAGGATGTTCATGGCGGAGAGGAAGTCGTCGCGCATCTCGTAGACGCGCATGCCGATCCTCGCGAGCATCAGGATGAAGAGGTTGGTCCTGGCCTCGGGCTCGTGGCTGCCGTCCTGTTTCGAGGCCTCGCTCACGGCGCTCAGGAGAATCTTGGCGACTTCGCTCTCGCCCTCGATGCGCGTCTCGACGCCCTTGGCGCGGGCCGAGGCCAGCAGGCGCTCGATCAGCCATGCGCCAGCCGTGTCCATCCTGACCACGTCGGAAATGTCGACCGCCAGCGTGCGGTAGCCGTTCTGCGCCGGGATCGCCCGCATCGCCGCGTCAACGGTCGCCACGCGCCTGGTCGTCCAGTTTCCGGCCAGCCGGCAGCTCAGCACGCCGCCCTCCTCGTGCGTCTCGACCCGCGGATCGAGATTGTCGCCGATGACCGCTGCCTCTTTGCCTTTCGCGTTGATATGCATGGTGAATCGTCTTAACCCGTCACGTCACGGCTGTCGATTTGGCAGCGATGCGTTCGGGCATCTCCGGAGCAGATTGACGATGAACCGTGTCCTTTCGGTTGCCGAGGAACGTTTTCCTATTCGGGGAACCTTCACCATCTCGCGCGGCTCCAAGACCGAGGCGGAGGTCATCGCCTGTACGATCCGCGAAGGCGACAACTCCGGGCGCGGCGAATGCGTTCCCTACCGGCGCTACGGCGAAACCATGGACAGTGTCCGCGCCGAGATAGAGACGGTGTCGGCGGCGATCTCCGGGGGTCTCTCCCGCGCCGCGCTGCTCGCGGCGATGAAACCCGGCGCCGCCCGCAACGCCCTCGACTGCGCCCTTTGGGACCTCGAGGCCAAGCGCTCCGGCATCCGCGTCGCCGACAGGCTCGGCATGGCCTCCCCCGTACCCCTCGAAACCGCCTTCACGCTCTCCCTCGCCTCGCCCGACGCCATGGCCGTGCAGGCGGCCGAAAACGCGACCCGCCCTCTCCTCAAGGTCAAGATCGGCGGCGAAGGCGACATCGAGCGCATCCGCGCCGTGCGGGAAGCTGCGCCGCGCAGCCGGCTCATCCTGGACGCCAACGAAGGCTGGACCGACGCCAACGTCGAGGAAAACCTCGCGGCGGCGGCGCGGCTCGGCGTCTCGCTGGTCGAACAGCCGCTGCCCGCCGGCCAGGACGCGATCCTCGCCCGCATCGAGCGTCCCGTTCCGGTCTGCGCCGACGAAAGCGTCCACACCGCCGAGGGGCTGGAAAGCCTCGCCGGCCTCTACGACGCCGTCAACATCAAGCTCGACAAGGCGGGCGGCCTCACCGCCGGCCTGGAACTGCGCCGCCGCGCCGAGGAACTCGGCTTCAGGATCATGGTCGGCTGCATGGTCGGCACCTCGCTCGCCATGGCCCCCGCCGTGCTCTTGGCGCAGGGCGTCCACTATGTCGATCTCGACGGGCCGCTGCTCCTCGCCCGCGACCGCCAGCCCGGCCTTATCTATCGCGGTTCGCTGGTGTCGCCGCCCGAGCCCGGCCTTTGGGGCTGAGCGCGGCGGCGACGATGATCCCCAGCCCTATCGCCGCGATCACCGCCATCACATAAAAGCCTTCGCCGCCGAGGCTTTCGTAGAGCGGCCCGGACGCCAGCGTCACGACGCCCGTCGAAAAACCGTTGGCGAAATAGGCGATGCCCTGCGCCGCCCCGGTCCGCTCCTCCGGCACCGTTTCGCCGATCATCTGCTGCAGGCCGATCAGCAGCAGGCCGGTCGACAGCGCATGCAGCGTCTGCACGGCGAAAAATCCCGGCACGCCGAGCCCCATCGGCTCGATCATCGGGAAAGCGATCCAGCGCACGATCGCCGCCAGGCCGGCGACCGTCAGCACGGTGGTCGACGAAACCCGCCCGAACACCCGGTTGAAGAGCAGGAACGCGACCACTTCCGCCACCACCGACCAGGCCCACAGGAAGCCGATCACCTGGTCGCTGATGCCGATGGCCTTCCAGTAGATCGAGGCGAAGCCGTAGAGCAGGCCATGGCTGGCGACCAGAACCCCGGTGCCCGTCACGAAGAGCAGGAAGTAGCGGTTGAGGAGGCTCGGCGCAGCCGCCTGCAGGCCGCTTGCCGACAGCGGCGAGGCGACGCGCGGGCGCCCCAGGCGCGGCGTGACCAGCGCCGCGGCGAAGGCCGCGAACAGGCCGAAGGTGATCATGACCGGCACAGCGTCCGCGCCGGTCGCCGCCAGGATGATGCCGCCGAAAAAGTTGGCTCCGAGGAAGCTGAGCGAGCCCCAGATGCGCATGCGCGGATAGTTCGAGCCGAAGCGTCTCACGCCCGACAGCGCCAGCGAATCGGCCAGCGGCGACTGCGGCGTCCAGAACACGTTGATCGCCAGCGTTACCGCCAGCACGGTCGCGTAGGTCGGCGTCAGGAAATAGCCGAGCGACATGAGGAACGCTGCGACCGAGATCGCGATCAGCACGTTGGCCCGGTCTTTCGCCCGGTCGGCCATGCTGGAGATGATCGGCGTCGTGACGACGCGCAGGAAGATCGGCGCCGACAGGATCACGGCAATCTGTTCGGGACCAAAACCCTTCGCCTCGAGCCACAGCGGGAAATAGGGCACGTTCACCCCGAGCGGGATGAACACCGCCGCGAAGATCAGCGACATCCTCAGGTCGAAACGACCGGGCTTGACGAGCTGTTCAGGCTGGAGAGGCGGCAAGGACATGGAGACGGGCGGTCCGGCTGGCGCTCATCGGACCGACGCGCCGAGAGTCCCGCCCGTTTACCACGGGCGTTTTTCCGGCGAAACCGGGTGGACCGAACGATGGGGGCGGAGCGGCTTCCAGGCCGACCGAGCCCAGGACGCCCAGCCGCGCGGCATGGCGGTGACATGCACGATCCGTGCGGAACTGCTTGGCGGCTTGGCTCTGCATGGTCATCCAACCGTTGCGTCTGGCGAGCCTGTGCCTTGAGTCCTGCAACAGCCATGTGACGCGCGTGGACTGCTGCGGCAGGGAGCGCAGATAAATTACGACCGCGAAGGTCCATCCACGCCAGGCTCTCCTGCCGCTTGAAGCGTTGGCCGGCCAGCCAACGCTTCAGCCCTTTCTGCCCCACAAACAGTGGCTGCAAAAAGATTCTTCAGAAATACAATCCACACCCCCAAAACCTGCCGCATAATCCTCGTGCCTGTACGGGGAAACGGATGGCCACCGAACATCTGGGCAGGCGGGCGCCGGGTCGGTCGCGCAGCGGTGCGCGGCTGGGTGATGAGCCCCCAGGTCCGGCCCTCGAACCGCATGCCGTACGCCGCCCCCCGGCGCAAATGCCCGGGGATGGCCGGTAGGGATGGTTGAGGGAAGCATGCCTGACGGGCGGCCGCGAGGTCGCATATAAA
>DATDJN010000468.1:0-20049 GCA_036520515.1 Rhizobiaceae bacterium
CGCCAGCGCCGGCGCGTCGTTGACGCCGTCGCCAGCCATGGCGACCACCTTGCCTTCGCGCTTCAGCCGCTCGACGACGGCGCTCTTCTGGTCGGGCAATACTTCGGCCTCGACCTCCGTGATGCCGAGCTTTCGCGCCACCGCCTCGGCCGTCGTACGATTGTCGCCGGTCAGCATGACGACGGCAATGCCGTCCTCACGAAGCGACGCAATCGCGGCCGGCGTGGTTTCCTTCACCGGATCGGCGATGGCGAAGATGCCGGCGACGGCTCTGTCGACGCCGATGAAGATGGCGGTGGCGCCGTCGCGGCGAAATGCGTCGGCCTGATCGGCCAAGGCGGCGGTGGAGATGCCCAGTTCTTCCAGGAAGCGGGCGTTGCCGAGCGCGATCCTCCGGCCGTCGACGGTTCCGACCGCGCCCTTGCCGGTGGGCGAGTCGAAACCGGTGACCTCGGGAAGCGGAAGCTTGCGCTGCTGGGCGGCCGTCACGATGGCCAGCGCAAGCGGATGTTCGGAGGCGCGCTCGACGCCGGCGGCAAGCCGCAACAGCTCGTTTTCGTCCTGGCCCGCGGCGGCGACGATCCGGGTGACGGACGGCTTGCCTTCGGTGAGCGTGCCGGTCTTGTCGACCACCAGCGTATCGACCTTCTCCAGCCTCTCCAGCGCCTCCGCATTCTTGATGAGCACGCCGAGGCCGGCGCCGCGTCCGACACCGACCATGATGGACATCGGCGTCGCCAGCCCGAGCGCGCAGGGGCAGGCGATGATCAGCACGGCCACGGCGGCGATGATCCCGTAGGCGTAGCGCGGCTCGGGGCCCCAGACACCCCAGGAGATGAAGGCGAGGATCGCCACCAGGATCACCAGCGGCACGAACCACGCCGAGACCCGGTCGGCGAGGCGCTGGATCGGGGCGCGCGAGCGCTGCGCATCGGCGACCATCTGCACGATGCGCGCAAGCATCGTGTCGCGGCCGACCTTTTCGGCGCGCACGACGAGCGCACCGCTCTGGTTGATGGTGCCGCCGATGACGCGATCGCCGACCGTCTTGGTGACGGGCATGGATTCGCCCGTCACCATGGATTCGTCGAGTGCCGAGCGCCCCTCCTCCACCAGCGCGTCGACCGGCACCTTCTCGCCCGGACGCACGCGTAGCCGGTCGCCGACGACTATGACATCGAGCCCGACCTCCTCGTCGCCGCCGTCCGCGCGGATGCGCCGCGCCGTCTTCGGCGCAAGATCGAGCAGCGCCTTGATGGCTCCCGACGTCGACTCGCGGGCTCTCAGCTCCAGCACCTGGCCGAGCAGCACCAGAACGGTGATGACGGCCGCGGCCTCGAAATAGACGGCGACCGTGCCATCCGCGCCGCGGAAGGCTTGCGGGAAGATCGACGGGAAGAGCGTTGCGACCACGCTGTAGAGCCAGGCGACGCCGGTGCCCATGGCGATCAGCGTGAACATGTTGAGGTTCATCGTGCGGAGAGACGCCCAGCCACGCTCGAAGAAGGGCCAGCCGGCCCAGAGCACGACCGGCGTCGCCAGCACGAATTGTATCCAGATCGAGGTCCTGGGCGGGATCAGGTGATGCAGGGCGGGGAAAAGGTGGCGGCCCATTTCGAGCAGGAAGACCGGCAGCGCCAGCGCCAGCGCGATCCAGAAACGGCGCGTCATGTCCACCAGCTCGGCGTTCGGCCCGTCGCCGGCCGCCATCAGGGGTTCGAGCGCCATGCCGCAGATCGGGCAGCTGCCGGGACCGTTCCGCCTGATCTCCGGATGCATCGGGCAGGTCCAGACGGCGCCCGGCGGTACATCCGCCGGCTGCGTCACATGCCCGGCGTGGTGTTCGTGGTGGTGGTGGTCATGTTCGTGCGCCGCATGAGCCGGGTGGCCGGCATGCTCGCCATGAGCCTCGTGTCTCGTCTCTTGCGATCCGGTCACGGTCTTCCCTCCTTCAGGCGGGATTGCCTGAAGCCTATCAGGGATTCGGCAAGACGCGCTACGGCTGATGACGCTAGCGAACGACGAGCACCGGCACCGGGCTGTGAGCAAGCACTTCCTGGGTCTGGCTGCCGAGCAGCAGGCGGCCGATGCCGCGGCGGCCATGCGAGGACATGGCGATCAGGCTGCAGTCGCGCGCCTTGGCCGTATCGAGGATGGCCTCGGCGGGCAGCGCGTCGGGAACGTGCACAGTCTCGGCCTGGACGCCGAGCTTGTCAGCCGCCGCCTTCGCCCGCCTCAGCACGCCGTCGGCCCATTCCTTCTGGCCCGCATCGTATTCGGCCATTTCGGTCGGACCAGGAATCCAGCCGGCTGCGGCCATGCCGCCCGTATAGATGGGAAAACGCTCCGTGACCGTCACGATCGTGACCTTTGCGCCGAGCGCCTTGGCGAGCGAAAGCCCGTGGTCGATGCCCTTCTGCGCGACGTCCGAACCGTCCGTGGAAATCAGTATGTGCTTGTACATGGCAATCCCATCCATACGTTGCAAATAGTCCCGATCGGTCAGGCCGTTCGAGCCGGGCCTGGGTTAGTCCAGCACCCCTCCGGCCAGCCGAGACGTACCCGCTCACGATATTGCGTTCTTCGCCATGCGGAAAGCCGATCTCGCGGGCGCGGACACGGCATGGCCCCGATGCCCATACCACCTCGTGGTTCTGTCCAGAGCGGTTTCAGAGAGACGCGCCGGCGAGCGCGGCTTGCAGGTCCGCGACCGGGTGATGGGTGAGATCCTTGTCGAGCTCGCCGATCACCACGGGCGGCACCGACGGATGAAGGTGGCGGCGTATCTCGCCGAGCGTGCGGGGATCGGCGACGATGAACAGCGTCGTGATCTCGCCCCCCAGCACCTTGCCGTTGACGTATTCGGCGACAGCGGCGGCGAAATCGTCCTCGGCCAGGCGCCTGTCGTCGGGATTGGCGGAGCTCGTCCGGTGACGCCCGCCCGATCCCTGGTTGTGGGCGGAGATTTCGGGGTCCGGCAGTTCCACCAGCCTGATGGCGGGCTCTACGCCCTTGTTGCGAAAGAGCCTGATCGTGTGCCCGTTGGAGACGAGCACGGTGGTCCCGTTCGGCAGTATCATCGGCAACCTCTCGAGCGTTCGACAGCGCGTGGCGCGCGGTTCTCTCAGTTCCGGGTCGAAGGATAGCAGACGATGCGCCCAGCGCCTTGATCGAGGTCAAATGCAGGGCTTGCGTGGCCCTGCGCAGCTATCCGGGATCGTAGGCGATCACCTCGATCTCGACCTTGCAGTCCACCATCATGTCGGCGCGCACGCAAGAGCGCGCGGACAGCCCGGTCCGACCGAGGGTGGCCCGAAACGCTCGATCGTCGTCCTGTACTCCGCTTGTGAATATGGCTGCCACCTACCGGACCTTGCCGCGCGCAGCGACCGGCCAGACGACCTCGACCATCCCGTTGCGGACGCCGTGGACCTCGTCGACCATGTTGGAGACGACGCAGCAATGGTTGGGGATGATGCTGATAACCTCGCCGACCTCGGGCCTCCTCGCCGAGGCGGAGAGGTCGACCATGCCGTGCTCTTCCGAGAGGTTGGCGACGACGGCGTCGGGATAGTCGACGATCCGGCCGAACCCCTTCACGAAATATTGTTCGCGCGTCAGCACCTTCGAACCGGCATCGATGATCGCGCGATCGGCGGTGGGGCGGCTGACGACTGTGGCGCGCACATGCATGGCGCAGTCGTCCCAGCCGGCGGCCGCCGATTCCACCGTCATCACGTCGTTATACGCATAGGTGCCGGCGCGGTGCTCGGTCATTTCGGGATAGTCGGCGAGCGTGAGCAGGGCCGCGGTGCCGCCGCCCGAAATCGCCGGCAGCGGCATGCCGGCGGCCCGGAAAAGCTCGACCGCGCGGGTGAAGAACGGCCGGGTTTTCGGCGCGTTGTTCGGATAGACCGCCAGCCCCTCGAAAGCGAGGCCCGGAAGCCGCGCGGCGACACGCGCCAAATCGAGCGCGGCGTCCGGCGTCTGCACGCCGTTGCGGCCGAAGCCGCCGTCGCATTCGACCAGCACCGGCAGGTCGACGCCGCTGCCGCGCGCCGCATCCGACAGGCCCCGCAGCACCGTCTCGTTGTCCGCGACGACGGCCAGCCGCTTCACGCGCCTGGCGAGGTCGACCAGCCGGCGGGTCTTGGCAGGGCCGACGATGTTGAAGGTGATCAGTATGTCGTCGGCGACCCCGGCGTCGATGAAGACCTCCGCCTCGCCGAGCTTCTGGCAGGTGATGCCCGCGGCGCCCGCCTTCATCTGCATGGCGGCGATCGCGGGGATCTTGTGCGTCTTGATGTGCGGTCGGTTGAGCTTGCCTGCCTGCGCGACCAGGCGCTGGGCACGCGCGATATTCGCTTCCAGCCGATCGAGCTGGATCGTCACCGCGGGCGTATCGAGTTCGGCAGCTGACTGCATGGCGTCGTCGTCTCCTCGTGCGCTCCCCGTCTCCAGCGGGGTCGCGAGGCGTTGTCAAGCGCCAGCGGCGTGGCGGAGGCTGTAACTTTTCCACATTCTGGGCTAGGACGAAGGCAAGAAGGCCTCCTCCAGGGCACGTGTCTTGGGATGGCTTTGCGTGCCGTCCGCCGGATCACAGGGGAACGTCCATGCTGCAGACCGCGCCAGCGGCCGAGGCCTCCGCCTGGCTCGAAAGCTTCTCCCGCGAGCTTGCCGGAGGCGACGCCGGCGCCGTGCTCGCGCTCTTCGCCGAGGACTGCTACTGGCGCGATTTTGTCGCCTTCACCTGGAACGTGATGACAGTCGAGGGCAAGCCCGCCATCGCGGCCATGCTCAAGGCAACGCTTGCCTCGACCGCGCCGACGGGGTTCGTGCTGGGCGCTGCGTCAGGTCAGCCCGGCCACATCGAGGGCTGGTTCGAGTTCGAAACGGCCGTCGGCCGCGGCAAGGGCATCTTCCGGCTGGAAGGCGGCAAGTGCCGCACCATCCTCACCACGCTGCAGGAGCTCAAGGGATTCGAGGAGGCTGCCGGCCCGACGCGTCCGAAGGGCGTCAGCCACGGCGCCGACCGCAACCGGCAGACATGGTCCGAACTGCGCGCCATCGAGGATGCGGAGCTCGGCGCCAGCCGCCAGCCCTACTGCCTGATCATCGGCGGCGGCCAGGGCGGCATCATGCTGGGCGCCCGGCTGAAGCAGCTCGGCGTTCCCTTCATCATCGCCGAGAAGAACGCGAAGCCGGGCGACTCCTGGCGCAGGCGCTACCGCTCGCTCGTGCTGCATGACCCTGTCTGGTACGATCATTTCCCCTACATCCCGTTCCCGGCGCACTGGCCGGTGTTCACGCCCAAGGACAAGATGGGCGACTGGCTGGAGATGTATGTGAAGACGATGGAGCTCAATTACTGGGGCTCCACCGAGGTCACCAGGGCGAGCTACGATCCGGAGGCGAAGCTGTGGACCGTGGAGCTGCTGCGCGACGGCGAGCCGGTCACGCTGAAGCCGGCACAACTCGTGTTCGCTACCGGCGCCTATGGTCCGCCACGCTTCGTCGACCTGCCGGGCGCCGCGGATTTCAAGGGCGAGATCATCCATTCCAACCAGTATGCGGACGGCGGCAGGTACGAAGGCAAGCGCGTCGCCGTGATCGGCGCGGCGAGTTCGGCGCACGACGTCGCGGTCGACCTCTGGGAAGCAGGCGCGGACGTCACCATGGTGCAGCGCTCGCCCACCACCGTCGTCCGCTCCGAGACGCTGATGGATCTCGGCTTCGACATCTACTCGGAAGCTGCGGTCGCCGCGGGCATCGACGTCGACAAGGCCGACCTGATCGCGGCGGCGACGCCCATGGCCCTGCAGCCGCCGATACAGCGCGCCCTCTACGAGAAGATCCGAACGCGCGACGCCGACTTCTACAGGCGGCTAGAGGCGTCGGGCTTCCTGCTCGACTTCGGCGAGGACGACACGGGACAGATGCTCAAGGCATACCGCACCGGCTCGGGCTTCTACATCGACGTCGGCGCTTCCGAACTCATCATCTCCGGCGCGATCAAGGTGAAGGCCGGCGTGCCGATCGAGAGGCTGACCGCGACCGGCATCCGCTTCGCCGACGGCAGCGAGCTGCCGGCCGACGCGATCATCCAGTCGACGGGCTTCCAGTCGATGCACGAGATGGTGGCGAGGATCGTCGACCGCGCCACCGCCGACGCAATCGGCCCCTGCTGGGGCATAGGCTCGGGCGTGCGCAACGATCCCGGCCCGTGGCAGGGCGAATTGCGCAACCTCTACAAGCCCACGGCGCAGGAGGCGCTGTGGGTCCACGGCGGCAACCTTGCGCTGTCGCGCTTCTTCTCGAAGTTCCTGGCGCTGCAGATCAAGGCGCGCTGCGAGGGGCTGGATACGCCGGTATACCGGACGCCGCTCCAGGCCCCATCGTCATGACGGAAGGATGCGGAAGTCGGCGCCTTCCGGCAGGAGCTGCCCGCCATCGACGACGATCGTCGTGCCGGTGATGTAGCTCGCCTCGTCGGAAGCGAGGAAGAGGAAGGCGTTCGCGACATCGCGCGGAGTGCCCATCCGGCCGAGCGGGATCCCGTCCTCCATGCTCTTGATGAAGGCCGCGTCGCGGTGTTCGCGGATCGCCTCGGTCAGGATGTTTCCCGGCTCGACGCCGTTGACGGTGATGCCGTAGCCGGAGAACTCAAGGGCTGCGGAGCGGATGAAGCCGTTGATGCCGGCCTTGGTCGCCGAATAGTGGCCGTGACCGGGGCTCGTCACATGCGGCCCGGTGATCGACGAGGTGAAGAGCATGCGGCCGGAACCCTGGCGCTTCATCGGCGCGAGCGCGGCACGCGCGGCGTTGAACGTGCCGCGCAGGTTGACGGCCATGACGCGATCCCAATCCTCGGGGCTGGTGTTCTCGATCAACTGCCACGGGAAGATGCCGGCGTTCTGCACAATGATGTCGAGGCGGCCGTGGCGCTGGACGGCGGCAGCGACGGCCGCCTCAGCGTCCTCCATCCGGGAGATGTCGGTGTTCACGAAGACCGCACCGAGCTGGTCGGCCGTCGCCTTGCCGGCCTCGTCCGCCGCGTCGCCAAGCACCAGCCTGGCGCCCTCTTCGGCGAAGCGCTCGGCGATGCCCCTGCCGATGCCGCGCGCCGCGCCGATGACCAGCGCGATCTTGCCTTCCAGCCTGCCGGTCATGGTCCCTCCCCTCGCCGTGCGGACCACGACGAGAGCAACACCACCGCTGCGTCGTCAAATGGAAATTTCACGCAGCCGAGGGTGGACGTGTCGGGACGATGTGGAGGCGCGTGGGTCAGGTGACCGACTTCACATTGCCCTCGCTGTCGACGACGCAGGTGTGCCGCTTGCCGGCGGCGTCGAGGTCCACCTGGAACGACGTGGCGTCGAGCTGGCGCGAGCTGACCGGCAGCACCTTGGCCGAGGCCGCGCCGGTCTGCGTGGCGACGGCGTTGGCGCAAAGGAGCTGCAGGTCGGCAGGCGCCGTCTGCAGCGTCGTCCGCGCCATCTGCTGGGGCTCAGGCGATGACTGACAGCCGGCCGCCGCCAACAATGCGACAGCCGACAGTGCTTTCAGGACAATGGATGCTTCCGGTCCAGACATGGATTCCCCTCCACATTCGCGCCGTACCGGATGACCTCTCCCAGTCGTCATCCGCTCCGGCGGTTGTTTGAGCTCATCGTCCCGAAAACCGCATCGCATTCTCCGGGATATGCTTCAGACCCCCTTGAAGAGCGCCGCGCCCTGCATCAGCACGATCACCTTCGCGCCGACCTCGATGCGCGAATGCAGATCGACGATGTCGTCATTGTTCATGCGGATGCAGCCGGACGAGACGTCGAGGCCGATGGTCCATGGCTCCGGCGTGCCGTGGATGCGGTAGATCGTGTCCTGGTCGCCTTCGTAGAGATAAAGCGCCCTGGCCCCGAGCGGATTGTCGGGTCCGCCGGGCTGTCCGGCCGCCCATTTGGCGGCGTTGGGATCGCGCGCGACCATCTCGGCCGGCGGCGTCCATGTGGGCCACTCGGCCACGCGGCCGACCCGCACGATGCCGGCCCAGCCGAAGCCGTCGCGGCCGACGCCGATGCCATAGCGGATGGCCTGGTGGCCGGGCTGAACGAGGTAGAGGAAGTGCTGGTTGCCGTCGATGATGATGGTGCCGGGTTTTTCCGCCGTGCGGAACTTCACCACCTGCCGCCGGAACGCCTCGGGCGGCTGCTTGTTGCGGGCGAACATCTTGCGCGCCGTCGCGCGATCGTACTTGACCCATTTGCGCGTCTTGGAATCGTAGATCTCCGTGTCGGCATACGAGGGGATGGTGCTCAGCCCGAAGGCGGAAAGCATGAGCCCAAGAACGAGGGAACGGCGGCTGAGAAAAATGCTGGCCATCACCGCCCCCATTCCGCGATGCGGCTCTTGTTCTGCTCGACCCAGGCCTTGGCGTAGTCGGCCGGCGACTGGCGGTCGACCTGAAGGGCGTAGCTCATCGCCGAAATCTCGTCCGGCTTGAAATCCACCTTGCCCAGGAAGGACGCCACGTCCGCGTGCTTCCTGGCGAAAGCATCGGACCAGGCGATGTTGAACGCGACTGGCCCCCACGCGACCGGCGCGCTCGACTTCGATATCCACAGCGGATCGTCCGCCTGCGAGACGATCTTCCACTTCGCCGGATCGAAAGGCGGCTCCGTCAACCGCACGACGTCGTGCAGCTTGAAGACATGGTGCGGCTCGTAGCAGTAGAAGACCATCGGCCGACCGGTGGCCACGGCAGCATCGACCGCGGCCATGGCGACATCCTCCTCGGCCTCGACCAGCGTCACCGTATTGGCCCAGCCGTAGCTGTTGGCGCGCACCCGCTCGATCCCCGTCGACGTCCAGGTGTCGGCGCCGATCCAGACCTCGCCCTTGCCGTCGCCATCGGTGTCGAGCAAGGCGGTCTTGGCCGGATCGCTGAGGTCGGAAACATCCTTGATGCCGGCAGCAGCGGCGTCAGGCGTCGCGCACAGCCCCTGCCAGGCCGGCACCGCGTGCTGGCTGAGCACGATGGTCTTCGTGCCCTCCGGCCCGTAGCGCTTGACCAGATCGTCGAAGTTCGGCCGCCAGACTTCCGGCACGACATCCACCTCGCCGGCCTCCATGCCGGCGAAGGCAAGCATGGTGCCGAGTTCCTGCACCTCCGCGTCCAGTCCGAATTTCTCGGCGATCGCGAGCTTCAGTATGTTGGCTGTTGCCTGGCCAGAGGGCCAGTTGGGCATGGCGATGACGAGGTCGGCCGCCGGCGCGCAAATGGTGAGCGACAGGAGCGATCCCGCCGCGAAGAGCATCCGTCGCAAAAACATGCCGCATCCCTCATGCGCCATTTCGCCGATGCCCCCGGCGTCGCCATCTTAGCCCCGATCGCGCCAATGCCAAGACAAACTTGCGGTCGGCGCGTGCTTATTGCGGACCCCGGGGAAGGACTTTGCAATGAAACGTCGGCTGCGGAAGCGTTATTGCGTTGCGCGATAAAGTTGCGCGGCGGCCTCCTTCAACGCCTGCCGGCCGTCGTGCCTGAGATACATCATATGCCCGCCATCCACGGTTTCGAGGCGGATCGGCCTGGCGCCGGGGAGCGATGGAAGCTGGCTCGCCAGATAGCGGGAGGCCATGTAGGGCGTCACCAGGTCGGTGTAGCCGTGGACGACCAGCACGCCGAGCGAGGGGTTCAGCGAGCGCGCGCGCTGAAGATCGTCCATGACGCCGGCATAGCCCTGGCGGGAGGGGCTCGTGCCATAGTCCCAGTTGCCGCTGATCTCGCCGTTCAGCAGGCGATAGGACATGTCGGTGCGAAAGTTCAGCTCGTCGCGTACGTAGTCGGTGAAGGCGGAGGTGAGCACCGGAACGCTGCGATCAAGCACCGGGTCCGGTCCTGAGATGCGCGCGCTGTCCGGCGCGATGTCGGCCGTCTCGATCATGCCGTCATAGGGGCTCAGAACGTTGCCCTTCTTGCGCGCGAACTCCCTGGCGAAGAGCGACGTCGGGATGCGCGCGAAATTCTTCTGGACGAGATCGAGCGGCAGGCCGGTGATGTCGGCGACGCGCTGGCTGGCGACGCGCCCGCCATGCTCCAGCCCGCCGACGATCGCGGTCAGGTAGTCGCCGAGCGCGTAATCCTCGACCTCGCGCAGCCGCTCGGCCAAGGCGGCGCCGCCGACGCCTTGGCTGGCGAGGCGGACCGCCGCCATCGACGGCAGTTCGAGGGCCCAATGCAACGGGTCGAACCGGTCGGGACGCACCAGCATGAATTCGAGCGCCGGCGAGATCAGCACGATGCCGGCAGGCGTGATGCCGACATCCTCCTGCAAGGTCCTGGCAAGGAGCGCGGCGCGGAACCCTCCGTAACTTTCGCCGACCAGAAAGACCGGCGAGCCGGTGCGGCCCGTCTGGGCGAGATAGAGGCGGATGAAAGCGCCCATCGCCGCTGCGTCCTGCTGGACGCCCCAGAAGTCGCGCGTCTGCTGGCCGGGGGCCTCGCGGCTGTAGCCGGTGCCGACCGGATCGACGAAGACGAGGTCGGTCATCTCGAGCCAGGTGTCGGGATTGTCGACCAGCTTCTGCGGCGGCCCGAGGAAGTTTCCATCCGGCGCCGTCGCGATGATGCGCGGACCCAGCGCGCCGAGATGCAGATAGGCGGAAGCCGCGCCCGGACCGCCGTTGAAGACGAAGGTGATCGGCCGCTGGCGGGCGTCGGGCACGGCAGGCGAAGGCTCCACGTCGTAGGCAACGTAGAACATCTCCGCCGTCACGTCGCCCTTGGCCCCCAGAAGCGACAAGGTTCCGGCCGTCGCCTTGTAGTCCAGCGTGCGGCCGCCGATGTCGATCGAATGCTGGGTGGTCTGCGGAAGCGGCAGCAGCGAGAGGACGCCGCCCGTCGGCGCCGGACGGTCGGCCCGTTCCGCGTAAGCCGACCCAAGGCCGGCGGCGAGCAGCAGAAGAGCGAGGGCGGCGTTTCTCAAGAAAGATCGCATCATGCGTTCCATTCGCGACGACGGCGGGAGGCTAACACTCCAGCCGTTCAAACGAAGTCACAGCATCGTGTCCGTTCCGCGACGCGCCGTCCTCACGCCCACTCGCCCTTCCGGAAGACGGGCACGCGGCTGCCATCGGGGCGGACGCCGTCAATGTCGATCCGGTCCGAGCCTATCATCCAGTCGATATGGATGAGGCTCTTGTTGCCGCCCTGCGCGGCGATCTGCTCGGGCGTAAGCTTGTCGCCGCCAACGAAGCATTTCGAATAGCACTGGCCGAGCGCGATGTGGCACGAGGCGTTTTCGTCGAAGAGCGTGTTGAAGAAGAGGATGCCGCTCTTCGAGATCGGCGAGGAATGCGGCACCAGCGCAACCTCGCCCAAGCGGCGCGCGCCCTCGTCGGTGTCGAGCACCTTCTGCAACACCGCTTCGCCGCGCGCGGCTTTCGCCTCGACGATGCGCCCGGCCTCGAAGCGCACCGATATCTCGTCGATCAGCGTGCCCTGGTAGGAGAGAGGCTTGGTGCTCGAGACATGGCCCTCGACGCGCAGCGCATGCGGCGTGGTGAAGACCTCCTCGGTCGGAATATTGGGGTTGCAGACGACGCCGTTCTTGGCCGTCGAGGCGCCGCCCTGCCATTCATGGCCGTCGGCGAGGCCGATCGTCAGCTCGGTGCCCGGGCCGCTATAGTGAAGCGCGGCGAAACGCTCGCCGTTCAGCCATTTCGTGCGCCCCTGCAGCGCGTTGTTGTGATCGGCCCAAGCCGCGATCGGATCATCGACGTCGACGCGCGACGCCGAGAAGATCGTGTCGGCGAGCTTGGCCACCGCCACGCTCTCCTCGTCGCCGGCAAACACCTGCCTGGCCCATGAGGCGCCGGGATAGGCGACGATGTTCCAGTTGATGTCGAAGCCGGCGATCTTCTCCAGCGCCGGCTGGTAGGCGACCGAGTTCGCCTTGTTGGCGCGCGCGACCTTTTCCGGGTCCTCGCCGGAAAGCAGCATCGGATTGTCGCCGACGATGGCCAGCCGCGCAGTGTTCGCCGAAAACGCCTTCGCCATGCCCTCGTAGAGCCAGGACGGCGCGCGATCGAAGCTGGCGTCTGGCCCGAAGCGGTAGCGGCTGAGGGTTATCTCCTCGTCGGAGAGGATCGGCGTGACGAGACCCGCGCCGGCCTCATAGGCATGCCTGGCGATGCGGCGCACCAGCGGCAAGGCGGCGGCGGGCGCGGTGAGCAGCAGGTCCTGGCCCGGCCGCAGGCGCAAGCCAACCTTGACGGCCACCTCGGCCAGCCGGTCGAGCTTCACCGGGTCGATCGCTGCGGTGATGTTCTTGTCATGGGTCGTCATGGCCTGGGTCCCTGCGAATGCGTGTTGGGGTCGATGTGCTTGCCCGATCGGTAGCCTATCCAGCCAGCCACAATCGAGCGGATTTTTGTCGGCCAGCACATCAATTTTTTATCATACTATGATGCTTTGTCCATTATTTGACAATATTACGGAATCGACTATCGTCAATGTAACGGTAGGGAAACGGTGACAATGAGTCCAAGCGAGCCAGCGCCGCCCAGGCAGGTCGATGCAGCAAGGCCGATCGCCCGACAGGATCGCGACTTCGCTGTCGAGACATTCTCGAGCATCGCCTTCATCCGGGCGTTCGAAGCGAAGGTGCTCGAACTCTCCCAGACCGCACCACCCATCGTCGCCGGCTCGGCGCATCTTTGCGCCGGTCAGGAAGCCGTTCCGCTCGGCGCGATCGCCGGCTTGCGCGAGGACGACCAGATCATCTCGACCTATCGCGGCCACGGCTGGGCGCTCGGCGCCGGCCTCGCCCCTGCCGACGTGATGGCCGAGATTTGCCATCGCGCCACCGGCTTGAACGGCGGCCGCGCGGGCTCGGCCTATTTCATGGCGCCAGGCACTCGCTTCATCGGCGAGAACTCGATCGTCGGCGCGGGCACGACGATCGCCTGCGGCCTGGCGCTCGCCAATCTTTCGGCCGGCAATGGCCGCGTCGTCGCCGTCTCGATCGGCGACGGGGCGATGAACCAAGGCGCTGTGCACGAGGCGATGGCCTTCGCGGCGGCCAAAGCGCTGCCCGTCATCTTCGTCGTCGAAAACAATGGCTGGTCAGAGCTCACCGCTACAAGCGACATGTTCCGCTCCGAACGGCTCGCACAGCGCGCGGCGGCCTACGGTTTCCCTGGCGCGACCATCTCCGGCGTCGATCCGATCGCAGTGCGCGACAGTTTTGCGCTTGCCGCCGAGCGCTGCCGCAAGCGCGAAGGGCCTGTACTGATCGAATGCCGGGTGCCTCGCCTCTGGGGACATTACAACCGCGACATCGAGCATTACCGTTCGAAGGAAGACCGGCGGAAGGCCGAGGCGCAGGATCCGCTTTTTGTTTTTGGACAGCGGCTTGTGGCGGCCGGCTTTCTCTCCGAGGCGGAGATCGCGTCCGAAATCGAGCGGCAGCGCGGGCTCGTCGATACGATGACGGAAAAGGTGCTGAAAGCACCGCTCCCGGAAGCAGCCGATGCCGCGACCCATGTCGTCGATGTGGCCAGCTCGAACCCGCATGTCGCACGTCCAGCCAGCACCGTGACGATGACCTATGTCGCAGCGGTCAACGCGGCGTTGCGGGAGCTGCTGGAAGACGATCCGGCAACGGTCGTCTACGGAGAGGACGTCGGCAAGGCCGGCGGCATTTTCGGCGCCTCGCGCAATCTCCAGCGCGATTTCGGCGAGGCTCGTGTCTTCGACACGCCGATCGCCGAAAACGCCATCCTCGGCTCGGCCGTCGGCGCCGCGCTTGGCGGGCTGAGACCCATTGTAGAGGTCATGTGGGCCGACTTCGTGCTGGTCGCCATCGACCAGCTCATCAACCAGGCGGCCAATGTCCGCTACGTCACGCAGGGCCGTTCCTCCGTGCCGATGGTGGTGCGCATGCAGCAGGGCGCGACGCCCGGCTCCTGCCCGCAGCATTCGCAGTCGATCGAGGCTTTGCTCGCGCACATTCCGGGCCTGAAACTTGCGCTCGCCGCGACCCCCCAGGACGCCTATTCGCTGCTCCGGTCGGCGGCGGCCGATCCCGATCCTTGCGTCGTCATCGAGGCCCGCTCGCTCTACCAGACACGCGGCGAGGTCACGCTCGGCGGCGTAGTCGAGCCGGCCGGCAAGGCTCGGCTCTGCCGGAAAGGCAGCGACGCGCTGATCCTCAGCTGGGGCGCGATGGTCAACAGGGCGATGGAGGCCGCCGAGCGCCTGGCGCCCGAGATCTCCGTCTCCGTGCTCGATCTGCGCTGGCTGTCGCCTCTCGACGAGACGGCCGTCCGCGAGGCGGTCGGCAGTTCCGGCGGGCGCGTGCTCGTCGTGCACGAGGCTGTGAGAACAGGGGGCTTCGGCGCAGAGATCGTGGCGCGCATCCATGAAAGCTGCGGCAGCGGTTTGCGTGGCCCGGTGCGCCGGCTCGCGACCCCTGATGTCCGCATCCCGGCATCGCCGGTCCTGCAGGCCGCGCTCATCCCGGACTCCTCGGCGATCGCATCTGCCGTTCGCTCGATGGTGGAAGGGTAGCGATGGCAGGAATTATCGAGACCGATGTGCCGGATGCCGGAGCCGAGGACAGGAAGCCGCGGATACAGACTGCGGAGCGGACGGTGGCCGTGCTGCTTGCCATCGCCAGAAGCCTTGACGGCATGAAGGCGAAGGAGATCAGCGACGAACTCGGCCTGCCGCGTCAGGTCACCTATCATTTGCTGCACACGCTGCTCGGCACCGGCATACTGCGCAGGAACCTGCAGAACCGGTACGTGCTCGGCCTTGCCGCCGCGCCAATAGCAGAGGGATTCCGCAGGCAGCTGGCGCCACCCGAGATCGTGGCGCCGCGTGTGCGCGCGGCGGTGGCGGCAACCGGCGAGACCGCCTATGCGAGCGGCTGGGTCGACGGCAGGATCGTCGTGCTGGCCACGGCGCGCGGCCGATCCGCGGTGCAGGCCGCCGAGGTGCCGCACGGGTTCAGCGGCTTTGCCCATGCGCGGGCGACCGGCAAGCTCCTGCTCGCGCTGGCCGATCCGGCAACGCGCAACGCATATCTGACACCAGAGGCGCTGACGCCCGTTACCAGCCACACGATCACCGACCGCGACAGGCTTGCCGAAGAGCTGCGCGAGATCGCCGACCAGCGCTATGCGGTCGACGAGCAGGAATTCTCGCTCGGGCTCTGCTGCCTGGCCGTGCCGTTCGATGGGTTCGACGGCCAGGTTGCGCTCGGCATCTCGGTCCCGGCCTCGCGCTTCCACGCTAACTTCGACGCCTATCTCGAAGCCCTGCGCCGGATAGCCCGAATGACCGACGAATGATCCCCTGTTCAGGATGAGGCCTACATGAACGTGCTCAACGACCGCCTCGCCCTGGTGACCGGCGCCGGACGCGGGCTTGGCGCGGCGATCGCGCGCGGGCTGGCCGAGGCTGGCGCGAAGGTGATCGTCGCCGATATCGATGTCTACGCCGCCGACAGCACCGCCTCGGAGCTCGCCGCAGACGGACACACTGCCTGGGGCGAGCGGATCGACGTGACGGACAGGCGCGAGCTGAAGCTCGTCGCCAAGCGTGTCGGGAAGACGTACGGCGACGTCTCGATTCTCATCAACAATGCCGGCGTCGCCGGCAACGCCCGCATCGGCGACGACGATTCCGAGGAGACGTGGGACCGTAACATAGCCGTCCACCTGACCGGCGCCTTCAACACGGCCCGAGCCTTCCTGCCGGCGCTATCGGCGACGCGCGGTACCATCATCAATATTTCCTCGGTCGTCGCCTTCACCAGCGGCTTCGCGCATGTCGGCTATGTCGCGGCGAAAGGCGGCGTGCGCACGCTGACGCAGGCGATGTGCCGCGAACTGGCGCCTTTCTCGATCCGGGTCAACGCGGTCGCCCCCGGCTACATGGACACCGCGATGGGCGGCAAGGGCGACGGCAGCACGGACGAGTGGCTGAACTGGCATTGCCCGATGAAGCGTTTCGGGCAGCCGCACGAGGTGGCCGGACCAATCGTCTTCCTGGCCTCGCCGGCGGCGAATTTCGTCAACGGCGTGACGCTGCCGGTCGATGGCGGCTATCTGGTGATCTGAGGGACAAATGATCGTCGGCTTCAACCATACCAGCTTCACCGTCGCCAATCTCGAACGCGCCGTCGATTTCTGGACGAAGCTCGGCTTCGTCGGGTCCGGCATCGTCGATCGCAATGCGGAATGGGTGGCCGGCGTTACCGGCGTGCCTGGCGCGCGCATCCGCGTCGTGCATCTCCACGGCTACGGCCATCACATGGAATTCATCGAATATGCCGGAGCCAACCGCGACAACCCGACGGCGCCGCCAAACGTGCCCGGCGTCGGACATGTGTGCCTCGACGTCGAGGACATCCACGCCACTTTCGCCGAACTGCTTGCCGCCGGCGCCAGCCCGCTCGGCAGGATGACGGAGATCGACCACCCCGACATGACGCCCTGCGCGGCCGGCTATCTGCGCGATCCCAACGGCGTCATCATCGAGCTTCTCGAGAAGCGCTGAGGACCGGTCTGGGGCCTTCAGGCCGGCGGCAGTTCGTACAGCGTATGGCCGGGCTGCCGGTCCTTCTCGACGAAGCCTATGACCCGGAACCATTTCGCGGCATCCGGGCGAGACAGCCAGCTTTCGTGCTGAAAAGGGAGATTGCCGGTCAAGGCCTGTATGCGGCGGATATGCCGCTTGCAGAAGCGGACCGTCGAAGCGGAGAAGAAGTCCTCGCTGGCGGCAAACACCGTGTGGGCGACATTGTCGCTTTCGTGCCACGCGATGATCGCCACGGCCTCGTCGCCCTCGACGAGACTGTGGGCGCGCCCCTCCTTGAGGTCCATGGTCAGGCTGTCCTGCACCGCCTGGGCGCCCAGGCCCGCCATCCCATACTCCTCGGAGAGCCTGTTCGACAGGCTGCGGAATACCGCCTCAAGGTCGCCGACCGTCGCCGTTCTGGCCTTCATCTCTTTCTCCTCGCGAAAAGAGCGCTGGCCCCTCCAGGAGCATAATGCCCTCGCGCGTGGATGATGCCAAGTAACGGGCGCGCCATGACCTCGCGCACGCCCGGTCAGGGGCGCAGATAGCCGAGGATGACCCCGACGACATGTTCGCCCCAGGCGTCCACCTCGTCCGGCGCGCCGAGGTCGCGCCCGAAGCTGACGGAGAGCGTCCAGCGGTTGGCGAGATAGAAGAAGCAGAGCGCGCAGATCGAGACGTAGAGGCGGAACGGATCGACGCCGCGCCGAAACTCACCTTCGGCCACTCCCTGCTCCAGCAGCGAGCGGATGGTTTCGATCAGCGGCGAATTCAGCTCGCGTATCCTGGCGGACGTGGCGAGCGCGGCGCCCTGGTTGACGTTCTCGGTCGCCAGCAGGCTGAGAAACTCCGGATGCTCGCGATAGTAGCGCCAGGTGAACAGGACCAGCTTGCGCATGGCATTGGCCGGGCTGCCCTTGCCGAGGACCAGGTCACTTTCGGCGGCGCGGATGGCGGCGTAGGCTTCTTCCAGAACGGCAAGGTACAGGCCGTCCTTGTTGCCGAAATAGTGGTAGAGCATGCGCTTGTTGACGCCGGCCTGGGCGGCGATTGCGTCGACGCGCGCTCCGCCGATGCCGAGCGCGGCGAACTCCGCGGTCGCCGCCGCCAGGATCGAGGCGCGCGCGCGCTCGGGATCGCGGCGGCGCACGGAGCGCCGGCCGTCCGCCTCGCGGCTCGCGCCTTCCGTCGTCATCAGGCGATGCCGCGCGTCGCAAAGACCGGCTTCGCGCGGGCGACCGCCTTGTCGGGATCGAGCAGCACCCCTGCCCGGTCGGCAAGGCGGACCAGTTCGGCGAGATGCAGCGTCGAGCGGGTGTTCTCCTGTCCGCCAAGCATGGTGAAGTGGTCCTGGAAGCCGTTGAGATAGGCCAGGAAGACGACGCCGGTCTTGTAGAAACGCGTCGGCGCCTTGAAGATGTGCCGGGAGAGCGGCACGGTCGGCGCCATCACCTCGTCGTACCGGCTGCGGTCGCCGGAGGCGAGCGCTGCAAGCGCGGTGGCGGCTGCCGGCGCGATCGGGTCGAATATGCCGAGCAGTGCGTGGGAATATCCCTGCTCGTCGCCGGCGATGAGGTCGGGATAGTTGAAGTCGTCGCCCGTATACATGACGACGCCGTCCGGCAGGGCCCGCCGCATCTCGATCTCGCGCTCCGCCGACAGCAGCGAAATCTTGATGCCGTCGACCCTGGCCCTGTTCTCGCCGATGACCTGCAACGCGGTCGCCATGGCCGCGTCCACATTGTCCGCCCCCCAATAGCCGGCGAGCGCCGGGTCGAACATCTCGCCCAGCCAATGCAGGATCGCCGGCCGCTGCAACTGGCCGAGCACCTTGCCATAGACCTTCAGATAGTCGTCCGGCCCGCGCGCGGTTTTCGCCAGCGCCCGGCTCGCCATCAGGATGACCTGGCTGCCGGTTGCCTCGATCGCCTCGCACTGCATGAGGTAGGCGTCGGTAACGGCATCGATCGTGGGACTGTCGGCATCGGCGAGGTGATCGGTGCCGGCGCCGCTGGCGATGAGGGCGTTGCCGCTTGCCTTGGCGGCGCGCGCCGAGCGCTGCACCAGCTCCAGCGCGTGTGGCCAGTCGAGCCCCATGCCGCGCTGGGCAGTGTCCATGGCCTCGGCGACGCCAAAACCCATGCCCCAGAGATAGTCGCGGAAGGCCAGCGTGCGCTCCCAGTCGATGGCCGTTGCGAGCGTCGGATCAATGTCGGCGAGAGGGTCGACAACCACATGGGCCGCCGCGAAGACCTTGCGGGTCCACGCGGCCGTCTGCAGCGGGAGGGGGCATGGCTCGCCGACGAGCGTGTAGGGTTCGACGCGGCCTCCGGCCGAGGGCAGGTTGAGGGCAGGCATGGTTCAATCTCGCGTAAATAACCAGTTGGTTACTTATGCCATACACCGGGTTGGCGGCCGCGGCAAGCGGGCTGGCCGACGTCCCGGTTGCATCAGGCTACGGAAACGGTCCGGACAAAGGTTTCGGCTACAGCGAGGATGGCCGCATGGATCGGCCCGGCCGTCAGGCTCGGGATCACCGAACCGTCCACGACATGCAGGTTGTCCAGCCCGCGCAGCCTGAGATCGGGATCGACCACGGAGCGCTCGTCCTTGCCCATCCGGCAGGTGCCCGAGGGGTGATGGTGGGTGACGGCGGCCTCGGCGACGAAGCGGTCGATGTCGGCTTGCGCCCCCAGCGGTCCGGGCAGCAACTCGCACCCGCGCCAGGCGGACAGCTCCGGCCGGCGGCCGATCTCGCGCGCGGCCGCCAGCGCGGCGCGGAAAAGCGCACGGTCGCGCTCGGTCTGCAGGTAGCACGGATCGATGCTCAGCCGGTGGCCCGGCTCGGGGCCGGTGATCTTCAGGCTGCCGCGGCTCGAGGGGTTGGTGACGCCGAAGAGGAAGGAATAGGCCGTGCCGGCGGCCGGCGGCGTGAAGCGCTCGGAAACGATCGGCGCGACGCCGCAGCCGACGACGACCTCCGGCCGCCCCCGTCCGGAAAAATCGCCGGCCCGCATATAGGCCATGGATTCGGAATGCTGCAGCCGTGACGGGGGCACGGTTCGCCTGGCGGCATAGAGGTTGCCCGCCCCGAGCAGGTGGTCCTGCAGGTTGCCGCCGAGATCGGGCGAAGCGATCCGGCAGGCGACGCCGGCCTTGGCAAGCACATCCTCCGGCCCGATGCCGGATCGCATCAGCAACGCCGGGCTTTCGATCGAGCCAGCGCTGAGGATGACGCAGTCGGCGGCGATATCGCTCAATCCATCGGGGCCCACCGTCTCCAGAGCGGCGACGCGGTTTCCTTCGAGCTTCAGACGGCGCACGAGGCGGCCGGTCAGGATCGTCAGGTTGTCGCGCGCACGCACCGCAGGCGTCAGCCATGCCTCGGCGTCGGTCACGCGCCTGCCGTCGCGGATGGTGAGCGCGTTCGGCGTGACGCCGATCATCTCGCCGGTGTTGTG
>DATDJN010000469.1:0-19704 GCA_036520515.1 Rhizobiaceae bacterium
CGTCCTCGCGGTGTATACGACGCGGGTCGAGGCCGACCGGCGCGAGGCGCCGATCCTGCTTTCAAACGGCAATCCGTTGGAGGCGGGCGACGTCGAGGGCACCGGCCGTCACTTCGCCGTCTGGCACGACCCTTTTCCGAAACCCAGCTACCTCTTCGCCGTCGTCGGCGGCGCGCTCGCTTCGATCCACGACACCTTCACGACCCGCTCGGGGAGAAAAGTTCGGCTCGGCGTCTATTGCGAGCCGGGCAAGGAGGACCGCTGCGCCTGGGCAATGGATTCGCTCAAGCGCGCGATGCGCTGGGACGAACAGGCCTTCGGGCGCGAATACGATCTCGACATCTTCATGATCGTCGCGGTGTCGGACTTCAACATGGGCGCGATGGAGAACAAGGGCCTCAACATCTTCAACGACAAATACGTACTGGCCGACGACGAGACCGCAACGGACGTCGACTTCGCCAATATCGAGGCGATCGTCGCGCATGAGTATTTCCACAATTGGACAGGAAACAGAATCACTTGCCGGGACTGGTTCCAGCTCTGCCTGAAGGAAGGGCTTACCGTCTTCCGCGACCATGAATTCTCCGCCGACCAGCGCTCGCGTGCGGTGAAGCGCATCGCCGAGGTCCGCACGCTGCGCGCGCACCAGTTTCCCGAGGATCAGGGGCCGCTGGCGCATCCCGCGCGGCCGCGGCGCTACCGCGAGATCAACAACTTCTACACGGCGACGGTGTACGAGAAGGGCTCCGAGATCGTTCGCATGATCAAGACGATCCTCGGCGCCGCGACCTTCCGCGAGGGGATGGACCTCTATTTCGAGCGCCATGACGGAGAGGCGGCGACAGTCGAGGAATTCCTGAAGGTGTTCGAGGACGTCTCGGGGCGGGACTTGTCTCAATTCGCGCTCTGGTACAATCAGGCAGGCACGCCCAACCTCACGGTCTCCACCGCGCACGACGCGCGAAAGGGCGAATTCACCATCGAGATCGAGCAGTCGGTGCCGCCGACCCCGTCTGAAGCGCGCAAGCGGCTGATGCATATTCCGCTCGCCTTCGGCCTGGTCGGACGCGACGGTAAAGACATCGCACACGGCCCCGCCGAGGGCGCGACCGTCGAGAACGGCGTCATCCATGTGAAGAAGCGCCGCCACGTCGTGCGCTTCACCGGCATAGCCGAGCGCCCTGCCCTGTCGCTCAATCGTGGATTCTCGGCACCGGTGACGCTGTCGGTCGAGCAACGCAAGGAGGACCAGTTGTTCCTCGCCCGCCATGACAGCGACCCGTTCTCGCGCTGGCAGGCTTACAACACGCTGCTCACCGAGGCGCTGATCTCCGCCTTCAGGAATGCGCTCGGCGGGAAGCCGCCGAAGTTCTCCGGCGAACTCGTCGAGCTGGCCGGCGCCATCGCCGGTGACGAGACGCTTGAGCACGCCTTCCGCGCGCTCGCGCTGGCACTACCCAGCGAAGCAGACATCGCGCGCGAGATCGGCAAGGGCATCGATCCCGACGTCGTCTTCGCCTGCCGCGATGCGCTGGCAGCCGAGATCGCCCGCTCGAATGAGGCCACGTTCCGGAAGCTCTACGCAGCGCTTGAATTCACGGGCCGCTTCAGCCCCGATGCCGCCAGCGCCGGACGCCGCGCGCTGCGCAACACGCTGCTTGACTACCTCGCCACGCTGCCCGGCGGAGGCGAGATGGCGGCGCGCCATTTCACCGAGGCGACCAACATGACGGACCGCGCAGCGTCGCTCGCCGTGCTCGCGCACCGGCATGGCGAGTCCGGCCAGGCGAAAGATGCGCTGGCAGCGTTCGAAGAGCGATACCGCGCGTATCCGCTGGTGATGGACAAATGGCTGATGATCCAGGCGACCGCGCCGGGGGCTGCGACGCTCGACAAGGTCCGCGCGCTGACGGAATATCCCGGCTTCACCATGGCCAATCCGAACCGCGTGCGGGCACTGATAGGCACTTTCGCCAGCGCCAACCAGACGGCGTTCAACCGCATGGATGGCGCGGGCTACGCCTTCTTCGCTGGCGCCGTGCTTGAGATCGAAAGACGCAATCCGCAGCTCGCCGCACGGCTTGCGACCGCGCTGCGCTCCTGGCGCTCGCTTGAACCGGTACGCCAGGGAAAGGCCCGCGAGGCACTGCTGCTGATCGCAAGCGCGGAGAACCTGTCGGCCGACCTGCGCGACATCGTCGAGCGCACGCTCGCCTGATCGTGTCATCGCCTGACCGGCCGGACAATTCTCGGCAATTTTCGGTCTTTTTGCCGGCTGCCTCTGGACAAGGCGAATCACCTTTGATTCTTTATGGGCGATTCGGATGTGCGGTGTCGCCGGATCGTCAACAGCAATGTTCTAGGGGAACGGCATGGCCGCAGCGGACGCGTGGAGCGCGCCCGATGACTCGACGTTTGCCCGTCGCAATGAGGCGCGGGACAATGTCGCAGGGAATGCGCGCATCATCGCTGCGCCTGCCTATCGCCGTCTGCTTGCCGCGGAGCCCCTGCTGAAACGCTCGATTCCCGTCCTCATCGTGATCTTCCTGGTCGTCGTGGCATCGGTGCGCTTTCTCTCGCTGATGGCGCTGCGCGACGATGTCGAACGCGACGCCAAGGCGATGCTCGTTCTCGCCGCCGGCCAGCTCGTCAACGCCCTGATGCTTTCGGAGGGGAACCCCGAGGGCGCCGAGGCCCAGCGGCTGATCCAGGAGACGATGCAGGGAGGCTGGCTTCCGGGCGGCCAGGTGCTCGTCGTGACCGACGGCTCCTTCAAGGTCGTCGCCGTCGCTCCGGGCGCAGCCAGCTGGCAGGGCCAGCCTCTCGACGCAATAATTTTTGGCGGCCAGCCTCTGTTCCTGTTCGGCGACCGCGCAGGTGTCATGGATGTCAGGGTCGGCGACCAAAGGTGGTACGCAGCCGTCGAACTTGCCGACAACCGCTCCGGCTCAGTTGCCGCCATGATCCCGCACGACGCCGTCTTCGCCGAATGGCGCCGCACCGTGTCGATGAACGTCACGCTGTTCGTGGTCACGGCCGGTGTGCTGCTCGTCATCCTCTACGCCTATTTCAGCCAAGCGGCGCGCGCACAGGCAGCCGACCGCATTTACCTGGAAGCGCATCAGCGCATCGACCTCGCGCTCGTGCGGGGCCGATGCGGCCTGTGGGACTGGGACATGGTGCGCGGCAAGATGTACTGGTCGCGATCCATGTACGACATGCTCGGATACGCGCCCCACGACACGATGCTCTCCTTCGGCGAGGTCGCCGAGATCATCCATGAGAACGACGGGGACCTCTTCGAGCTCGCCAAGCGGATCGTCGCGCGCGAGATCGACCAGATCGACCAGATCTTCCGGATGCGGCACGCCAATGGCCAGTGGGTTTGGGTGCGGGCGCGCGCGCAGGTGATCGATCCGGAAGCGCCGGAGATCCAGCTCATCGGCATCGCGGTCGACGTCACCGAGCAGCGGCACCTGGCTCTGCGCTCGGAAGCGGCCGACATGCGGCTCAGGACCGCCATCGAGAACATCAACGAATCCTTCGTGCTTTGGGATTCGGCGCGGCGGCTGGTCATGTGCAACTCGAAATACCAGCAGGACAACGGGCTTTCCGACCGCGACGTCATGCCCGGCGCCACGCGGGACGCGCTCGAAGCAAAGATGTTGCCTCCCGCCTCCGAGAGGCGGCTGGCCAACGCCAACGGGCCGGCTGGCGGCGCGAGCTTCGAGCGCCAGCTCGCCGACGGACGCTGGCTGCAGGTCAACGAGCTCAGGACGCGCGACGGCGGCACCGTCTCGGTCGGCTCCGACATCACCCAGATCAAGCAGCATCAGGAGAAGCTGGTCGAAAGCGAACGGCGGCTGATGGCGACCATCCACGATCTCAGCCTGGCGCGCCGCTCCGAGCAGGAGCGCTCGGCCGAGCTCGTCGAGCTCAACCGCAAATACATGCGCGAGACCGAGCGCGCCGAGGCTGCCAACCGGGCGAAATCGGAATTCCTCGCCAATATGAGCCACGAACTGCGCACGCCGCTCAATGCGATCATCGGCTTCTCGGAGGTGATGGATTCGAAGCTGTTCGGACCGCTCGGTTCCGACCGCTACGAGGAATACGCCCGCGACATCCAGGCCAGCGGCGCCTATCTGCTCGGCGTCATCAACGACATACTCGACATGTCCAAGATCGAGGCCGGCCAGTTTTCGGTCGACCGCGAGGAGATCGACCTCTGCCCGCTGATCCGCGAGACGGTAAAGGTGATTTCGCTGCAGGCGGCCAAGAAGAACATCTCGGTCGAGACGCGGATCGCCGACTCGCTGCGAGTCTACGCCGACCGCCGCGCCATCAAGCAGATCGCCATCAACCTTCTGTCCAATGCGGTAAAGTTCACCGGAGAGGGCGGACACATCTCGGTGCGCGTGCGCAGTGTCGCCGGCTCGCTGATGCTCACCATCGAGGACAATGGCTGCGGCATTCCGAAGGAGGCGCTGGGCAAGCTCGGACGGCCGTTCGAGCAGGTGCAGAACCAGTTTTCCAAGAACCACACCGGATCCGGCCTCGGCCTCGCCATATCGCGCTCGCTGGCGCAGCTCCACGGCGGCGCGCTGAAAATCCGCTCGAAGGACGGCGTCGGCACCATCGTCTCGGTCCGCATCCCGACGAGGCAGCCGGAGCCCAGGGGCAAGTTCGTCGCCAGGCAGGCCGCCTGAATCGGCTAGGGCTTCTTGCTGCCGAGCAGTCGGTTGAAGTGCCTTCGAACCATCGCTGCCGTCTCCTTGAGGTGCGCCTCCAGCACCTTGATGTCAGGCAGGTCTGTCGCCGCGAGTAGCAGGCCGATCAGACCCGGCGGGCTGTCGTCCCTTTCGAACGGTCCGGTCAGGCACAGCCTGATCATCTGCGTCAGCGATAGGTAGAGCGCCCAGGCATCGGTCAGGTCCTGCCGCGTCTGGCCATCGGCGAAGCCAGGCGACAGCCGCGCCAGCGCCGCCGCCGTTCCGGTCCTCCTGCCCTCGCCTTCCACCTGCCCGGTGAGCATTGCCACCTGCGCGATGAATTCGAGGTCGATCAGTCCGCCCGGCGCCAGCTTGATGTCCCAGATATCGCGCGGCGGCTTCTCCTTCTCGATCATGGCGCGCATCTCGGCCGCTTCGGCGGCGATCTTCGCACGGTCGCGCGGCAGGGACAGGATTTCCGCGACCTCGGCCTCGATCTCGGCGGCAAGCCCGGCATCGCCCGCGACGACGCGCGCGCGCGTCAGCGCCATATGCTCCCACGTCCAGGCATCGCTGCGCTGATATTTCTTGAACGCGTCGATATGCGTGGCCACCGGCCCCTTGTTGCCGGACGGACGCAGCCTGAGATCCAGTTCGTAGAGCACCCCCTCGGCCGTCGGCGCAGACACCGCCGCAATCAGCCGCTGCGTCATGCGTGCATAATAATGCGAGGACGCCAGCGGTTTCCCGCCGTCGGATTCGTCGGCATCCGGATCATGGTCGTAGAGAAGGATCAGGTCGACGTCGGAGCCCGCCGTCAGTTCCCGGCTGCCGAGCTTGCCCATGCCGAGGATCGCGGCCCTGCCGCCGGGGACGCGGCCATGCCGGCGCGCGAACTCCGCTTCGACCGCCTCGAGGGCTGCGCCGATCGTCAGGTCGGCGAGGTCGGAGAAGGCCTTGCCGGCGCGGCTTGCGTCGATCGCCCCCGCAAGGAGGCGTACGCCGATCAGGAATTTCTGCTCGGCGCCGAAGATGCGCAGCCGGTCGAGCACCTCTTCATAGCCGACGGAGTTCTGCGTGAAGGCCGCGAGCCGGCCCGCCAGGTAGCCGCGGTCCGGCAGTTCGGCGAGCAGCGCCGGATCGAGCAGCCCGTCGAACACGTGCGGCCGGCGCGTGATGATCTCGGCCAGCCGCGGCGCGGCCCCCATGATCGTCGCCAGGAGCTTCAGCAGGCGCGGATTGGATTGCAGCAGCGAGAAGAGCTGGATGCCCGCGGGTAGGCCGGCCAGGAACTGGTCGAAGCGCATCAGCGCCTTGTCGGCCTTCTTGGTCTTGCCGAACGCTTCCAGCAGGGCGGGCGTCAGCTCGGTCAGCCGCTCGCGCGCCTCTGCCGACTGCGTGGCCCGGTAGCGCCCGAAGTGCCAGCTTCGGATGACGCGGGTTATGTCGCTCGGCCGCTTGAAGCCGAGCTGGCGAAGTGTTTTCAGCGTATCGGGATCGTCGACGTCGCCGGTGAAGACCAGATTGCCGATACCCGAAGACAGCTCGGGCGCCGTCTCGAAAAGCGCCGCATAATGACCCTCGACCTCGTTCAGCGAGGCGCGGAACGCGGCGGAGAATTCTTTCTCCCCGGCAAAGCCCAGCAACTTGGCGATTCGCTCCAGCTCTTCGTCCGTATCCGGCAGCGTGTGCGTCTGTTCGTCCGCAACCATCTGGACGGCATGCTCGACGCGGCGCAGGAACCAGTATTGCCGGGTCAGCGCATCGCGCGCCTCCGCGGTGATCCAGCCGCGCTCGGCGAGCTGGCCCAGCATCGGCACCGTCGCCTTGCCGCGCAGCTCAGGGAACCGTCCGCCGGCGATCAGCTGCTGCGTCTGCACGAAGAACTCTATCTCGCGGATGCCGCCACGGCCGAGCTTGACGTTGTGCCCTTTGACGGCCACCTCGCCGTGACCCTTGTGCGCGTGGATCTGGCGCTTGATGGAATGGACGTCGGCGATCGCCGCGTAGTCAAGATATTTGCGCCAGACGTAAGGCTGCAGTTCCTTGAGAAACGCCTCGCCAGCCTTGAGGTCGCCCGCCACAGGCCGCGCCTTGATCATCGCGGCGCGCTCCCAGTTCTGGCCGCGGCTCTCGTAGTAGGTCAACGCCGCCTCGACCGGGATCGCGAGCGGCGTAGAGCCCGGATCGGGCCGCAGCCTGAGGTCGGTGCGGAATACGTAGCCGTCGCCGGTCCGATCCTGGAGGATGCGCACAAGGCGCCGCGCCAGCCGCACGAAGAGGTCCGGCGCCTCCAGCGGATCGACGATCGCGGCCGCCTCCGGATCGTAGAAGAGCACGAGGTCGATGTCGGAGGAGAAGTTCAGCTCATGCGCACCGAGCTTGCCCATGCCGAGCACTATCCAACCCGAATCCTTGCCGGGGTCCCGCGGGTCAGGCAGCTGGAGCTTCCCTAGCCTGTGCGCGTCGAGCAGCAGGAAGTCGACCGCGGCATTGATGCAGGCGTCGGCGAGGCCGCTCAATCGCGCGACGGTCGTCGCTGCGTCCGCCTCGCCGGCAAGGTCCGCCAGCGCGATCAGGAAATGCGCCTCGAGCTTCCTTTCGCGCAGCGCTGTCATCAGCGCGGGCTCGCTGACGTCCTCCGAACGCGCGCTCGCCGAGATTTCCTTCAGCAAAGCTTGAAGCCGCTGGCCGACCGTCTCGTCGAACAGCCGGTCGAGCATCTCGGGGCGCCGCCGGGCGCAGTCGCGCAGGAAATCCGAAAGATCGAAGACCGCGCCGAGGAAATCCTGGACCTCTCCTCCGGCGGCAAGAAACGTGGCCAGCCGCGCCAGGCCGCCTTCCCCGGCAGCCTCGACGACCTCGGCAAGCTCGGCCGGCGCGGCGTCAGGATCGAGCGGCGACAGCTTAATCGTTGGTTTGAGAAGCAGCCTGGTTCCCTCCCCTTCGCCGCTGCGCCTGTTCCTCACCCGCTCCTGGCCTCAGGAAAGGTCATGACCACCGTCAAACCGGGACTGCCGGGCAGAAGTTCCAGTCGCCCGGCATGGAACTTCATCACTGCCTTGGCAAGGCTTAGGCCCAGGCCCGAGCCGGGCTGCGAGCGGCTCTGCTCCAGCCTGACGAAGCGCTCGGTCGCACGGTCGCGGTCGGTCGGGTCGGGAATGCCGGGGCCGTTGTCCATGACCTTCAGGCTGATCGCGCCGTCCTTCCTTTCGACGGTCACGCGGACCGTCGGCTCTGCCGCCCCGGCGGAATATTTGATCGCGTTGTCGACGATGTTGGACAGCGCCTGCCCGATCAGCTCGCGATTGCCATCGACGATGAAGCTGCCGGTCACAGGCGCCTCCAGCTTCACGCCTACCTCCTCGGCGGCCGGCTCGTAGAGCTCGACGACATCGCGCGCGGCCGCCGCCAGATCGATCTGGCTGAGCTGCTCCGCGGAATAGCCGGCCTCCAGCCGCGAGATCATCAGGATCGCGTTGAACGTCTTTATCAGCCGGTCGGATTCGGCGATCGTCGCCTCAAGCGCCTCGCGATAGCCTTCCGCCTCCGGATTGCCCGCAAGCGCCGCCTCGGCGCGGTTGCGCAGCCTGGTCAGCGGCGTCTTCAGATCGTGCGCGATGTTGTCGGAGACCTGCTTCAGCCCTTCGTTGAGACCGGAGATCCTGGTCAGCATCGTGTTCAGGTTCTCCGACAGGCGGTCGAACTCGTCGCCAGCGCCGGTCACGGGCAGCCGTCCCGCCAGGTCGCCACCCATGATGCGCTTTCCCGCATCGGAGATGCTGTCGATGCGCTTCAACGCACGCCGGCCGACGAAGTACCAGATCAGGAGGCCGCCGACCGCCATTATGCTCAGCGCGAAGATCAGCGCGCGCTGCACCACCGCACGGAACCGCTCCGGCTCGCCCAGGTCGCGGCCGACCAGCACGATCATCTGGTTGGGCAGGCGAGAGACGAGCGCGATGGCTGCGTGCCTGGTCTCGGTTGCCGTTGGCGGCGCTTCGAGTTCGTTCACATTCGGCGTGCGCCGCTCGATGATGCCTTCGCCGTAGCGCTGGTAGGTGAACGGGGTTCCCGTCCACCCATCCGTCTCCAGCACCCCCGGCTCCAGGCTTTCGACGTTGCCGGTCAGGATGCGGCCGTTGGCATCGGCGATCAGGTAGAGGTTGGCGCCCGGCTGGCGCGAGCGCTGCTCGACCACGCGCACGAGGAACGGCAGGCCGCCGCGGCGATAAGCGCGGTCTAGTCCCTGCACCTCCTCATTGATCGTCTCCATCGTCTGCGTGGCAAGCATGCTCGTCGACAGCGAGGTCATGTAGAAGACAAGCAGGACGGCGCAGAGCGCGAACAGGATGAAATAGAGCGCGGAGAGCCTTGCGGCCGTCGTCCTCATGATCGGCGGCAACGTGAGCGCCACGATCAGCCGGCCTTCAGCATATAGCCCGCACCGCGCACCGTATGCAGGATGGGGCTGTCGAAACCCTTCTCGATCTTGCCCCGCAGGCGGGAGACGTGGACGTCGATGACGTTGGTCTGAGGGTCGAAGTGGTAGTCCCAGACATTCTCCAAAAGCATGGTCCGAGTAACCACCTGCCCCGCATGGCGCATCAGATATTCGAGCAGTCGGAACTCGCGCGGCTGCAGCGTGATCTCACGGCCGGCCCGCTTCACCGTATGGGAAAGCCGGTCGAGCTCGAGGTCGCCGGTACGGTACACCGTCTCGGCCTCTTTCGAGCTGGCGCGGCGGTTCAGCACCTCGACGCGGGCAAGCAGTTCGGAAAATGCGTAGGGTTTGGTCAGGTAGTCGTCGCCACCGGCGCGCAGCCCGGTTACGCGGTCGTCGACCTCACCGAGGGCCGAAAGGATCAGGACCGGCGTGGTGTTGCCCCGTGAGCGCAGGCCGGCGATCAGCGACAGCCCATCGCGGCGCGGCAGCATGCGGTCAACCACCATGACGTCGTAGTCGCCTGAATCGGCGAGCGCAAAACCGGTTTCGCCGTCGCGCGCCACATGGGCGGTATGGCCCGCCTCCGCGAAGGCCTTTTCCAGATAATCCGCGGCCTCGCGATCGTCCTCGACGATGAGAATCTTCATGCAGCTTCTATACGCGAAAACGTCGCCGATGGAGAGGTCTCCGGCAGCAGGCGGTAGGCCTGCTGCCGCCGAGCATTCCACGGAAGACTGACTGGTCGCGGACTGCCCGGAATCCGGCGCGGTGGCTCGGGGGTGTGAGACACCGCCGCCGGAAAGCATGACCCTGCCCCCGCAGTATTGGAAGAGCCATGCTCCGAGAGAAAATCGGGCGGGATGACGACTGGAGGAAATGTCATCCCGCCCGAGCGGTTTCACCGCGGGGCCGTTCAGCCCTTGGCGACAGGCAGCGTCACGAAGCGGCTGGCGTCGTCGCGCGTCACCTGCACCAGCACCGCCTTGCGGCCGGCCTTGGCTGCTTCTTCCATCGCCTTCTCGATGTCGCTGCTTGCAGCGACCGGCTTGGAGTTGACGTTGGTGATCACGTCACCGGCCTGCAGGCCACGGTCGGCCGCGTCGCTGCCCGGGTCGACGTCGGTCACGACGACGCCCTTTCCGTCATCCGACGGCGCGATCGTCAGGCCGAGGTCGGCGAGCTGATCGGACTGCGACGGAGCGTCGTCGCCGCTCTGCGCGGCTGCCTGCTTCTCGGCGCCCGGCAGTTCGCCGAGGTCAACCTTGACGGTCTGGGACTTGCCATCGCGCCACACGGTCACGTCGACCGCCTTGCCGGGAGCGATGCTGCCGATGATGCGGGCGAGTTCCTTGGGCGAAGCCACGTCCTTGCCGTCGACGGCGGTGATGACGTCGCCAGCCACGACGCCGGCCTTCTTGGCGGGGCCGTCGTCCTGGGCGGTGGAGACAAGCGCGCCCTTTTCGCCGGTCAGGCCGAGCGATTCGGCAATCTCCGGCGTAACCGGCTGGATCTCGACGCCGAGCCAGCCACGCTGCACCACGCCGTCCCGGATCAGGTCCTCGGTGACTTCGCGAGCCGTGGAAGCCGGGATGGCGAAGGCGATGCCGACATTGCCGCCCGACGGCGAGAAGATCGCCGTATTGACGCCGACCACCTGGCCGCTGAGGTTGAAGGCAGGGCCGCCCGAGTTGCCGCGGTTCACGGCAGCGTCGATTTGCAGGAAGTCGTCATACGGACCGGCGCCGATGTCGCGGCCACGGGCCGAGACGATGCCGGCAGTCACGGTTCCGCCGAGGCCGAAGGGGTTGCCGACGGCAACGACCCAGTCGCCGACGCGGATCTGGGAGTCATCTGCGAAGTCGACATAGGTGAACTTCTGGCCCTCCGGATCGACCTTCAGAACGGCGAGATCGGTGCGGGGATCGGCGCCGACAAGCTTGGCGTCGAACTCCTTGCCGGCGTCGGTCACGATGGTGAACTCGGTGCCACCTTCGACGACGTGGTTGTTGGTGACGACGTAGCCGTCCTCGGAAATGAAGAAGCCCGAACCCTGGGCGACAGGACGCGGACCGTCATCGCCGCGGCGCTTGCGACGCTCGGCACGCGGAGCGTTCTGGTCTCCGAAGCCACGGAATTCCTTGAAGAAACGCTTCATCGGATGGTCGTCGGGGAGGTTGTCAAAACCCTGCCCGCCGAACATCTGGACATTCGGGTCCGAGGCAGGTTCGACCTTGGCCTTGACGCGAACGCTGACGACGGCCGGCGACACGCGCTCGACGACGTCCGCGAAGCCGGGAGCCTGGGGCGCCTCGACCTTAACGGCGTCGGCAAGAACTGGAACGGTGCCGGTAGTCACGACGCTGAAGCCGGCCGCACCTGCAATGGCGACCGACGCGACGGCTGCGAGAAGCCGCTTGCGGCCGCTGGAAATTGGAGTGGGGTTGGTCATTGGTTTTCGGTCCTCTTTTGCAGATGCTTCTGCGCATCCTTGCGCAAAGAGATAGAAATCGCGACATTACGGCGCCATTTCCGGGGGATGAAATTTTCGTAATGTTGGAGGTTCGGTGGCCACCCCCGTCCACGGTTCAACGCAGCGCGCGATCGTCGACTGGCTCATTGGTCCGGCCAGGCAGCAGGCCAGTCCGGCCGAGCTTGTGGGCGGCCTGTCCGAACGGCTGGTCGAGGCCGGCCTTCCGCTGCTGAGGGTGCGGATCGGGCAATCGGTCGCCAACCCGCTGATCACCGCCTGGGGCGTCATCTGGAGCCGGGGCGGCGGCACGGAAGGCTATACCATCCCGCGGGGGATGCTGGCCACCGAGTCCTACAAGGGCAGCCCCTTCGAGCACGTCATCATGACACGCCGGCGCTTCCACAAATCGCTGGAGAATCTGATCGGCGGCACAGACCATCCGGTCCTCTTCGAACTTGCTGAAGGCGGCGGCACCGACTATCTGGCGATCCCCATTGCGTATGGCGACGGTTCGCTGCAGGTCAGTGCCTTCACCACCGACCGGCGGGGTGGTTTCGACAATGGCGAGGTCGCGCTGATCGAGAGCCTTGCGCCCGCGATCGGTGCGGCCATGGAGCCTGCCGCCATGCGCCATTCGATGGCGAGCCTGCTCGAGGTTTATCTCGGCAGCGGGCCTGCGGAACGCATCGGAAAGGGTGCGTTCCGGCGCGGCGAGACCACCCAGATCGACGCCGCCGTTCTGATCACCGATCTCCGCGATTCCACCGCCCTTTCCGAACGCCTGCAGCCGGACGCCCTGCTCGAAAGGCTGGGCGCCTATTTCGAAATCGTGGTCCAGGCCGTCCGATCGCAGGGCGGCGACGTGCTGAAATTCATCGGCGACGGCGTCCTCGCCGTCTTCCCCACTGACGCCGATGGGCGGCAGGACGCCTGCCGGCGTGCCAGCAGCGCAATTGCAAACGCCTTCGCCGATCCGGCAGCCGCGGATATACGTTTCGTCGCGGCGTTGCATGTCGGCCCGGTCGTGTATGGCAATATCGGCAGCCTCGACCGTCTGGACTTCACGGTCGTCGGTCCGACCGTGAACTATCTCAGTCGCCTTGAAGGCGTGGCTAAATCGCTGGACCTGCGCGCGGTCTGCTCGAAGGAGGTCGCGGCGATGCTCGCCGGACAGGCTGCCATCAGCCTCGGAAACCAGGCACTCAAAGGCTTTGCCCAGGCGCAGGAAGTGTTCGAACTCCGGCTGCCGCACCGTGCCGCCGGTTGAGCTGGCTACAGACTCGTTTCCGGCGATTTCGGCGTCCGGGCAAGAATCCGGTCGAGGTCGGCCCTCTCCTCATCGGTCAGCGTCGAGGCTGCCGATTTCCGCCGCCGCTGGGAGACGAGCAGGACGCCCGCTCCAGCCACCAGCAATAGCACCGGCGTGCCCCAGAGCAGCGCATTGCGCACACTTAGTCGGGGCTTCAGCAGCACGAATTCGCCATAGCGCGAAACGACGTAGTCCAGCACTTCCTCGTCGCTGTCGCCGGCCATCAACCGCTCGCGCACCAGCACGCGCAAATCATGCGCCAGTTCGGCGTCCGATAGATCAATCGACTGGTTCTGGCAGACCATGCAGCGCAGTTCGGTCGACAGCGTGCGCGCCCTGGCCTCGAGAGCAGGATCGGCCAGCGCCTCGCCCGGCTGGACAGCGCCAGCCGGCCCATGCCAGAGCGCCATCGCCAGCACCAACGTGGCTGGAAGGCCGGCGCGTCTCATGACGCCGCCGCTTCCGGCTGCGCCGCAGGCTTGGTGCGGCGCCGTGACGGCGCCCCAATCCGCAGCCTGCGGTCGAAGAGCGACACCGCGCCGCCCGCCATCATCGCCAGCGCGCCGCCCCAGATCAGCGTCACCAGCGGCTTCCACCAGATGCGCACGACCAGCGCGCCGTCGGCCGTCTCGTCCCCCAAGGAGACGTAGAGCTGGCTCAGCCCTATCGTCCTGATGCCGGCCTCGGTCGTCGGCATCTGTCGCACCGGATAGAAACGCTTCGACGAGATAATCTCGCCATACGGCGTCCCCGCAGCATTCAGAAGCGAGAACCGGGCCTGGCTCTCCGTGTAATTCGGACCCTGCACGGGCACTATCTCGTCGAAGCGCAGGACGCGGCCGGCGATCTCCGCGGTCTGCCCGGGCTTCATCGCAAGGATGTTCTCGCTTTCGAACGAGAGCACGCCGACGACGCCAAGCGTTGTCAGGCCCAACCCGAGATGCGCGAGCGCCGTGCCGAACATGGAGCTCGGCAGCCCGGCAAGGCGTCGCAACATCGTGCCGGCAGATGCGTTGCCGAGCCCGGCCTTCAGCGCCAGGTCCGTCAGCGCGCCGAGCACCAGCCAGGTCGCCAGCCCGATGCCCAGCGCCGCCAGAACCGACGCGCCGTCGACGAACAGCATGGTGACCAGGGCGGCCAACAGCGCGCCCGCGAAGGCAGTCATCAAGCGCTGTCCCGCGGCCAGCACGTCACCGCGTTTCCAGGCGAGCAGCGGCCCGAACGGCACCAACGCCAGCAGCGGCACCATCAGCGACCCAAATGTCAGGTCGAAGAACGGCGCGCCAACCGAGATCTTGTCGCCGGAGATCGCATCGACGGCGAGCGGATAGAGCGTGCCGACCAGCACGGTCGCGGTCGCCGTCGTCAGGAACAGATTGTTGAGGACGAGCGCGCCTTCGCGAGAGATGGGATGGAAGAGCCCTCCTGCCGTCAGCGACGGTGCGCGCAGCGCGAACAGCGCCAGTGAGCCCCCGATGAAGAGGGTCAGGATGCAGAGGATGAAGACGCCGCGGCTGGGGTCGGTCGCGAAGGCGTGGACCGATGTCAGTACCCCCGAGCGGACCAGGAAGGTGCCGAGCAGCGACAGCGAGAAGGTGAGGATGGCCAGAAGCAGCGTCCAGATCTTCAGCGCCGAGCGCTTCTCCATCACGATCGCCGAGTGGAGCAATGCGGTGCCTGCCAGCCAGGGCATGAAGGAGGCGTTCTCGACCGGGTCCCAGAACCAGAAGCCGCCCCAACCGAGTTCGTAATAGGCCCAGTACGAACCCATGGCGATGCCACCCGTCAGGAACGACCAGGCGGCCAGCGTCCACGGCCGGACCCAGCGCGCCCAGGCAGCGTCGATGCGGCCGTCTATAAGTGCCGCGACAGCGAAGGAAAAGCAGACCGAGAAGCCGACATAGCCGAGGTAGAGCAGCGGCGGATGCACCGCCAGCCCGATGTCCTGCAGGATCGGATTGAGGTCGCGCCCCTCGATCGGCGCCGGCGACAGCCGCGTGAAAGGGTTCGAGGTCGCGAGGATGAAGAGCAGGAAGGCCGAGCCAATCCATCCCTGGACGGAAAGCACCGTGGCGCGCAGGCTGGCCGGAAGATTGCCGCCGAACACCGCCACCAGCGCGCCGAAGAAAGTCAAGATCAGCACCCACAGCAGCATGGAGCCCTCGTGGTTCCCCCAGGTGCCGGTGATCTTGTAGATGAACGGTTTCAGCGAGTGCGAATTCTCCCAGACATTCGCCACCGAGAAATCGGACTGCGCATAGGCGATCGTCAGCACCGCGAAGGCCAGGCCGACCAGCGCGAAGCCCGTGACCGTCACCGGCCCGCCGACCGCCATCATGCGGTCGTTTCCGGTCCGCGCGCCGATCAGCGGCACGGCCGACTGCACCAGCCCCAGCGCGAAGGCGAGGACGAGCGCGAAGTGGCCGATCTCAACCATTTGGCTCAACCATGGGCCGCGTGCCCGTTCATTGGGTTTCCTCCTGCCACACGCCCTTCTCCTTGAGGCTGTCGGCGACTTCCTTCGGCATGTAGTTCTCGTCGTGCTTGGCCAGCACGCTGTCGGCGATGAACACGCCATCAGGCCCGAAGCTGCCTTCGGTGATCACACCCTGCTCCTCGCGGAACAGATCTGGCAGGATGCCCGAATAGGCAACCTTCACCGAGCTCTCCATGTCGGTGACCGAGAACTCGACCTCTGTACCCTGGTCGCGCACGATCGTGCCCTTCTCGACCAGCCCGCCCAGCCTGATGCGCTGTCCCGGTTCCAGCGTGACGCCGGCCAGATCGGCGGGCATGTAGAAATACGACGCCTTCTGGCCGAGCGCGTAGAAGGTCAGGCCCGCGGCCACGCCGAGGAAGCTCAGCGCGCCTGCGATTACCGACAATCTCTTCTGCTTGCGTGTCATCGTCTCATTCCGCCGCCGTCAGGCCGATTGCGCCGGAGAAATCGGCGAGTTGTTTGCCCTCCGCGCTGTCCTCGCCGAGCGCCGCCATGCCGCGCTTCAGCGCGTCGCGCGCCTCTTCCGCCTTGCCCAGCACTTGGTAGGAACGAACGAGCCGCTGCCAGCCTTCCACGTCGCGCGGGTTCTGCCGCAGCCTTTCGTCCAGCCCGGCGACCATCTGCTCGATCATGGCGCCGCGGTCCCCGGCCGACATGTTCGCCGCCGCGTCGATCTCATCCCGGGTCGGTCCCGGCGCAGTCTCGTTTCCGGCAGCAGCCAGGCGGCTGCTCGCACCCTGCACCGCCTGCGCGACCGCGTTGCGCCAGGGCGAATCCGCCGGCAGCGTGATCATCATCGCCTCCCAGGCGCTCAGCGCCTCCGCGATCCTGCCCTCTTGCGCCAATGCCGTCGCCAGGAAGAAGCTCGCCTTGGGCTGGCCCGGCTCGAGTTCGAGCGCCCGTGAAAATGCAGCCTGCGCCTCGGCCGTCACCAGGCCGCCCGCAGCGCCCGCAAGCGCCTCGCCGAGCCCGGATTCGCGGACGCCGTTGGCGCCGTCGAGGCGGATGGCGTTGCTATAGGCGGTAACGGCCTCGCCGTAGCGGCCAAGTCGCGCATAGATCGGCGCCAGCACGTCCCAGCCGCGCCCGTCCTCCGGATTGGCCGCCAGATGCGCCTCGGCCCGCGCGATCAACTCGTCGACCGTCGCATTCGCCGGATTTTTCTCCAGCCGTGCCTGGAGCGGCTGCGAAGGCAGGTCCGGCGAGCCGATCGCCGCATAGATGCCCCAGCTCACCAGAGGTACGGCAAGCACCGCGGCCATTCCGAGGGCGCGGGCGCTGCGGCCGTTCCGCACCGTCGCCGCGGCTGCCGCCCTGTCGACCTTGAGGATCCGCCGGGCGATCTCCGCACGCGCCTCTTCCGCCTCGGCGGGCTGGATCAGCCCGCGCGCAGCGTCCCGATCGAGTTCGGCGAGCTGGTCGCGATAGACCTCGAGGTCATGCGCGCCTTCGGCCGTAGACGATACGGTCCGTCCTGCGAGCGGCAGCAGCACCGCGAGGCTGGCGCCCAGTGTCAGCAAGGCGGCTATGACCCAGAACAGCATGACGCCTCAAATAGCCTTCGCCGCCGCGCATGCCAATATCGCGCCCCTGCGGCGGATTGTTATTGCCGGTCACACTCAGGTGAGCGGCGTCCAGCTTCCGTCCGGGTTGCGGCAGGCGGTGCCGCGCGCCGTCCGGCTCTGGCCGCTGCTCGATACCGTATGCGTGTACTGCCGGCAGTCCTGCGAGCCCACCCGATAAGGCTGCGCGGCCGTCACCGAGCCGCTGACGCCCGAGCCTTGCCAGTCCACGGTCTTGCCCCCGGGCGTGTATTCCAGGGCGCGGTACTCGGCCTGGAGCGCCGCGCGCCGGTCGCTGTCCCTCAGGCTCGAACCGATCGCTCCCCCGATGAGGCCGCCATCCATCGCGGAAATGATGGCTTCGGGCGCTGCGGGGTTTGTACGACCCGCGTTCGCGGGCGTTGATCCCGCCACGGGACCGCCGCCGAGGCTCGAACAGCCCGACAAGCCTATCGCTGCGGCGACCAGCGCCACGTGAATTTTCATTGACATCACCGGTTTCGACAGCGCCGCACTCATCGAAGACTTGGCGTTATGGACCATCTTTGGCCGAAATTGGGCTGGAACGCCAGTCGGCAAGCTTATTGCACGCTGCGCAACTCGACGACCGCCTTCAACCCGCCGAGATCGGACCGTTCCAGCGACAGCTTGCCGCCATATTCGCCGACCAGCTCGGACACGATGGCGAGGCCCAGCCCCGTCCCGGGCTTCGTCTCGTCCAGCCTTTTGCCGCGTTTCAGCGCCTCGCGCGCCCTGTCCTCGGGGATGCCGGGGCCGTCATCCTCGATGACGATGACGAATCGCCGCTGCGTCTCGCCGGCGGTCGCCGGCAGCTCGTGGGCGGCGACGGCGATGCGGCTCTTCGCCCATTTCATGGCGTTTTCGAGCAGGTTGCCGACAATCTCCTCGAGATCCTCGCGCTCGCCGGCGAAGACGATCTCGCCGGCGGGCCGCGTCAGCGACACCTTCTTGCCGCCGAGCTTCTCGATCACCCGCACCAGCCGCTCCAGCAGCGGCGTCACCGGCGTGCGGTAGACGACGCTGTCGCGTTGCGCCGCAACGCGGGCGCGCGTCAGATAGTGGTCGACCTGCTCGCGCATCCCTTGCGCCTGCTCGGAGATCAGCGCGCCCTTGGCGCCGCCGAGCGCCCGGCCCTCGTTGATCAGCACCGCAAGCGGCGTCTTCAGCGAATGCGCGAGATTGCCGACCTGCGTGCGCGAACGTTCGACGATGCGGCGGTTGTTCTCGATCAGCGCGTTGGTCTCGCTGGCGAGCGGCTCGATCTCGGCCGGAAAGCGTCCGTCCAGCCTCTGCGCCTGTCCTTCGCGCACCGCCGCCAACGCATTCCGGACGCGGCTGAGCGGCCTCAACCCGAGCAGGATCGCCATCGCGTTGATGGCGATCATGCCGATGCCGAACAGCAACAGATAGGTGAAGAGCCGCCTGTCGAAGCCCGCGATCTCCTCTTCAAGCTCCGTGCGGTTTCCCATCACCCGGAAGCGCGCAATACGGTTCTCCGCGTCGAGCACGAACTCGCTTTCGATGACGATCAGGTCTTCGCCCGCCAGCCCGTCGGCGAGGTAGCTGCGCTGGAATTGGGCGTTGAACGGCACTTCCGAGACCGGCGGCGACGGGATCGCGTGGGTCATCGAGGTCGAACGGATTTCGCCAGTCAGTCCATCGGAAACCGGCTCGACGGAATAATACCAGCCGGAATTGGGCTCGGAGAACCTGAGGTCGCCGAGGTTCGGGCTGCCGGTCAGCTGGCCCTGCGGGTTGACCCCCACCGAGCCGATCAGGTTGAAGAGATGCGCCGACAGCAGGCTGTCGAAGCCGCGTTCGCTGGCCTGCCGGTAGAGCGCCGAGATCACCGTCGAGATGACGATCAGCGCCAGGATCGCCCAGCCCGTCGAAAACGCGATGACGCGGAAGGCGAGCGAGCGCGGGCCGAATGTCGAGCCGAACGAGCGCGCCGCCATGTCGTCCGCTACGCCGCGGGCTCGCGCATGCGGTAGCCCATGCCGCGCACCGTCTCGATCATGTCGACGCCCATCTTCTTCCTGAGACGGCCGACGAACACCTCGATCGTGTTCGAATCCCTGTCGAAGTCCTGGTCGTAGAGATGCTCGACCAGCTCCGTGCGCGACACCACCTCGCCCATATGGTGCATCAGGTAGGCGAGCAGCCGGAACTCGTGCGAGGTCAGCTTCAGCGGCGTGCCGTTGACGTCGGCCTTCGACGCCTTGGTGTCGAGCCTCAGCGGCCCGCAGGTCAGCTCCGACGAGGCATGGCCGGCCGCGCGCCGGATCAGCGCCCTGACACGCGCCAGCACCTCCTCGATGTGGAACGGCTTGGTGACATAGTCGTCGGCGCCGGCGTCGATGCCGGAAACCTTGTCGCTCCAGCGGTCGCGCGCGGTCAGCATCAGCACCGGCATCTTCTTGCCGTCGCGCCGCCAGCGCTCGACGACGCTGATGCCGTCCATCTGCGGCAGACCGATGTCGAGCACGACCGCGTCGTAGGGCTCGGTGTCGCCGAGATAATGCCCTTCCTCGCCGTCGAAAGCCTTGTCGACGACATAGCCGGCATCCGTCAGCGCCTCCGAGACCTGGCGGTTCAGCTCCTTGTCATCCTCGACGACGAGTATCCGCATGTTTGGAGAATCCTGTTGGCCGGACCGGATCAGAAATGGACGAAAACC
>DATDJN010000470.1:0-3608 GCA_036520515.1 Rhizobiaceae bacterium
GTCGCTCGACGCGGCGTCCTTCTCGGAAGGCCATGAAAGCCCCGGAACCGGGCTCTTCGTGCTCGCCATCGATCCGAAGCTGATCGACCCCGATTTCGCGACGCGGCTGAAGGAGCAGCTCGACCGCCTCGCCTTCGACCATCACGTCCACATTCCCGGCCGATCCACGGGCAAGGCCGGCATGCTCGCCAAGGCGCTCGGCATCGACGTTCCCACCGACGTCGCCCGGCGCATCGCGGCCTTCGCCGAGCGGGCCTGATACAGCCGCCGCCCCCCCTTTGGCGGGGTATTCGCGTTCCTGCCGCGTGCCTGGCTCAAGCCTTGCGGAAGCGGCTTCCGCAGCGTCCGCCGCAAACGATTCAAAGTTTCTTGACTTGACCGTGATCGGCCGTACCAGCGGTTTGCGCGCGCAGACAACACCAGGAGCACTGAATGGCCGACGCTACGTACAAAGAACCCCAAACCCGCCTCATCATCCCGGCGCTCGGAGGCGTCTACGCCTCGCTGCGCGAGGGGGGCGAGACGCTGCTGCGGGTCGTTGCGGGCCTCGCGCTCGTCACCCACGGTTGGGGCAAGATCACGAATCCCTTCGGCGCGGCGGGCATGGTGGAAAGCCTCGGCTTCTATCCGGGCGTGTTCTGGTCGCCTCTGCTGGCGGCGACCGAATTCTTCGGCGGCATGCTGATCGCCATAGGCCTTCTCACGAGGCCGGCTTCCTTCGCCGCCATGTTCGTGCTCCTCGTCACCGTCTATTTCCACTGGATCGTGCGCAGCGAAGGTTTTGCCGGGGCCGAGAAGTCGATCCTCTGGGCCGCCATCTTCCTTTTCTTCGCGATCCGCGGCGGCAACCGCCATTCGGTCGACGCCAGGCTCGGCCGGGAGTTCTGACCTCCCGCCGGGGATTGGCCGCCGGCAGGCCTTGACCTGCCGGCACCTTTGCCTTTCCCGCAAAAGCGACTATGAGACGGGCTCCAGAACCAAGCGTCCAAGGGCGTACCGGAGCCAGCCATGACCGAAATCCTCGAGACCCCGAAACTCGTCACCGTGTTCGGAGGCTCGGGCTTCATTGGCCGCCACGTCGTGCGCGCGCTCGCCAAGCGCGGCTACCTGATTCGCGTCGCCACCCGCAGGCCCGAGCTTGCCGGCCACGTGCAGCCCCTCGGCAATGTCGGCCAGATCCAGCCGGTGCAGGCCAACCTGCGCGTCCGCTGGTCTGTCGACCGCGCGGTCGAGGGCGCCGCCCACGTCATCAACCTCGTCGGCATCCTCCACAAGTCCGGCGCGCAGACCTTTTCGGCCGTACAGGCGGACGGCGCCAGGAACGTCGCGGAAGCCGCCCGCGCCGTCGGCGCGAAGTTGACGCACGGCTCGGCGATCGGGGCCGACGCGAATTCGGCCTCCGCCTATGCCCGCAGCAAGGCGGCCGGCGAGAAGGCGGTGTTCGACACGGTCGAGGACGCGGTTGTCTTCCGCCCCTCCATCGTGTTCGGTCCCGAGGACCAGTTCTTCAACCGCTTCGCCGACATGGCGCGCTATTCGCCCGTCCTGCCGCTGATCGGCGGCGGCAAGACCAGGTTCCAGCCGGTCTTCGTCGGCGACGTCGCGGAAGCCATCGCGCGCTCGGTCGACGGCGACGTCAAGGGCGGCCATGTCTACGAACTCGGCGGCCCGAACGTGCTCACCTTCCGGCAATGCATGGAGCAGATGCTGGAGATCATCGATCGCAAGCGGCTCTTCGTGCCGGTGCCATGGTGGGCGGCGGAGATCCAGGGCGCCATCCTGGGCATGCTGCCGAAGCCGCTTCTGACGCGCGACCAGGTGACGCTCCTGAAGACCGACAACGTGGTCTCCGCGCATGCCGAGCATGCCCGCCACACCTTCGCCGGCCTCGGCATGCAACCACAGTCGACCGCGGCGGTTCTGCCGAGCTACCTCTGGCGCTACCGCCCGGCCGGCCAGTTCACCAACAAGAGCGAAGTTTAGGGCATTCAGCCCAGGTGGACGTGCTTGCCGCTCTCCTGCCGGCCGGCATGGAGCCCTGGGTGGCGGCGCTGCTTGTCGTCGCGAGCTGCTTCACCTCCGCGATCACCGCCGCCTTCGGCATCGGCGGCGGCATAGCCATGCTTGCGCTGATGGGACTGTTCGTGCCCGTCGCCTCGCTGATTCCCGTCCACGGCGCCGTGCAGCTCGGCTCCAACACCGGCCGAGCCTGGCATCAGCGCGCCTTCGTGCGCATGGACATCGCCAGGCCTTTCATCGCCGGCAGCGTCGTCGGCGCGATCGCCGGCGTGTTCCTGGTGGTCCAGCTTCCCGATGCGCTGCTGAAGCTCGTCCTCGGCGGCTTCATCCTGCTGCTCACCTGGGCGAAGATCCCCGGCATGGACCGGCTGAGCAAGGCGGGCCTTGCGGTGGCCAGCGTCGCGCTCGCCCTGCTCTCCATGCTGGTCGGGGCGACCGGTCCGCTGGTTGCGGTGCTCTTCGCCCGCTTCCTCCAGAAGGACCGCAAGGCGCTGATCGCCACCAGCGCGGTCGCCATGACGACGCAGCATCTGCTCAAGATCGTCGTCTTCGGGATCGCCGGATTCGCATTCTGGGAATGGGTGCCGCTGGTCGCGGCGATGATCGTCTCGGGCTTCGTCGGCACCCTCTACGGAACATCCCTGCTCGAGCGCATGCCGGAGGCGACGTTCCGCAAATGGTTCCGCATCGGCATCACCGTGCTGGCGCTCGACCTCGTGCGCCGGGGCGTGATGGCGGTCGGCTAACCCCAGATATAGAGCGCCGCCAGGCCGACGGCGCCGACGATCAGCCGCCACCAGGCGAACAGCGCGAAACCGTGCCGCGACACGTAATCGAGCAGGTAGCGCACGACGATCACCGCCATGACGAAGGCGGCGACGAAGCCGACGCCGATGACCGGCAGGTCGGCGGTCGAGAGCACGTCGCGGTTCTTGAAGAGGTCGTAGGCGAAGGCGCCGGCCATGGTCGGCATGGCGAGGAAGAACGAGAATTCCGCTGCGGAACGCTTGTCGGTGCCCATCAGCAGCGCGCCGACGATGGTCGCGCCGGAGCGCGAGGTCCCCGGAATGAGCGCCAGGCACTGGAACAGTCCGATCTTCAGGCTGAGCGACAGCGGGTATTCCATCACGTCGTGGTATTTCGGCTTGAGTTCGAGCCTGTCGACCCACAGGAGAACCAGCCCGCCGAGCAGCAGCATGACGCAGATCAGCTTCGGCGTTTCGAACAGCACAGTCTTGATGAAGGAGTGTCCGACGACGCCGAGGAAGGCGGCCGGCAGGAAGGCGATCAGCACGCCGAGCACGAAGCGGCGCGTACGCGGATCGCGCGGCAGATCCGTGAATATCTTCAGGAGCCGCCCAGAATAGACCGTCAGGATGGCCAGAATCGCGCCGAGCTGGATCAGGATCTCGAAGGCCTTGCCGGTCGACTGGAAGCCGAGGAAATGGCCGGCAAGCAATATGTGGCCTGTCGAGGAAACCGGGATGAATTCGGTCAGCCCTTCAAGCAAGCCGAGCACCAGGGCGTCGATCAGCGACTGATTTTCCATGATTTCCGCAATCCTTGGGTGAAGTCGCTATTGCTTGTCA
>DATDJN010000471.1:0-2453 GCA_036520515.1 Rhizobiaceae bacterium
GTGATACCAGGCCGGGCCGCCGGCCTCGATCTGCAGCCGGTCGACCGGCGCGCCCACCGCTTCAAGCGCGGCGATCGCATCGGCCTTGGCGTCGAACACGCCGACGTTGCCGGCATTGCCGGCCCAGTCGCGGCCCGAGCCGTCGAGCTTGGCGGTGCCGCGCCGCACACCCGCCGCGACACGGCGCTGCTTCTCGGGAGCGTCGCCCTCATAGGTTCCCGACACCTCGAACAGCGCGACGTCGCCGATGCCGCGGTCGGCATTGCGCTGCGCCGCCGCGACCAGGCCGGGCAGCAGAGAGGGCCGCATGTCCGACATGTCGGCCGCGATCGGGTTGGCGAGCTTCAGCTCGGGCTGCCCGCCGCCGAACAGCTCGGCGTGTTTCGCGGGAATGAACGACCAGGTGACGGCCTCCATCATGCCGCGCACGGCGAGCGCGCGCTTGGCCGCGCGCGTGCGCACCTGCAGCGTGGTCAGGATCCTGCCGTTCACCGCGTCATGGGTGCCGAGCGGCTGCGGCGCGATGCGGTCGACGCCGTGGATGCGCATCACCTCCTCGACGAGGTCGGCCTTGCCGTCGACATCGGGCCGCCAGGACGGCACGGCGACCTCCACGACATCGCCCTCGCCCTTCGGCTCGAAGCCGAGGCGCTCGAGGATGGCGAGGCTCTCGGCCTTCGGCACTTCGATGCCGGTCAGCCGCTTCACCTCGGAAACCGGGAAGGAGACGAGCTTCGGCGTATAGCCCGCATAGCCGACGACTTCCCTTTCGCTCGCCTCGCCGCCGCAGAGGTCGAGCACCATGTGCGTTGCCAGTTCCAGCCCCGGCGCCATGAACTCCGGATCGACGCCGCGCTCGAAGCGGTAGCGCGCATCGGTGATGATGCCGAGCTCGCGGCCGGTGCGGGCGATGTTGAGCGGCGCCCACAGCGCCGACTCGATGAGCACGTCGGTGGTGTTCTCTTCGCAGCCCGAATGCTCGCCGCCCATGATGCCGGCGATCGATTCGACGCCGTTCCGATCGGCGATGACGCACATGTCAGGCGTCAGTTCGTATTCGCGCCCGTCGAGCGCCAGCACCTTCTCGCCGGCATTGGCGCGGCGGATGGTCAGATCGCCATTCACCTTCTTCGCGTCGAACACGTGCAGCGGACGGCCGCGGTCGAAGGTGAGGTAGTTGGTGATGTCGACCAGCGCGTTGATGGGCCGGAGCCCGATGGCGATCAGCCGCTGCTGCAGCCATTTCGGCGACGGCCCGTTCTTCACGCCCTTCACCAGCCGGAGCGCAAAGCCGGGGCAGAGCTCGGGCGCCTCGATCGTCACCTTGACGGGGCAGTCGCCCTTGCCGGCGACCGGCGCGACCGCTCCGTCCTTCAGCCTTCCCAGCCCGGAAGCCGCGAGGTCGCGCGCGATGCCGAAAATGCCTGTCGCGTCCGGACGGTTCGGCGTCAGGTTGATCTCGATCACCGGGTCGTCGAGCTTCGCCCAGGCGGCGAAGCTCGTGCCGATCGGCGCGTCCTGCGGCAGGTCGATGATGCCGGTGTGCTCGTCGGAAAGCTGCAGCTCGCGCTCCGAGCACATCATGCCGTGGCTTTCGACGCCGCGGATCTTGCCGACCGACAGCGTCACGTCGATGCCGGGAACGTAGGTGCCGGGCGCGGCGAAGGCGCCGACCAGGCCGGCCCGCGCGTTCGGCGCGCCGCACACGACCTGCACCGGCTTGCCGTCGCCCGTATCCACCGTCAGCACCTGCAGCTTGTCGGCGTCGGGATGTTTCTGCGCCGTCAGCACCTTCGCGATGACGAAGGGCTTCAGGCCCGCCTTGTCGTCGACATGTTCGACCTCGAGGCCGATCGCGGTCAGCCGCTCGACGATTTCGTCCAGCGAGGCGTCGGTCTCGAGGTGATCCTTGAGCCAGGAAAGGGTGAGTTTCATCGTGGTCTTTCCTTGGAAACTTAAGCGCTCAGCCCGCCGAACAGCGTCGGCATGTCGAGCGGCCGGAAACCGTAATGCTGGAGCCAGCGCACGTCGGCGTCGAAGAAGGCGCGCAGGTCCGGCATGCCGTATTTCAGCATGGCGATGCGGTCGATGCCCATGCCCCAGGCGAAACCCTGGTACTCGTCCGGGTCGAGCCCGCCATGGCGCAGCACGTTCGGGTGGACCATGCCGCAGCCCAGGATCTCCATCCAGTCGCTGCCCTCGCCGAAGCGCACCTCGCCCGGCCGCGAGCGGTCGCACTGGATGTCGACCTCGAGGGACGGCTCGGTGAAGGGGAAGAAGCTCGGCCGGAAGCGCATCTTGACGCTCGGGACCTCGAAGAAGGCCTTGCAGAACTCCTCCAGCACCCATTTCATGTTGGCGATGTTCGCGGTCTTGTCGATCACGAGGCCCTCGACCTGGTGGAACATCGGCGAGTGCGTGGCGTCGGAATCCTGGCGATAGGTCTTGCCGGG
>DATDJN010000472.1:0-3721 GCA_036520515.1 Rhizobiaceae bacterium
GCGAAATATTCAAGCTCTTCATCCCAAAGGGAGTTCGGCGCCCGGTAGCCGGCCCAGTTGTACCAGTCGTTGCGCTTCATCAGCGCGTCGATGCGTGGCTGGAACGGCGTGTCGAGGCGCAGCGTGCGGAAATGGTTGCGCGCAGCGATGCGGCCGGCAAAGGGCGAACTCTTTTTCGCAGTCTTTGCCATGACCTTAGCGCTCCACTGCCATGATGCGGCGGGCGGCGTTGAGGCCTGGCACGCCGGAAACGCCGCCGCCCGGATGCGAGCCGGCTCCGCAGAGGTAGAGGCCATCGATTGGCGTCTGATAACCCTCGGCGCCGAACACCGGACGGGACATGAGCATCTGATCCGCCTGCAGTTCTCCGTGATGCCAGTGCCCCCCGGGCATGCGGTAGCGCTGCTCGATGTCGAGCGGCGTGAGCAGCTGGACGTGGCGCGTCAGCTTGCCGATACCGGGCGCGTGTTTCTCCAGTTCCGACATGATCGCCTTGAAGAACTTCGGCTTACCGGCCTCCCATCCTTCCTTGAGCGTGTATGGCGCAAACTGGACGACCGTCGAAAGCACACACGCGCCGTCGGGGGCGAGGGAGGGATCCGCAAGGCTGGGAAGCGTTATCTCCAGCACCGGCTCGGGCGAGAACTCGCCATATTTCGAAGGATTGAAAGCGCGCTCGACGTGGTCGACCGAGGGCGCGATGACCAGTCGGCCGCGATGCCCAGCGGGGTCGACGCCGGAAAACCGGGGCGGCCGGTCCAGCGCCAGATGCAGCTTCGCCGCATCCCCGCGATTCCTGATGTTCTTCACCTTGCGCACGAAGCCGGTGTCGAGCTCGCGCGGGCCTACCATATCCAGGAAGGTGGTGGTTGGATCGGCGGCCGACACCAGGATATTTCCGTCAATCTCCTCACCGTTCGCAAGCAACACGCCAGTCGCGCGCCCCTTGGTTACACGGATTTTGTCCACGGGCGCGTCGGTGCGCAGGACAACGCCCGCCTTGGCGGCCGAAGCGGCGATTGCCGCCACGATTTCGCCCATGCCGCCCTTGGGCACGAGCTGCGCGCCCGGCTGGCCGCCAACCTCTCCGGCAAGACGATAGTAGAGACCAAGGAGGGAGGTCGGCGAACGAGGCCCGAGATGGCTGCCCAGCACCGCGTCGAAGGCAAGCAGGCCTTTCAGCCTGTCGTCGCTCAGTTGCTCGTCGAGCAGGTCGGCGACGTTCATCAGGATGACACGCAGGAAGTCGCGCATGTCCTCTTTGCCGAGCCTCTTGAGCGCCAGCGCCGTCTGGCCGAGAGTGAAGGTCTCGGCGAGCGAGTTGCCGCCCCTGAGGTCTGGCGGGCGGCGCGACAGGAACGGCTTCAGTATGCCGGCGTAGCGGAAGAGCTGCGCACGCAATTCCTTCCAGGCGGAAGCTTCGGAATGGGAGGCGCCGACGAGGTTTTCGCCGTAGGCGCCGGCGAGCGTCAGCGGACCATCCTTAGCCGACAAAGAAATCGATGGAATGGCTTCAGGAAGAACGAAGTCCAGCCCATGCTTTTCCAGTTCGAGCGCCTGCACGACCTCCGGGTGGAGGCGGTTGAGGATGTGGGCGATCGAGGAGACGCTAAATCCCGGCGCGAATTCTTCCGTGCGGGCGGCGCCGCCGAGTTCGGAGGCCGCTTCAAGCACCAGCACCTTGCGGCCGGACTTCGCCAGAACGGTCGCGCAGACGAGGCCGTTATGGCCGCCGCCGATCACGACAACATCAAATGACGTCATGGGCGGGGCTCATGTGGCGAGTGGGCTTGGACAGGTCGCGCAGGATCTCGGCCGCCGCGTTGCGGCCGGGCGCGCCCATGACGCCGCCGCCCGGATGGGTGGACGAGCCGCAGATGTAGAGGCCGCCGATCGGCGAGCGGTATTGGGCGTAGCCGGGCACAGGCCGATTGAAGAGCAACTGGTCGAAGGTAAGTTCGCCCTGGAAGATGTTGCCCTCCGTCAGGCCGACTTCGGCCTCCAGTTCGCGCGGCGTGCGCACCTCCATGTGGACGATGCGGTCGCGGAAGCCGGGCGAATAATCCGCGATCTGCGAGATGACCGTCTCGGCGAAGGCGTCGCGGTCGGCGTCGGTCCAGTCGCGCCCCTCGACCTTGGGCGGGCAGTACTGCACGAAGCAGCTCATGAAGTGCTTGCCCGGCGGCGCCATGGTCGGGTCGAGGGTGGTCGGGATCATCATGTCGAGGAACGGGTCCGCCGACCAGCGACCGGCTTTCCAGTCGTCATAGGCGCGCTCCATCCGCTCGACGGAATCGGTAAAGTGCAGATCGCCGCGATAGCAGGGCGAGTCCTTCGGCAGCGCCGGGAATTCCGGCAGTGAATCCAGCGCGATGTTCACCTTGCCGGACGAGCCCCGAATCTTGAAGTTTTTCACCCGGCGCAGGAACACATCCGGCAGTTCCCTTTCCTCGACCAGCTTCAGGAAGGTGCGCTTCACATCGGCATTGGAGATGACCAGCTTGCCGGAAATCTCCTCGCCATTGGAAAGCACCACGCCAGTCGCCTTTCCGTTCCTGACCAGCACATGGTCGACTTCCGCCCCGGTGCGGATCGTGCCGCCGGACGCCTGGAAGCTCGCGGACAAGGCCTTGGTGATCGCACCCATGCCGCCGCGCGCATAACCCCAGGCGCCGACGGAGCCGTCAACCTCGCCCATGTAGTGGTGGAGGAGCACATAGGCGGTGCCGGGCGACATTGGGCCGAGCGCGGTGCCGATGATGCCCGAGATCGAGAAATTGGCCTTGATGACGTCGGTCTCGAAATATTCGTCCAGGAAATCCGAGATCGACATGGTCCAGAAGCGCAGCGTCTCTGCCATCTGGGTGGGACCGAGATCCCAGAACTTCTTGGCCAGGAACATCAACTCGCCGATGTCGCGCGGCTTCAGGCTGGTCGGGTCCGGCGCGGTGCGCATCAAGAGCGGCTGGATGAAGCGGCACTGCCGGGTCACGTCGCGCGCATAGCGGTCGTAGGCCTCGGCATCGCGTTTCGAGAAGCGGGCGAACTCGCGCCGGTGCGCATCGTGGTCGCGGTAGTTGGCGAGATAGTCGCCGTCGCGGGTGAACACCGCTCCGCCCTCATAGGCGATGACCTGCAGGCCGTAGCGCGGCAGCTCCAGATCGCGCATGATCTCGGGCCGGAACAGGGAGCAGACATAGGAGCAGTTGGAATAGAGGAAGCCAGGCGTCAGCGACCGGCTGACCGCCGCGCCGCCCACCCAGTCGTTTTTCTCGACGACCAGCACATCGAGCCCTGCGCGCTGCAGGTAGCAGGCGTTGACGAGCCCGTTATGGCCGCCGCCGATGACGATAGCGTCCCATGTCTTCATAGCGCAGCGATCCGAACTGGATGGCGCCAAATCTGGCACGCCAAAACGCCGCCTGTCCAGCCATATTGAATGAATGTTCAACAAATGCATTTGCAATTTTCGCAAGCTGAGTTAGGCTTTGTCTGCCATTTTGCGCCTGACTGAGGCCAGGCATCTGGGATGCGATCGATGATCGAAACGGCAGACGCCGCACCCGAATATGACGACGATGCCATCCGCTTCCTGGAAGCGCTTTGGGGCGACGGCTACCTTTCTCCGGGCGGACCCGATGAGGTGGACCGCGTGCTCGAAGGCCTGTCGCTGCAAGGCAGGATGGTCCTGGACATTGGCTGCGGCTCGGGCGGCGTCACG
>DATDJN010000473.1:0-5104 GCA_036520515.1 Rhizobiaceae bacterium
CCCATTTCCAACCGGCCGGGCCGAACGGCGCCTTGAAGGGCAGGTAGCCGTTCTCGTCGTAGAGCACGCCGCCATAGACGGGACGCGAGAACATCGCGGCGAAGAACGCGCCGTACATGGAAACACCCAGTGCTCCCGCCAAATAGAGACGTTCGGTCTCCATCGGACCGCCTATCCAGATCAATGCCAGCGCAATCAGTCCAAACCCGGCGTAGCTCAGCACCTGCCAAACCACATGGAAGCGGGCGTGCGGCGTCCATAGCGGGTTGGTGGCGTGCGTGGCGTTGAAGTCCGCCTTGATGGTGACGAGGCCGTAACCCAGCGTGGCGATTGTCAGGAGTATGCGGGCGAACAGGTGGCTGTCATAGGCGAATTCCATTGTCACCTCCCTCAGGGAACTGTCAGGCCGGCATGCCTTGCAAGCGCCTCAAGCCGAAGCGACAGGCCGAAGCTTGCCCTCGGCACGGAACACCTGTCCGTCCGCCAGCCGCGCATGATTGTGGACCACGCCGTTCTCGTGATCCTGCAGCTGGACGATGAAGTTGCCGTTGTCCTCGACCCAGGACACGATGAAGAGATCGGGACGCAGCCCTTCGATCTCGGCCTTGACGAGCTGGTCAATATCGATGTCGCCGAGTTTCGCCTGAACGCGGAGTTCCGCACCGGGGCGGAAAGTGAGGCGCGGAACAAAGGAGCCGAAGTCGCAGTCGAATGTCTGCCCGACGAGCGTCGCCGGGGATGTCTTGGTCGCAGTCATTGGCCTTCTCCAGAGAGACGCGCGATGCGCTGGGTTCAGTCTCGTGTCGGCAGGCACTGGATGGTTAGGCGCTTAAGACGCAAAAATGCGCGTATTGGAGCGCTCCAATGGCACATTTCAAGCAAATCGGCACAAAGTCAAGAAAATTCTTGGAGCGCTCCAAAAAATCCCCTAGATGGAGTTATGGGTGAGCAATGCCAACGCTAGACGATGTCGGCCGCGCCGCCGGGGTTTCGCGCGGCACCGTGTCGAATGTCTTCAACCGGCCGGAGCTGGTGCGGCCGGAACTGCGCAAGCGTGTCGAAGCGGTGGCGCGGGCGCTTGGCTATGGCGGCCCCGACCCGAAGGGCAGGTTGCTCAAGGAAGGGAAATTCAACGCGGTCGGCTTCATGCCGCCCGGGGCCTATTCGATCGCGGACACGGTCCGCAGCCCCTATGGCCGCGAACTGGTGCTCGGGGCCGCGCAGGCCTGCGACGCAGCGGGAGCGACGCTCAGCCTGGTCAACGGCACCGACGACACCCGCATCGCCAGCATCCGGGAGGCGCTGGTCGACGGCTTCATCCTCGGCAACGCGGCCGACATCGAGCTGGTCGCCTCGGCGAAGCGGCGGCGGCTGCCCTTCGTCATCCTCGACAGCGACGCAGGCCCCGAGGTCAACTCCATCCGTATCGACGGCCGCGGGGGCGCTATCGCCGCCGTGCGCCATCTTGCCGGGCTCGGGCACCGGCGCTTCGCCATACTGTCGATCCGGCGCACGGCGGGGCCGGCGATCGTGCACATGCCGGGCCGCACCGACCGCGAACTCCTGGAAGGTTTCGCGCTCGATCACGAGCGTCTGGACGGCTTCCGCCGCGCGCTCGCGGAAACCGGTCTTTCGCTCGACGCCATTCCGCTGATCGAGACGACGCCCGGCGATCCGCGGGCGGGCGCCGCCGTGTTCGACAATTGCCCGGACGCGACCGCGATCATGACGATGTCCGACTGGCAGGCGATCACCGTGCTGGCCGAGGCGGCGAAGCGGGGCATCGACGTCCCGGGCGATGTCTCGGTCACCGGTTTCGACGGCACCGAGGAGGCCGCGCGCACCTCGCCGCCGCTCACCACGGTGGCGCAGGACATCGCCGGCAAGGCGCGGCTGGCGGCGGAGATGGTGCTCAAGAACACCCCGCCGCGCCAGGTGGTGCTGCCGGTGGAACTGGTGGTGCGCGGCTCGACCGCCAAGCCGCGACTCTAGCCCGCCGCCCGTCCTCGGACAGGAATGCCTCCAGGGACGCCAGCAACTCCGTCCAGCCGTGGCGCCGACCGTCGGTCCCGTCGCTCGGCGGGATCACGCACATCTGCTCGGTGAAGGTCAGACGGGTGACGCCGCCCTGGTCGGCCAGGGTGACGGTGGCGAGCGAGACGGTGTGGATGCGTCCGTTCATCGCCATCGAACAGGCCATGACGATCCGCTCGCCCGTGGCGATCTCGAAGTAGCGTGTTTCGTTGACAGGCTCGCCCTTCGCGTCGCGGAACGAGGCGCGTTCGCCGCTGTCGACGCGGAAATCCATGCTGCGATCACCACCGCCGAACTCGACCAGGCCGACCAGACGTGCTCGCGGCAATTCGGGTAGGTGCGCTCGATGATGCCGCCGTGGACGGTGGCCTTGTTGGTCATTGCAGATCCCTTTCGAGGAAGCTTCCAAGCGCGTCGAGGCGACGCGCCCAGGTGTTGCGATGGGCTCGAACCCATCTCTCGACATGCCCTGTCGTGTCAGGCGCGAGCTCGACCGTGCGCACGCGCCCCGTCTTCCGGGATGTCAAGAAAGGTAGCCGGATGGCTAAATTTGAAACCGAATAAGCCCCTGGCCAGGGGCGGATCGGCGGGAATCGGCGTCCGCGCCCTTTATTAAGACATGGCCATGTGCTTTGTGATCGGCCGAGATCAACAGCAATGGAGTGCTGCCCAAAATGGCGGAACAAAAATGGCCGGTTCACGGCGAGATAACGGGTCCAATCGTGATGATCGGCTTCGGGTCGATCGGGCGCGGTACCCTGCCGCTGATCGAGCGCCATTTCAAATTCGACAAGTCCCGCCTGATCGTCATCGACCCGAGCGACGAGAACCGCAAGCTGCTCGACGAGCGTGGCATCGCCTTCCTGCAGGAGAGCGTCACCAAGAAGAACTACAAGAAGCTCCTGACCCCGCTGCTGACCAAGGGCGGCGGACAGGGTTTTTGCGTCAACCTTTCTGTCGACACCGGCTCGGTCGACCTGATGCACCTCTGTCGCGAGCTTGGCGTGCTCTACGTCGACACGGTGGTCGAGCCATGGCTCGGCTTCTATTTCGACGCCAAGGCCGACAATGCCAGCCGCACCAACTACGCGTTGCGCGAGACGCTACGCGAGGAGAAGCGCAAACATCCGGGCGGCACCACCGCGGTTTCCACCTGCGGCGCCAACCCCGGCATGGTGTCGTGGCTGGTCAAGCGCGCGCTCGTCAACCTCGCCACCGACCTCGGCCTGAAGTTCAAGGAGCCGACCGTCGATGATCGCGAGGGCTGGGCAAAGCTGATGAAGAAGGCCGGCGTCAAGGGCGTCCACATCGCCGAGCGCGACACGCAGCTCGCCAAGAAGCCGAAGCCGCTCGACGTGTTCTGGAATACCTGGTCCGTCGAGGGCTTCATCTCGGAAGGCCTGCAGCCGGCCGAACTCGGCTGGGGGACGCACGAGAAGTGGATGCCGAAGAACGCCAGGAAGCAAAAGAAGGGCTGCAAGGCGGCGATCTTCCTGGAGCAGCCGGGCGCCAACACGCGCGTGCGCAGCTGGTGCCCGACGCCGGGCCCGCAATACGGCTTCCTCGTCACGCACAACGAATCGATCTCGATCGCCGACTTCTTCACCGTGCGCGACAAGGACGGCAAGGTGAGCTACCGGCCGACCTGCCACTACGCCTACCATCCCGCCAACGACGCGGTGCTGTCGCTGCACGAGATGTTCGGCGCGGCGGGCAAGGCGCAGCCTGTCCACCATGTGCTCGACGAGAACGAGCTGGTCGACGGCATCGATGAGCTCGGCGTGCTGCTCTACGGCCACAAGAAGAACGCCTACTGGTACGGCTCGCAGCTCTCGCTGGAGGAGGCGCGCAAGCTGGCGCCCTACCAGAACGCGACCGGCCTGCAGGTGTCGTCGGCGGTGCTCGCCGGCATGGTCTGGGCGCTGGAGAATCCAGAGGCCGGCATCGTCGAGGCCGACGAGACGGACTACCGCCGCTGCCTGGAAGTGCAGCTGCCCTACCTCGGCCCGGTCAACGGCTACTACACCGACTGGACGCCGCTTGAGGGACGGCCGGGGCTGTTCCCGGAAGACATCGACACAAGCGATCCCTGGCAGTTCCGCAACGTGCTGGTGCGCTGAGGGACCAGAGAGCATAAGGAAAGGGCGCCCGCGAGGCGCCCTTTTTCGTTCGGGAGGCGGTGTGGCCGCTACTTGCGCAGCTCCGCCTCGATGTCGTCGAGCGCCTTGTCCTTGCCGATGCCGGTAAGGAAGGCGAGGCCCTTGATGACCGGGATGGTGATGGAGGAAGAGACCGGCGTCGTCGCGACGATCAGGTCGGCGTTCTCCGACATGCTCGGCGCCTCGGTCGCCTTGCACTGGATCGCGTTGAAGGTCAGCCCGCGCGCCTTCATGGCCTCGGTCACGGTGGCGTTGACCGCCGTCGAGGTGGCGACGCCCGTGCCGCATGCAAAAAGTATGGTCTTCTGTCTGGCCATGCCGAGCTTTCCTCCCATGTATTCAGCTTGGTCTACGCAGTTCAGGACGGAGTTGCCCCGAGCAGGGACCTGACCTCGCCGGCGGTCCTCGCCCCCGCGAGCCCGCCCAGCGTCGCCGCGTCCTGGATCGTCTCCATGATCTTCTGGAGCATGTCTATCTGCTTGTCCTTGTCGTCGATGGCAAGCAGGAAGACGACGCCGACCGGCACCCTCTCGTCAGGCTCCTCCATGTTGGCGAAGTGGACCGGGGCCCTGAGCACGCCGAGCGCCACGCCCGGCCTGATCACGTGCTCGGGGTCGGTATGGGGGATGGCGACGTTGATCGCCTGGCCGAGCGGCAGCCCGGTCGGCATGGTCGCTTCGCGCTTCACCACCGCATCGGCGTAGCTGGGCTTCACATAGCCCAGCGCCTCGAGCTTGCCGGCGAGCAGGCGGATGACCTGCTCCGGGCTCTCGGCCTCGATCCCCAGCGCGATGGCCTCCGGCGCGATATGGTCGATGAGGGACAACAAGATGTCTCCGCAGTTCCGGGACCGGCCGCGGGTGCGGCCGGTCCCGTCGTTTCAGGTCAGGCGGGGGGGGCGTCGGCCGCGT
>DATDJN010000474.1:0-5310 GCA_036520515.1 Rhizobiaceae bacterium
GCGTCGAGCGCGCCGATCGGCTCGTCCATGAGCATCGCCTTGGGGCGGCGCACCAGCGCGCGACCGATGGCGACCCGCTGCATGTCGCCGCCCGACAGTGCGGAGGGCTTGCGCTCGAGCAGGTCGGTGATGCGCAGCACCTTGGCGATCTCGCGAACCTCCTTGTCGACCTCGGCCCGGTTCATGCGGGTTGCACGCAGCGGGAAGGCGATGTTCTCGTAGACGGTCATGTGCGGGTAGAGCGAGAAGGACTGGAACACCATGGCGATGTCCCGGTCAGCTGCCTTGAGGTGCTGCACCGGCTGCCCGTCGATGAGGATGTCGCCCTCGTCGATCGTCTCCAGCCCCGCGATGGCGCGCAGCGTGGTGGTCTTGCCACAGCCCGACTGCCCGAGGAGAACGATGAACTCGTTGTCCTCGATCCTGAGGTTGAGGTCCTTGATGACCTGGACGGCGCCGAAGAACTTCTGGACGCCGCGAAGCTCGATCTGGGTCATGGCTCGACCCCACGCTGGCCTTCGTGATGGTCCGACACGTCGAAGACGCCCTCATTCTCCTCATCGGAGATGACCTCGGCCGAGCCAAACCAATTGGTGAACATGAAGGTCAGAAGCCCGATCAGGATGATGGTCACGCCGTAGCGATGGAGGAACATGTTCCATGGCTGGCAGAGCGCCACGATGCCTAGCACCATGACGATCTCCGCGATGCGCTGCAGTTTGGCGCTACTGATCATTTGCGGATCGCTCCGAAGGACATGCCGCGCAGCAGGTGGTTGCGAAGCAGGAAGGTGAAGATCGCGACCGGCAGCAGGAACAGGAAGGTGCCGGCTGCGATCACCGTCCAGTCGGGCAGGCCGGAGCCGACCTGACTGGGGATGAAGGGCGGCGCCGTCTGGGCGCGGCGGTTGGTCATGATCAGGGCGAAGGCGTATTCGTTCCACGCCGTGATGAAGCAGAAGACCGCGGTGGCCGCGATGCCGGTGGCGGCTTCCGGGATGACGATCTTGAAGAAGGCCTGCATGCGCGTGTAGCCGTCGACAAGGGCCGCTTCCTCATACTCCTTCGGAATTTCGTCGATGAAGCCCTTCATCAGCCACACCGCGAAGGAGAGGTTGAAGGCAGTGTAGAGGAGGATCAGGCCCCAATGCGTGTCGTTCAGCCCGACGGCGCGGTACATCAGGAACATCGGAATCGCCACCACCACGGGGGGCAGCATTCTGGTCGACAGGATGAAGAAGAGCAGGTCCCCTTCTCCCTTCACCTTGAAACGTGAGAATCCATACGCCGTGATCGTTCCCATGCCGACCGCAAGCACCGTCGATGTGATCGCGATGATCAGCGAATTCATGAAGCGGTTCGGATAAGCCGACCACTGCACGTTGCCCTTGCCGTCGCGCACGACCTTCTCGCCGCCCTCCAGCACGATCCGTTCCCACCACGGGGCGGCGTCGAGTTCCTCCTGGGTTGGCTGTTCGCGCAGTTGCGAGCGCTTGGTAAACAGCTTGACGAAGGGCGAAATCTCCGGAGTGAAGACGACCGTCGGGGGGATCGTCGTCGACAGGTTGCGCGGCTTGAGCGAGGTCGAGACGATCCAATAGATCGGCGCCAGGAAGATCAGGGTGATGACGAGCACGGCGATGATGGCGACGCGGTTGAGCGCCTTTTCGCCGGATGTCTGGACGGCAGCCATCTCAGCGCTCCTTCACCTTGTTGAGGTACTTCACGTAGATGTTCGTGATCGCGAGGATCATGATCAGGACGATGTAGGCCAGCGCCGAGGAGCGCCCCGTCTGCCACTCCTGGAAAGCCATCTTGTAGAGCCGGATCGAGATGACCTCGGTCGTCGGCTGGCTGGTCAGGATGTAGGCGAGGTCGAATGTCTTGAATGCCTCCATGGTGCGGAAGATGATGGCGATCATCAGGATCGGCGCGACCAGCGGCAGCGTGATGCGGAAGAATGTGTAGAACGTTCCGGCGCGGTCGATGGCGGCAGCCTCGTAGAGATGTTTCGGCACTGCGGACAGGCCGGCCAGCGAGAGCAGCATCACGAACGGCGACCACATCCAGATGTCGGTAATCGCTACCGCGTAGAGCGCCACATCGGGGTTGGAGAGCCACTCGAAGGTGCCAAGTCCCACCACGTGATTGATGATGCCGAACGATGGATCGTAGAGAAGCTTCCAGAACAGCCCGACGACCGCCATCGACAGCATCATCGGCAGCAGAAGCAGCGTCGTGATCAGGCCCTTGTAGGGAATGTCGCGGTTGAGAAGCAGCGCCACGCCGAAGCCGACGACCACCTGCCCGGTCACCGAGACGACGACGTATTTCGCCGTGATGGAAAAGTTCGTCCAGATGAACGGGTCGTTGAGCAGCTCGCGGTAGTTCTGCAACCCGACGAAGTTGGCCGGCGCATTGGTGGATGCGCGGAAGTCAGTGAAGGAATACCCGAGCGAATAGAGCAGCGGAAAGATGTTGAAGATGATCAGAAAAGCGATCGTGGGAATGATGAAGAGGTTGCGGATTGCGATGTCGCTCATGCCGCGCGATGCAGCGCGCGACTTCGGATCCAGCGTTGTCATGACTGCGGTGGCCAAGGCCCGTTCCTTCCCAGTACTCTAGTTTCCGACCGCTGAAAAAGAAACGGAGGGGGCGGGCGCCGCCCCCTCCGATCCGTCCCGCGCCTATTGCTGCACGCGGTTGTACTTCTTGAACGTGGCGTTCCAGTCGGCCGCCAGGTTGTCCAGCGCCTCCTTCGCGGTGCCCTGGCCAGCGGTGATGTAGGGGTACACGCGCTGGTTCATCTGGATCAGCAGCTCCGCATATTCCGGCGTGGCCCAGAAGTCCTTCACCTTGAACATGGTCTCGTAGAAGGCCTTGTTGTAAGGCGTCGCATTCTGGAACTCTTCGCTCTCGAGCACCGCCTTGTTGGCAGTGTAGCCACCCAGTTCGGCCCACTTCTTCTGGGTCTCGTCCTTGATGAACCACTCGAGGAACTTCATCGATTCCTCCTGGTTATCCGAGTAGGAGATCACCGAGATGCCCTGTCCGCCGAGCGCGGCGAACTGCTCGCCGCCGGGGCCTGCCGGGTTGGCGAAGAAGCCTGTGCCCTTAGCATTCGGGTTCGACGCCTCGTTCACAAGAGCCGGGAAGAACGCGAAGTAATTCATGCTCATCGCAGCCAGGTTCTCTGTGATGGCCTGGTTGTTTTCGGGGAAGAAGGCCTTGGCCCAGCCCGGAGGCGTGAAGCCGTAGAGCTCGCGATACATCTCGAGCGCCTTGACGTTCTGGTCCGAGTTGATGATGCCGTCCACCTTGTAGGTGGCGTAGTCGCCGAGCTCGCCGCCGTACGAGAAGATGGCGTTTTCGACGCCCATCACGAGGCCGTCATACGAGTTGTCGGTGTAGATGGCGACGCCGTAGCGCTTCTCGTCCGGGCGATGGAAGAACTCGGCGATGTCGCGAAGCTCGGCCCAAGTCTTCGGCGGCGCGAGATCGTAGCCGTACTTGGCCTTGAAAGCCTCCATTTCCTTGGGGTCCTCGAACCAGTCCTTGCGATAGGACCAGCCGACGGCGTCGCCTTCTGCCGGGATGGACCAATACTTGCTGGAGTTGGACGGATATTCGGCATAGTACTTAACGGTGGCCGGAGCCATCGTTTCGTTCAGCTTGTGCTTGTTGAAGAAGTCGGTCAGGTCCACATAGTGACCTGCCTCGGAGGCGGCGCCGATCCACTGCGAGTCGCCGACCACCATGTCGTAGGCGCTGCCCTTGGCGTTGAACTCGGTGAAGGCCTTGGTCTGGAAATCCGACCAGGGCGTCGTCTCGACGGTGACCTTAACGCCGGTCTCCGCCTCGTAGATGTTGGCTAGTTCCTGCAGGTAGTTCGCCGGATCCCATTCCGCCCAGAAAATCGTCAGTTCCTGCGAATACGCCGCCGTTCCGCTGGCAAGCGTCATCGCGATACCGGCAAGCATGCCGGTCATTTTGCTGCGCATGTTGACTTTCCTCCCTTGATGTCCGCCCGCTCCCTGCGGACGGCGATCGACTAGCCTTCCTATTCCCAGCTTGAGGCGGGTTCCTCCCCGACCAGTTCAGGCATGGCTCGGGGTTCTTTCACCCCAATCCACTCCATCCTTAAATCTGGTATTACCAATCGCCGAGTTGCGTCAAGAGCTTTCTTGGACGTAACGATTTCACTACCGATCACAAATTCGCGCAAAAACGCTTCAATATCATTCGGTTCGGGGCAGATGACAGGAAAACGGCCACGATTTCGGGATCGCAAGCCGACGATGGCCGCGATCGGAAGGCAAAAATCTGGTCGAACCAGTTGATGCGCTAAGCTCGCTTCATTGCATTCGGCGTTGCTGCTGCATCTTCTTCCAGCGCGGCTCGAACGAGCGCGTTCGCGGCCCATTGAGCCACAGATTGCGTTTCTTGACTACCCAGCCCCCAGATATCCTTGAGAACGGTGAGCACCTCGACGCCGAACACAAGCGACAGGGCCTGGGCCAGACGATCGAACCGCTCTGGCTGAAGCTTCCCCTGGAGCGGCGCCAGCGCATCCTTGAGCGCGTCCGTGCGATGGCCACGCTTGAATTCGGGTTCCTCGCCAAGCGTACCGGCGCGGCCGCGCGCCCACTGGTCGAGCGAAAGCTTCAGCGCCGCCTTGAAGGTCGCCTCGAAGGCCTCGATGCGCGGCAGGCCGGCGCCGATCAGCTCGGCGACGCGACGGGCGGGATCCTGCGAGGCAGAAGTCCAGGTGAGGATAGGCCCTAGCGCCTCGTCCACCACCGCCCCGACAAGCGCCGCCTGGCTGGGGAAATAGCGATAGGCCGTCGCCCGCGAGACGCCGGCGGCTTCCGCGACCTCGCTGACGGAGGGCGTGGCGCCCGACTGCATGAGCCGGATCGCGGTCTCCAGCATCAGCCGCCCGGTACGGGCGCGCGGGCCCGTGGCAGGACCGCGTTCGGCGTTGACATCGGATTGACGTGAGACGAGCATATCAATACGATACGCGTGTCTCATAAAAACGCAAGGGCGGCGCCACGCCGTGACTTGCAGGCGGACAGGCATGCGTCAGACGCCTGCCCCGGAGGAAGCGTTGAAGCGCATCTACGTCGTCGGCACGGCGGACACCAAAGGCGAGGAGCTTGCGTACCTGGCCGAGCGGGTGACCGCGGCAGGCGGCGAGCCGCTCTTGGTCGACGTCGGCATTCGTGCGCCGCAATGCGCCGTGGACGTGGCCGCGGGCGCGGTGGCGGCCTTCCATCCGCGCGGCGCCGGGACGGTACTTTCCGCGCTG
>DATDJN010000475.1:0-5230 GCA_036520515.1 Rhizobiaceae bacterium
GCGTCCGGATGCGGTTCCACGCCGACCACGGCGCCCCCCGAAAGGGTGAAGGAGGCGATGTCGAGCGCATTGCCAAAGGCGTGCTCCGACAGCTTCTGCGTGCCGGCGCGCGGGCGGCACACATAGGCGGAGGCATGCGAGATGGATTTCAGCTTCTGCCCATAGGCCTTCTCGGCGGCAGGCGAGACGACATCCTTGGCAAAACGCGCCGCCGCCTCTGCCATGGCGCAGTTCATCTCGGCCTCGGGCTCGATGTCGATACCGCTGCCGAGCGACTTCACCGCAAGAGGATAGGCCATCGAGCAGCCGGCCGTCTCCCCCACGGACTTTTGCTCCTCAAAGCGAACGCCAAGCTCCGTCAGGCGCTTGCGACAAGCAACCTCCCCGGCGGGCAGCTTGCCTGACGGGTCGGCGCGCAGGACTGAGCGCGGGTCGGGCGGGGGAGCCGGCTCGGCCGGCTCCATGGCCCTTGGCCCGACGGCCTCCGGAGCAGGCTGGCCCGGCCTGAATTCGGGTTTCGGCGGCTCGGCCAGCGCGTGGTCCAGAGGCTCGTCGGACGGATGCACGTCATCCCGGGCACGGGTTTCGCCAATCGGCGGAGGCGGCTTCTCACCGGGTACCGGAACCGCGGTGTCCGGACGGCTCGCAGGCGCCGCTTCCGGAACGTTTCCCTTCCGGGGCGGGGCGGCTTCCGGCAGGGGAGCCGTGGCCGGCAGGCGAATTTCGCCGGATTGCCTGGATGCGGATTGCGCGGGGCGGGACTTGCGGCGTTTCTGCGCCTTCTGCCGCGGCGGCGAGAACAGCTTCTCCACCTGTCTCTCCAGCCAGATCTTCTCTGCGGCAAATGAAGTGGTCGGGGGGAACAGGAATATTCCGAAGATCGTGATGGCCAAAGCCAGTCGCGGGATCGATAGCTTGCCCATCCCTGTCAACGATTTTGCTCCCGAGTGGTTGCACAATCGAGGAGCGGCCGACGCGCGCCGGTCGCTGCGCCTACGCGCCGATCGCCTCCAGGGCTTCCTCCAGCCAGTCGCCCAGCATCGGCATGTCGAGCAGGTAGCGCGCGGGGCGGTAGTTGCGCTGCCTCGCCTCGGCGACGGCGTCGGCGAATTCGGCCGCCTCATAGTCGCCCCGTCCAATCCAGGTGAGGGCGATCAGTTCGGCGGCTTCGTCGACGTTGAGTTCCTGGATGATCTGGCGCAGCTCCTGCGCGGTCTGGTCCTCGGTCTCCTCCTCGGCCAACCCGTCATGATGGTGCGTCTCGTGGGCGTCGTCGTCGAGCTCCACCTCGTGCTCGGCGCCGTCTTCGTAATCCTCGTTGACGGCCGCGCTCACCGCGCGGGCCTTCTCGATGATCAGGCGCACGGTGTCGGGCGCGATGGTCAGGTCCCACACCTTGTCGACAGGCTTCTGCACTGGCCGCTCCCTGGCACCCCCTGGACCACTAAACTAACAGATGCGCACGATGTAAACGCCCGCGGCCCGCGCAGGCGGCCGTCAGAGGGGGACGAGGCCCATCGCCCACAGCCATGCGACGGTCACCGCCATGCTGGCCAGCGTCATCGGAATGCCGGAACGGGCGAAGTCGGCGAAGCCGAGCGGCGTGCCGGCTTTTGCGGCCCGCTCGGCCACGATGATGTTGCAGAGCGAGCCGGTGAGCAGCAGGTTGCCGGCGAAGGTCGACAGCAGCGCGAGCGCCGTCAGCACCCCATCCGACAGGTCCGGTATCAGCCCGATGATCAGGATGACGGTGGGCACGTTGCCGATCGTGTTCGAGGCGGCGAGCGTCAGCGGCGCCAGCACCGACAGGCGGTCGGGCAGCAGTCCGTGCGAGGCGAGGAAAGCGAGCCCGTCCTGCGACAGGCCGGTCTTGGCGAAGGCCGCGGTAACGCCGAACAGGCAGGCGAAGAGCAGGAGGAGCTGCCAGTCGACGGCGCCGATCATCGTGTGCGAGGAAAGCCGCCGCGACATCAACAGCAGGCCCGCGACGGCCAGCGCCGAAAGCTCGCGCGGCAGCGGGGTCAGGAACAGGCCGATGAGCAAGACCACCGCGCCCAGCCCCTTCGCCATCTGGAAACGGTCGATTTCGGGCTTCGGCATGTCGTTTGCCACCGTCCCGTCCGCGGGAGCCAGGCGCCAGGTCGCCAGGATCGCCAGGAAGGTGATGACGAGGCAGGCGAGCGTCGGCGGCAGCGCCAGCGCGAGATAGGACCAGAAATCGAGGCCGCCGGCCTGGCCGATCAGGATGTTCTGCGGATTGCCGATCAGCGTCGCCGCCGACCCGGCATTGGCGGCGCCCGCAAGACCGATCAGGTAGGGCCTCGCGTCGAGCTTCTGGGACAACAGGCCGGCGGCGACGAGCGGCGTCAGCGCGAAGACGACCACGTCGTTGGTGAAAATCGCGGCCAGCGTACCCGTCACGGCAATCAGCACGGCAAGCAGCGTCTTCGGGTTCTTCGCGGCGTGGACGACGCGGTTGGCCACCCAGCAGTAGAAGCCGGAGTGCTCGAATTGCGCGGACAGGATCATCAGGGCGAAAAGCAGCGCGATGGTAGGCATGTCGACGGCGGCGCCGGCCTCGTCGAGCGTCAGGTCGCCCGACGCCAGGAGCACGATGAGGCCGAGCAGCGCCACGCCCGTCCGGTCGATGGCGAGGCCGGGCACGCGTCCAAGCGCCATGCCCACATAGGTGAGCACGAAGACCGCGACGGCCAGGGTAGTCATGCGGGAGCCTCGGGAATCGTGGGCGCGGACGGTGTTGCGCTATGAGATAGCGGAGTCGCCTGATTTGCGCGCGGGGGTCGCGGCGAAATATTTTTTCGTCGGGCCGCTGCCGCTGCGACAGCTTGCAAGCGCGGGTGCGAACGGCAAGGATCGCCGGAATCGAGGAAAGGAGCGCCCATGTCGCTGAAGGGAAAGACGCTGTTCATCACCGGCGGGTCGCGCGGCATCGGGCTGGCGATCGCGCTGAAAGCCGCGCGCGACGGCGCCAACGTGACGATCGCCGCCAAGACGGCGGAGCCGCACCCCAAACTGCCGGGCACGATCTACACGGCCGCCGAGGAGATCGAGAAGGCCGGCGGCAAGGCGCTGCCGGCGCTCTGCGACATCAGGGACGAGGAGCAGGTCGCCGATGCCGTGGCGAAGACGGTGGAAACATTCGGCGGCATCGACATCTGCGTCAACAATGCCAGCGCCATCAGCCTGACGGGCACGCTCGACACCGAAATGAAGCGCTACGACCTGATGCACCAGATCAACACCCGCGGCACCTTCCTGGTGTCGAAGCTCTGCATCCCGCATCTCAGGAAGGCCGCGAACCCGCACATCCTCAACCTCGCCCCGCCGCTCGACATGAAGGCCAAGTGGTTCAAGGGGCACGTCGCCTACACGATGGCGAAGTTCGGCATGTCGATGTGCACGCTTGGCATGAGCGCGGAGTTCGCCAGGGACGGCATCGCCGTCAATTCGCTGTGGCCGATCACCGCCATCGACACGGCAGCCGTGCGCAACCTGCTGGGCGGCGACGGCGTCGCGTCGATGAGCCGCTTGCCCGACATACTGGCCGACGCCGCCCATGCGATCTTCAACCGTCCCGCGCGCGAGACGACGGGCAACTTCTTCATCGACGAGGAGGTGCTGCGCGAGGAGGGCGTCACCGACTTCTCCGTCTACGCCCCGAACGCGAAAGGCCCGCTCGCCGGCGATTTCTTCGTCCCCGACGAGGTGTTCGCGCGCAGCCCGACCAAGGTGGCGAGGACGTTCGGGTAACAGCGATCCGCCGCTGTCGCGCGAGGCACGAACCGGCCTGACTTCAGCTACCCGAACATCAGGTTCTGCACGAAATCCGGCACGGTCTGGACTGCTTCCAGGGCGGATTTCAGCTCCGCCTGCCGGACGCGGGACAGCGAGGCGATCTCGACGCCGTGGGACACGGGAACGCCTGTTTCGATGTCGTGGCCCTGCTGCTCCAGCATCAGCGCCATGAAAACGCCGTGGGCCGCGACGAGGCCGGCTATCTCCTCGCCGTTGCCGAGGCCCTGCTCGGCCAGTCCTTCAAGCCGTCCTTTGGTCGAGCGGCGGCGGATATCGTGGCGAATGGCCAGCGCGCGGGCCGCCGTGATCAGCGGAAACAGGCCGTGCAGCTTGAGATCGATGCGGCCGCCGGTCGTGCGGATGCCGCCGAACAGCGTGAACGGGCTCGCCCGGTCGAACAGCTTCTCGCCCATCAGCTTGGCGAAGGCCGGCCGACCGGCGGCGACGGCGAAGGAGTGGTCGAAGAGTTCCATGCCGAGCGCCGGGTCGCCATGCGCGGGGCGCTGGTCGAAGAAGATGTCGACGTTGAGCAGGTCCTCGCCGCGCGCCCGTTTCACCCAGCCGTCGATGCGGTCATGCCAGGTGGCGAGCGAACCGCGCCACGGCGCGTTCCTCGCCATGACGCCGCCGGTGCAGTAGGGGATGCCGGCCGCGTCGAGGATGTCGGCCACGCGCGTGCCGAGTTCGGCGAACCAGCGGTCTTCCGGCCCGTCCGGCTCGCCGCGTTGGAAAACGATTGCATTGTCCTGGTCGGGGGCGAGCAGGCTTTCGCCGCGTCCGCCCGAGCCCAGGACCATCAGGGCGTAGGGACAAGGCGGGCCGCCGCGCCCTGCCTCGGCCATCGCCGTTTCCGCGAGTTCGGCGGCGCGCCGGGTCATGATGCGGATTTCCTCGCTGACGATGCCGGCGACAAGGCGCGCATCGAGATTTTCGGCCCTCAGCATGCGAACGACGGCCGGCAGCGTCGCCCAGGCCTGCGCCATCGCCTCGGCGCTTCCAGCCTCCCCGATCGCGTCGTCCAGGCCGATGGCGGCGCCGGCGCGCAGGTGCAGCAGGTCGCGCGCCGTGATGATGCCGGCGAGCCGCCCGCGCTGGTCGCGCACGGCGAGGTGGCGTATCTTCAGACGGTCCATGCGACCGACGGCGCGGTAGACGAAGGCCCGGCCCGCAATGCTCGCCAGCGGGCGCGAGGCGGAGCCTCCCACCGGCTTGCCGAAGCAGGCGGCGCCCTCGGCCGCGACGAGCCGCATCACGTCGCGCTCCGTGACGATGCCGTAATCCGCGATCGGACCGCCGGGCTTGCCGTCGCGGGAGACGAACAGCGAACTGATCCGGCGGGCGACCATCAGGTCGATGGCTTCCTTGACCGTCGTTTCCTCCGCCAGCGCGACGATCCGCGGGTTCATGAGCTCGC
>DATDJN010000476.1:0-3912 GCA_036520515.1 Rhizobiaceae bacterium
CGACGCCGATGCCCGAGGCGATCAGCGGCATGAAGATCTTCAGGAAGAAGCGCGGGAAGGAATAGCCGTCGATATAGGCCGTCTCGTCGATCTCCTTCGGCACGCCGGACATGAAGCCTTCGAGGATCCACACCGCCAGCGGCACGTTGAACAGGCAGTGCGCCAGCGCCACCGCGATATGCGTGTCGATCAGTCCGAAGGCGGAGTAGAGCTGGAAGAAGGGCAGCGCGAAGACGGCGGGCGGCGCCATGCGGTTGGTCAGGAGCCAGAAGAACAGGTGCTTGTCGCCGAGGAAGCGGTAGCGGGAGAAGGCATAGGCCGCCGGCAGCGCCACGGCAATCGAGATCACCGTGTTCATCACCACATAGATGATCGAGTTGATGTAGCCCTTGTACCAGGAGGGGTCGGTGAAGATGACCGCGTAGTTCCTGAGCGTCGGGTTTTGCGGGAAGAGCGAGAAGGCGCCGAGGATTTCCTGGTTGGTCTTGAAGCTCATGTTGACCAGCCAGTAGATCGGCAGCAGCAGGAAGATGATGTAGATGGTCGGCACCAGCCACCAGAGCCGCGATGCCTCGCCGCGCCGGCGCATGGCGCGCGCTACCGCATCCTGCCCTGCCCCGCGCGCGGAAGCCGGCGCTGTGAGATCGGTGCGGACTGCCACGGCGACGTTCTCCTTGCCGTCCGCCATCTCAGCGCTCCTGCCCGTAATTGGTCATGACGGTGTAGAACACCCACGACAGCGCCAGCACGATCAGGAAGTAGATGATCGACATGGCCGCTGCCTCGCCGAGGTTGAATTCTCCGATGGCGAGCTTGACGAGGTCGATCGACAGGAAGGTCGTGGTGTTGCCGGGGCCGCCGCCGGTGACGACGAAGGGCTCGGTGTAGATCATGAAACTATCCATGAAGCGCAGCAGGACGGCGATGAGGAGCACGCGGTTCATCTTCGGCAACTGGATGTAGCGGAAGATCGCCCAGCGCGAGGCGCCGTCGATCTTGGCGGCCTGGTAGTAGGCGTCGGGAATGGAGACGAGGCCGGCGTAGCACAAGAGCACGACGAGGCTCGTCCAGTGCCAGACGTCCATCAGGATGACGGTGACCCAGGCGTCGAACGGATCGTTGACGTAGTTGTAGTCGACGCCGAGGTTGGACAAGGTGTAGCCGAGCAGCCCGATGTCGATGCGCCCGAAGACCTGCCAGATGGTGCCGACGACGTTCCACGGGATGAGCAGGGGAAGGGCCATCAGCACGAGGCAGGTCGGCACGCCCCAGCCCGAGCGCGGCATGTTGAGCGCGATGAATATGCCGAGCGGGATCTCGATGCCCAGGATGATGGCGGAGAAGACCAGATTGCGGCCCATCGCCTGCCAGAAGCGGTCGGACGCCAGAACTTCCTGGTACCACTCCGTCCCGGCCCAGAAGAACTCGTTGTTGCCGAACGTGTCCTGCACGGAATAGTTGACGACCGTCATCAGCGGTATGATCGCCGAGAAGGCTACCAGCACCAGCACCGGCAGCACCATGAACCAGGCCTTGTTGTTCCAGGGCTTGTCCATGGCGTTCAGCCTTCCAACTCGAGACGCCAGGAATCGGCGTAAAGGTTGATGCCTGCCGGGTCGAAGGCGATCTTCGGATCGGTCGGAAGCTCAATGTCCTCGCCGACGATCACGGCGATGTCGCGCCCCTCGACGCTGGCGCGCACCACCTTGTGGCGGCCGATGTCCTCGACCTTCCTGATCGTCGCCGGCATGCCTGTCGAGCCGAGGCGCACATATTCGGGACGGATGCCGAGCTCGATCGCGCCCGCGGCGCCGAGCTTCGGTGCGCCGGGCAGCTCGATCGTATGGCTGCCGAGCATGGCGTTGCGTCCCTCGACCGACACGGGCATGACGTTCATGCCCGGCGAGCCGATGAAATAGCCGACGAAGGTGTGCTTCGGCCGCTCGAACAGCTCGGCGGGCGTGCCGATCTGCACGACCTCGCCGTCATACATGACGACGACGTGCTCGGCGAAGGTCAGCGCCTCGGTCTGGTCGTGGGTGACGTAGACCATCGTGTAGCCGAAGCGCTTGTGAAGCTGCTTGAGCTGCGAGCGCAGCACCCACTTCATGTGCGGGTCGATGACGGTGAGCGGCTCGTCGAAGAGGATGGCGTTGACGTCGTGGCGCACCAGCCCGCGGCCGAGCGAGATCTTCTGTTTCTGGTCGGCGGTAAGGCCCCTCGCCCGGCGCTTGGCCATGTCGGCGAGCCCGGTCATCTCCAGCGTCTCGCGCACGCGGCGGTCGACGTCCGCCTCCGGCACGGCGCGGTTCCTGAGCGGGAAGGCCAGATTGTCGTAGACGGTCATCGTGTCGTAGATGACCGGGAACTGGAACACCTGCGCGATGTTGCGCTCCTGCGTGGACAGATGGGTGACGTCGCGGCCGTTGAACAGAAGCTCCCCGTGCGAGGGGTGCAGCAGGCCGGAGATGATGTTGAGCAGCGTGGTCTTGCCGCAGCCGGACGGCCCGAGCAGCGCGTAGGCGCCACCGTCCTCGAAAGTGTGATGCACTTCCTTCAGCGCATAGTCCTTCGGCGACTTCGGGCTCGCCGTGTAGGCGTGGCGGATGTGGTTGCACTCGATGCGCGCCATTCGTCGCTCCTCAGGCCGCCAGCCTGTCGCGCGGGGCGGCCGACCGGCCGTCCGCGTCGAAGACCATGATGTGGCGCGGATCGATGAACACCTCGACCTCCTGATCAGGCTGGAAGGAAAGCACGCGGTGTTCGAGCATGACCCAGCGCACGTCGGCGAAATCGAGATGCACGAAGCTCTCCGATCCGGTGATCTCGGTGACCGAGACCTTCGCCCTCACTGGAACGGCGGAAGCACTTGGCCGGGACAAGGAGAGATGGTGGGGCTGAAAGCCGATCGTATAGCTCGCGTCGGCAATACCGGCGAGGCCAGCCGGCACCGGGAGGTCCACCCCACCATCCAGCAGGAAGCTCGATCCGCGCTTCCTCAGCACGATCGTGTTGAGGGGCGGATCGGCGAAAGTCTTGGCCGTGACGAGATCGGCCGGCTTGCGAAACACCTCGATGGTCGGGCCGAACTGCGTGACGCGCCCTTCGGACAGCGTCGCGGTGTTGCCGCCGAGAAGCAGCGCCTCGTGCGGCTCGGTCGTCGCGTAGACGAAGATGGTGCCGGCCTCGGCGAATAGCTTCGGCAGTTCCTCGCGCAGCTCTTCGCGCAGCTTGTAGTCGAGGTTGGCCAGCGGCTCGTCGAGCAGGACGAGCGAGGCGTTCTTGCCGCTGGCGCGGGCGAGCGCGGTGCGCTGCTGCTGGCCGCCGGAAAGATTGAGCGGCGTGCGGTCGAGGTAGGGGGTAAGCTTGAGGAGCGCGGCCGCGCGCTGCACTTCGCTGTCTATCCTTGCGCCGTCGACGCCAGCGACGCGGAGCGGCGACGCGATGTTCTCGTAGACGGTCATCGCCGGGTAGTTGATGAACTGCTGGTAGACCATGGCGACGTTGCGCTTCTGCACCGGGACGCCGGTCACGTCGGCGCCATCGAACCAGATCGTGCCGGAGGTCGGCGCATCGAGGCCCGCCATCAGCCGCATGAGGCTGGTCTTGCCGGAAAGGGTCGGCCCGAGCAGCACGTTGAGCGAGCCATGGCGAAGCTTCAGCGACACGTCGCGGATGTGGTCCACGCCGGACACGGTCTTCGTCACATTCCGCAGTTCGAGCATTCCGCCTCCTCCCAGGCCTGTACTCCGGCTCTACGCTCTATTCGGCCGCGGCGTGGTGCACCCCGGGCGCGATTCCCTTCATGTATTCATCCAGCGCCGAAGCCTCTTCCCTGGAGAGCGTCAGCCCGCGCTTCGTCCGGCGCCACAGCACATCGTCGGCCGTGACCGCCCATTCATGGTCAATCAG
>DATDJN010000477.1:0-10527 GCA_036520515.1 Rhizobiaceae bacterium
GGCGGAGGGGGCGCAGGCTGTCAGAAAGCAGGGCCGTCCATGACCGTCACCCTCGCCATTCCCTCCAAGGGCCGCCTGAAGGACCAGTCGCTGGAAGCGCTGGCGAAAGCCGGCCTGCCCGTCAGCCTGCCGGGCGACGACAGAAAATACCGCGCCCGCATCGAAGGCCGCGACGACATCGAGATCGCCTTCCTGTCGGCGTCGGAAATCGCCGGCGAGATTGGCCAGGGCAGCGTCGACCTCGGCATCACCGGCGAGGACCTTCTTCGCGAGAATGTCGCGGACTGGGAGACGAAGGCCGCGATCGAGGCGCGCCTCGGCTTCGGCCCCGCCGATGTGGTGGTCGCGGTCCCGAACGCGTGGCTCGACGTCGAGACCATGGCCGACCTCGACGACGTCGCCGCGGAGTTCCGGCAGCGCCACGGCAGGCGGCTCAGGATCGCCACGAAATACTGGCGGCTGACGCAGCAGTTCTTCTCCGGCAAGCACGGCATCCAGGTCTACCGCATCGTCGAGAGCCTCGGCGCCACCGAGGGTGCGCCAGCCGCCGGCTCCGCCGACGTCATCGTCGACATCACCACGACAGGCTCGACGCTGCGCGCCAACCATCTCAAGATCCTCTCCGACGGCGTCATCCTGCGCTCGCAGGCCTGCCTGGTGCGCTCGCTGCGGCAGCGCTCGGCCGCGGACGCGGCACTGGTCGATGCCCTCAGCGCGAGCGTGTCGTCTTCCCTGGCCGGTGCATCTGGCGGATGATTGAGGCGAGTTCCATGCACTCCTCCTGGCGCGTCCGCTTGCGCCGCCACGCCAGGCAGATCGTGCGCTGCGGCGCCGGCTCGGCGAAGGGCACGATCTTGAGGTCGCGCATCTCGCCGGCGGCCGTCGCCGCCATTTCCGGCACCAGCGTCACGCCCATGCCGTGCGCCACCATCTGCAGCAGCGTGGTCAGGCTCGTCGCGCCGTAGCTTGCCATGGCGACCGGCTTGACGCTGCCGCAGACCGCCAGCGCCTGTTCGCGCATGCAATGTCCTTCCTCGAGCAGCATCAGCCTCTCCAGCCCCGGGCTTTCCGGCGGCACCGGCGGCGCCGCGAAGGCCGGGTCGTCGGCCGGCACCGCAAGCAGGAAGCGGTCGGCGAACAGCTCCTCGGTCACCAGGGCCGGCGCTGTGATCGGCCCCGCCGCGACGAATGCGTCCAGACGCCGCGCCTCGGTCTCCTCGATCAGCGTGGTCGTCACCGCCTCGCGCAGTTCGAGCTGCAGCTTGGGGAAGCGCGCCCTGATCTCTGGCAGGATTTGCGGCAGAAGATAGGGCGCGATCGTCGGGATGATGCCCAGCCGGAAGCGGCCTTCCATCGCGGCCATGCCCTGGCCGCCGATTCGTTCGATCTCGCGCAGCTCGGACAGCAGGTGCTCGATCCGCGGCTGCAGCGCCTGCGCCTGCTCCGTGAGCCGGACGCTCTTTCCCCCGCGTTCGAAGAGCTCGCAGCCCAGCCTCTGCTCCATCTCGGATATCTGCGTCGACAAGGCGGGCTGGCTTACCCCGGCCAGCCTTGCCGCCCGGCCGAAATGGAGCGTCTGTGCAAGGGCGTCGAAATATTCCAGCTGTCTGACGGTCAGGCGTATCATAACCATAAATTATGAACACGAGTAGGAAATGCAATTTGTTTTTATCGTCCGGAGCGAGTATCTGGAATCGTTCCAGACTGGCAGCCCCTCGACGGGTCTCGTCTGGATGACCGAGAAATCACCCGAACCGGTGCTCGGCGGCATCGCCTTCGGCCATGCCACCGCTGCGGTTGGTGAAATGCTGTTGGAGACAGAGATGGACGCTAAGACTGACGACAAGGGCCCGGGCAAATGTCCGGTCGCACACGGGACCGGGGGCACGACCAACAGGGATTGGTGGCCGAACCAGCTGCGTCTCGACCTGCTGAACCAGCATTCGTCCAAGTCCGATCCGCTCGGCAAGGATTTCGACTATCGCGAGGAGTTCAAGAAGCTCGACTACGAGGCGCTGAAGAACGACCTGCGCCAGCTGATGACCGATTCGCAGGACTGGTGGCCGGCAGACTTCGGTCATTACGGTCCGCAGTTCATCCGCATGGCCTGGCATAGCGCGGGCACCTACCGCGTCGGCGACGGCCGCGGCGGCGGCGGCCGTGGCCAGCAGCGCTTCGCCCCGCTGAACAGCTGGCCGGACAACGTCAACATCGACAAGTCGCGCCGGCTCCTGTGGCCGATCAAGCAGAAATACGGCCAGCAGATTTCGTGGGCCGACCTCCTCATCCTCACCGGCAACGTCGCGCTCGAGACGATGGGCTTCCGCACCTTCGGTTTCGCGGGCGGCCGCGAGGACACCTGGGAGCCGGATCAGGACGTCTACTGGGGCCGCGAGACGACGTGGCTCGGAGGCGACCTTCGTTATGCTCATGGCTCGGAAGGCGTCGAAAAGCCGGCCGATGAGGCCGTCCTCGTCACCGACGACAACGCCGATGGCAACATGCATTCGCGTCGGCTGGAGAATCCGCTCGCCGCCGTGCAGATGGGCCTGATCTACGTCAACCCCGAAGGTCCGGACGGCAATCCCGATCCGCTGGCTTCCGCCAGGGACATCCGCGAGACGTTCAAGCGCATGGCCATGAACGACGAGGAGACCGTCGCGCTGATCGCCGGCGGCCACACGTTCGGCAAGACGCACGGCGCCGGACCTGCCGACAATGTCGGGCCTGATCCGGAAACATCCGACCTGGAGGCGCAGGGCCTTGGATGGGCCAGCAGCTTCGGCAGCGGCAAGGCGGGTGATGCGATCACCAGCGGTCTCGAGGTGACCTGGACGCAGACGCCCGCCCAGTGGAGCAACTTCTTCTTCGAGAACCTCTTCAAGTACGACTGGGTGCTGGAGAAGTCGCCTGCAGGCGCCCACCAGTGGGTCGCCAAGGACGCCGAGGCGGTCATTCCGGACGCGCACGATCCGTCCAAGAAGCGCAAGCCGACTATGCTCACCTCCGATCTGGCGCTCCGCTTCGACCCGGCTTACGAGAAGATCTCGCGTCGCTTCCTGCAGAATCCGCAAGCCTTCGCCGAGGCATTCGCCCGCGCCTGGTTCAAGCTGACCCACCGCGACGTCGGCCCGCGCTCCCGCTACCTCGGCCCGGAAGTGCCGAAGGAAGAGCTGATCTGGCAGGATCCTGTCCCGCCGGTCGACCATCCGCTGATCGACGACGCCGACGCGGCCGCGCTCAAGGCGAGCATCCTGGCTTCGGGCCTCAGCGTATCCGAGCTCGTCGGAACGGCCTGGGCTTCTGCCTCGACCTTCCGCGGCGGCGACAAGCGCGGCGGCGCAAACGGCGCGCGCATCCGCCTCGCTCCGCAGAAGGAGTGGGAGGCCAACGATCCCGAGCGGCTTGCGAAGGCGCTGAAGGTTCTCGAACGCGTCCAGTTCGAGTTCAACCAGGGCCAGAGCGGCGGCAAGAAAGTATCGCTGGCCGACCTGATCGTGCTGGCGGGCAATGCCGGCGTCGAACAGGCCGCAAAGGCTGCGGGCCACCATGTGACGGTGCCTTTCGCGCCGGGCCGGACGGACGCCAGCCAGGCGCAGACCGATGTCGAGTCGTTCTCCTATCTGGAGCCGGTGGCGGATGGCTTCCGCAACTACCAGAAGGCCCGCTATGCGGTTCCCGCCGAGGCGTTGCTGGTCGACAAGGCGCAGCTGCTTACGCTCACCGCTCCCGAGATGACCGTGCTGATCGGTGGCCTTCGCGCCATCAACATCAACGCGGGCGGGTCCAGCCATGGCGTGCTGACCGACAAGCCGGGCACGCTGACCAACGACTTCTTCGTGAACCTGCTCGACATGGCCACGGAGTGGAAGGCCACCTCCCCGGCCAAGGATGTGTTCGAGGGGCGCGACCGCAAGACCGGCGAGGTCAAGTGGACCGGCACGCGGGTCGACCTGGTCTTCGGCTCCAACTCGGTGCTGCGCGCGCTCGCGGAGGTCTATGCTGGCGAGGATGCGAAGGCGAAGTTCATCAACGACTTCGTCGCGGCCTGGACCAAGGTGATGAACCTCGACCGGTTCGATCTCGTCTGACAGGCAGATTCGACTCAATCGGAAACAGGCGCGGTTCATCCGCGCCTGTTTTGTTTTGATCGCTATCCTGGGGGTTCTCGTAGGGGCCCCCCCGGCCGAAGGGAATCGTTAACCATAAATTTTTATCAAACGGTAACGTGCAACAGCCCGAGGGGGAATGGAATGAAACTCACGCGCCGTGGCTTCATCTTCGGGTTGCCCCTCTTCGTTGCGGGGTGCTCGACCGGATCCGACTACGCGAACTATTCCGCCCGGCCTGACGAGCGCCATCCCCTGGCGGCGATGCCGCTGGACCGCGTGAAGCCGGAACTCAGGCGGCAGGACGTTGCCTATTCGGGTGGCGAAAGCGCCGGCACCATCGTCGTCAACACGCCGCAGCGGCGCCTCTACTATGTGCTGGGCGATGGCCGCGCCATCCGCTACGGCATCGGTGTCGGCCGTGCCGGTCTTGCGCTCAGCGGCGGCGCCAGGGTGGGCCGCAAGGCCGAGTGGCCTGGCTGGACGCCGACCCAGAACATGATCCAGCGGGATCCCCGCAACCTGCGCTACGCAGGCGGGGTTTCCGGCGGTCTGCACAATCCGCTCGGCGCTCGCGCCCTCTATCTCTACCGCGGCGGCCAGGACACGATGTTCCGCATCCACGGCACCAACCAGCCCAACACGATCGGCCATGCCGTCTCTAGCGGCTGCGTCCGCATGCTGAACCACGACGTCATCGACCTCTATGAGCGAGCACCGGTCGGGACGCGGGTGGTCGTCATCCAGGCCTGACCCGTCACCGCTTGCCATAGCCTTGCTGCCCCGCTAGTCAGGCCGGCATTCGGGCAACCGGCATCGGAGAAGGATATGCGTCTCGGCGGCAGGCTGGCGGCAGCCATGGACGTGCTGGAGGACATCCAGCGTCGGCACCGGCCGGCGGCGGATGCGCTGAAGGACTGGGGCCTGTCGCACCGCTTTGCCGGTTCCGGCGACCGCGCCGCGATCGGTAACATCGTCTACGACGCGCTGCGTCGGAAGCGCTCGGCCGGTTGGCTGCTCGACGCCGATACGCCGCGGGCACTCGGCTTCGGCGCCCTGCTCCTCGAATGGAACCAGACGCCGGAAGGGCTGAACGCGGCGCTTGGCGGCGACAAGTTCGCGCCGGAGCCTCTGAGCGACGAAGAGATGCGCCTGGCGAGTACCCGCCGGCTGGAGGATGCGCCAGCCGAAATCCGGGCCGACAGTCCCGACTGGTGCACGCCTCTGTTGAAGGACGCCTTCGGAGAGGACTGGGTCGCCGAAGCCGCAGGCCTCGCCGCCCGCCCGCCACTCGATCTGCGCGTCAATACGCTGAAGGCTAACCGGCAAAAGGTGCTCGCCGAACTCTCCGGCATGAACGCGGCCGTCACCGCAATTGCTCCGCACGGCATCCGCATCCCGCCGATCGACGGCTCCGGCCGACATCCCAACGTGCAGGCAGAGCCGGCCTTCCAGAAGGGCTGGTTCGAAGTGCAGGACGAGGGCTCGCAGGTGGTCGCATGGCTGACAGGCGCGGCGCAGGGCATGCAAGTGCTCGACTATTGCGCGGGCGCCGGCGGCAAGACCCTGGCGCTCTCAGCCGCGATGGAGAACAAGGGTCAGATATTCGCCTACGATTCCGAGAAGGCACGGCTGGCGCCGATCTTCGATCGCCTGAAGCGATCGGACAACCGCAACGTCCAGGTCGTCTCGAAGGCTCGGGATCTCGCCTCGCTCGAAGGGCACATGGACATCGTGCTCGTCGACGCGCCGTGCACAGGTTCGGGAACGTGGCGGCGCAGGCCCGATGCGAAATGGCGGCTGAGCCAGAAGCAGCTCGACGTCCGTACGGCCGAGCAGAAGGCGATTCTCGACGCCGCCAAGCTATTTGTGAAACCCGGCGGCCGCCTGGTCTACATCACCTGCTCGGTCTTCCCCGCCGAGAATGCCGGCCAGATCGATGCCTTCCTCGGACGCGAGCCGGGATTCGCGCCGCTGGATCATCGCACGCTCTGGAAAGAGCATTTTCCCGGAAGCGAAGATCTGGCGAGGATCGCCCCGGCACGCGGAATTTCGCTGACGCCGGCGAGGAGCGGCACCGACGGCTTCTATTTCGCTGCCCTTCGGAAAAACGGTTGAGCCCTTGATTTCCCACCACGCTGTTTCAGATAGCGGACGTGTTGGCAAAACAGGTGAGGATTCATGACGGGTCGCGGGGCATTGATACCTTTCATTCTCCTGGTCGTCGGCGGCGGATTGCTGATCGGCTTCCTCACCGCGCCGGGGCCGTGGTATGAGGCCCTCACCAAACCGTCCTTCAATCCGCCGAACTGGCTGTTCGGCCCTGTTTGGACAGTCCTCTATGTTCTGATCGCCGTCGCTGGCTGGCGCATCTGGCGGATTGGGCCATCCCGTCCGGCGATGAAGCTTTGGTGGGTTCAACTCGCGCTGAACTTCATGTGGTCGCCCGTTTTCTTCGGCCTGCAACAGATCGGGCTGGCGCTTGTCGTCATCGTGGCGCTCCTTATCTGCATCCTCGCCTTCATCGCCGCCGCCTGGAATCTCGATCGGCTGTCGGTCTGGCTTTTCGTTCCCTATGCTGCCTGGGTCAGCTTCGCGTCGCTCCTCAACGGGTCGATATGGTTCCTCAACTGACTTTGCTGCAGTGCAACATTATTGATTGCGCGCCACGTCGCTGTTTGCCATAAGCTGCCGGCACAGGAAGGCGAAGCCAGTGGCGGCTGCGAAGATCATTCCCAATCCCAACTACGAGGAGCGCGTCCGCGGCTCCTTCGCGCGTCAGAACGCCATGACGACGATCGGCGCACGGCTGGCGCTGGTGACGCCCGGCATCGTCGAGATCGAGATGCCGTTCTCGGCGGCACTCACCCAGCAGCACGGCTTCCTCCATGCCGGCGTCATCTCCGCCGCGCTTGATTCGGCCTGCGGCTACGCTGCGCTGTCGATCATGCCCGAAAACGCGGCCGTACTGACCATCGAGTTCAAGGTCAATCTGCTGGCGCCGGGCAGGGGGGTGCGTTTCCTGTTCCGGGGTTCGGTCACCAAGCCCGGCCGCACCATTGTTGTTGCCGACGGACAGGCCTATGCCATCGGGGCGGACGAGGAAGCGAAACTTGTCGCCACCATGACGGGCACCATGATGACCATCCTCGGCCGCGATGGGATGGAGGGGTGAAATGCCGCCTTTGGCCACGCTTGCGGGCAAGAAGGTCCTCTTCGCCATGGCGGCGGACGCCGAATATGGCGAGCATCTGAAAAAGCTGTTCCGGCCGCTGATGACCGGGGTCGGCCCGGTCGAGGCGAGTATCTCGCTTGCCAGGGCGCTCTGGGAAGCAAAGGCTGCCGGTTCGTCGCCCGACCTCGTCGTCTCGCTCGGCTCGGCGGGCAGCCGCAGGCTGAAGCGCACGGAGGTTTATCAGGTGACTGCGGTCACCTACCGCGATATGGACGCGTCCGCGTTCGGATTTGAAAGGGGCGTGACGCCGTTCCTCGACCGGCCGGCCACCCAAACCCTGCCGATCCGCATTCCGGGCGTGAACGAGGCGACGATCTCGACCGGCGCGACCATTATCGCTGGAACGGCCTTTGAAGGCATAGCCGAGGATATGGTCGACATGGAGACCTATGCCTGCCTGCGTGTCTGCCAGACCTTCGGCGTGCCGCTGGTCGGACTGCGCGGCATCTCGGATGGCGACACCGACGTCGATCACATCGGCGACTGGCTGGAGTATCTGCACATCGTCGACGAGAAGCTCGCCGTTGCGGTGCAGAAGCTGGAAGCGGGAATTGCCGAGGGTACAATCCGCTTTTGAGAAGCTTGCTTCACCTGCCGATCGAGGCAGTTGTAGCGGAGTCCGAAGCGCATGAATCACTTTGACATGGATTTGGCGCAAGCCATTGCACCGACTCACTTCTTTCTTTAAATGCCCGCCATGAAGCACGACGTACACCCCGACAGCATCCTCATCATCGACTTCGGCAGCCAGGTTACCCAGCTGATCGCGCGGCGCATCCGCGAGGCTGGTGTCTACTGCGAGATCCACCCGTTCCAGAACGCGGCACAGGCCTTCGAGCGGCTGCAGCCGAAGGGCGTCATCTTCTCCGGCGGTCCGGCCTCCGTTCCGGACGAGGGCAGCCCGCGCGCGCCTGAGGCCGTGTTCCAGTCGGGCGTGCCGATCCTCGGCATCTGCTACGGCCAGCAGACGCTTGCCCACCAGCTCGGCGGCAGGGTCGAGGGCGGCCACCCCGCCGAGTTCGGCCGGGCCGACGTCGAGATCAAGGCGGCGAGCCCGCTCTTCGAAGGCTTCTGGGAAGTCGGCAAGCGCTACCCGGTCTGGATGAGCCACGGCGACCGGGTGACCGAGCTGCCCAAGGGTTTCCACGTCATTGCCACCTCCGAGAACGCGCCCTTCGCCATCGCGGCCGACGAGAGCCGCCGCTACTACACGACGATGTTCCATCCCGAGGTGGTGCACACGCCCGATGGCGCCAGGCTGCTCTCCAACTTCGTGCACAAGATCGTCGGCCTGAAGTCCGACTGGACGATGTCGGCCTATCGCGCCGAGATGATCCGCAAGATCCGCGAGCAGGTTGGAACGGAGCGGGTCATCTGCGGCCTGTCGGGCGGCGTCGATTCCTCGGTTGCGGCGGTTCTCATCCATGAGGCCATCGGCGACCAGCTCACCTGCATCTTCGTAGACCATGGCCTGTTGCGCCTCAACGAGGCGGACGAGGTCGTTAAGATGTTCCGCGACAACTACAACATCCCGCTTGTCCATGTGGACGCCTCGGATCTCTTCCTCACCGAGCTTGCCGGGATCTCCGACCCGGAGGTGAAGCGCAAGACGATCGGCCGGCTGTTCATCGAGGTGTTCGAGGCCGAGGCGCGCAAGATCGCCGAGGACGGCAAGGGCGCGCCGGCCTTCCTCGCCCAGGGTACGCTCTACCCCGACGTCATCGAGAGCGTTTCCTTCTCCGGAGGTCCGTCGGTGACGATCAAGTCGCACCACAATGTCGGCGGCCTGCCGGATCGCATGAACATGAAGCTGGTGGAGCCGCTGCGCGAGCTCTTCAAGGACGAGGTGAGGGCGCTCGGCCGCGAACTCGGCCTGCCCGATCAGTTCATCGGCCGCCATCCCTTCCCGGGTCCCGGCCTAGCCATACGCTGCCCCGGCGGCGTGACGCGCGAAAAGCTCGACATATTGCGCAAGGCCGACGCCGTCTATCTGGACGAGATCCGCAAGGCCGGCCTCTACGACAAGATCTGGCAGGCCTTCGCCGTGCTCCTGCCGGTGCAGACGGTCGGCGTCATGGGCGACTACCGGACCTACGACTTCGTCTGCGCGTTGCGCGCCGTGACTTCGGTCGATGGCATGACTGCCGACTTCTATCCCTACGACATGAACTTCCTCGGCCGCACCGCTACCCGGATCATCAACGAGGTGCGCGGCATCAACCGCGTGGTCTACGACGTGACCTCGAAGCCTCCCGGTACGATCGAGTGGGAATGATTTTTGCCCATCCGGGCGTATCCAGAAATACGCCATGATGCGACATAAGTGATTTAAATATATAAATAAACGTCTCGAAATCTTTCGGCATCTATCGCTGGGTTAGCCCCCGGAATGACGGTATGGCTGACGGTATGGTGCATCTTGTCCCAGCCGAAAATCGCATATACCGTCAGGGCTAAGAGAGCTTCTGACGGTATATTTTTTGGCCTAATGCTCGGAAAATACAGGGAAATACCAGATAAGAGGGGCCGTTTTTGGCCTGACGGTATAATCGGGCGCTCTCCGGCATATTGTGACCAATCTGGAGGGTGTGGATGTTGACCGACGCCGCCATTAAGGCTCTGAGACCAAAAGAGAAATTATACAAGATCGTGGACCGTGACGGTATGTATGTCGTGGTCCAGCCCTCGGGCGCGATCGTGTTCCGCCTAGACTACCGACTGAACGGCCGCCGGGAGACATTGACGCTGGGGCGCTACGGTCCCGCTGGGCTCTCCTTGGCTCGGGCGCGTGAGAAGGTGGTCGATGCCCGACGCGCCATTTCGGAGGGCCGCTCGCCGGCGCAGGAAAAGCAGCGCGAGAAGCGTCGCCTCCAGGAGGCGAAGAGCTTCGGCCAGTTCGGTGAGCGCTGGCTTCAGGAAGCGCGAATGGCGGACAGCACGCGCGCCATGCGTCGATCAATCTTCGAGCGCGACATTCTTCCGGCGTTTCGCAACCGGCTGCTGCCGGAGATCCTGCCGGAGGATCTGCGCGGGCTGTGCGCGAAGGTGAAGGAACGTGGCGCACCGGCAACGGCGGTCCACGTCAGAGACATCGTGAAACTGGTCTTCGCTTTCGCCATCCTGCATGGCGAGAAGGTCGCCAACCCGGCCGACGAAGTTGGTCCGGCGTCGATCGCGACCTTC